>SDNZ01000177.1 GCA_004524565.1 Candidatus Thorarchaeota archaeon
AGATCAGAAGAATTCAGAACTGAGGAAGGTCAGAAGAAAGCAGCAAAGATTCTAACTGACCGTGGATTTGATGCATTGATAGCTATCGGTGGAGATGGAACGATGCATGCTCTTGATGCCCTAAGCAACCACTGGAAAGGGTATCTAATTGGTCTTCCAGGTACGATAGACAACGATATGTATGGAACTGACTACACAATTGGATTTGATACTGCAGTTAATAATGCCCTTAGTGCACTTGACAAAATAAGAGACACTGCAGAAGCATTTCAACGGATATTTCTTGTTGAGGTCATGGGTCGCCATGCAGGGTTCATAGCCTTTCACGTAGGTTTTGCAACTGGAGCATCTGCTATACTAATGCCCGAAACTGATACTACAATTGAGGAACTGGCAGATAAAGTTGTGAAAGCGAGAGAAAAAGCAAAATCTAGTGTTCTTGTTGTTGTAGCAGAAGGGGATGAATTAGGGAATGCTGAAACTATTGGAAAGAAGTTGAACGAACGAATTGGGGAGAAATGTAGAGTTTCCGTTCTAGGTTATATCCAAAGAGGAGGCAATCCCACTCATTTTGATCGAATGCTTGCTACTCGACTTGGTGCTTATGCAATTGAATGTCTGCTTAGCGGAGAGGCTGGAGGATTAGTTGGAGAAGTTGGCGGCAAACTGGTTATGACCCCGTTTGAAGAAACTTGGACAAAGAAGAAATCTATTGATGAATGGATGTTAGGACTTCTCGATGAGTTATCAGGTTAACTCGGTCTCTCGGTAAACTAATACGGTGAAAATCCCATATGATTCACGAGGAGAATTCGTTGGTTTTCAAGAACTTGGCAGACTACCATCTATGGACTGGATGGAAAATGAGGGAACTTCTACACGATATCGATCCTGATACGTTCGTGAAAGAAATTGGTGGGCGAAGTCCGAAGGGCTTAGTTCAACATATTGTGCTAGCCTTGGAAACCTGCTTTTTCTTTGCCGAACAATCCAAAGATGAATCGGTTTTTGACCGAGTGAAACGATTACCAAAACAGGAACTACTCAAGAGATGGGAGGTCTTAGATACTCGTCTGAGTAGAGCCATCGAAGAGATACCTCAGGGAAAGATACCAGTCACTCACATTAGCGAGGAACCGTTTGAGATAGACGTAGTGGATTTCTTCCTTCAGTATTTACTTCATACCACTCATCATCGTGGTCAACTAGTGCTGGTATTGAGTAACTTGGGCTATGATATTCCTGGTACTGATTACTTGATGTTCCTTGGAGATAATAATTGAATTAACAACATTGTTCCTTTTCACTCCGACTCTAATGAAAGTAAGTCTATGATTACACTAAAAACAAAAAATTGCTCCTATCATAATTGATTGGAACTATCTATGCAAATTACATATTACCTTTCATTATATCTGCGATATTACCAAAGAAATGGTCGAGAGTCCTGCTCTTCTCCATGTAATCCTCGATTCGTGAAACAAGATCTTCATCCTCTTCATAACCACCAATGGAATCTGTGGCAATCATAGTGTGAATTTCACCGTTCAGATCTAGAATATTCTTTGACGTACGAAGAATATGTGATAGCATCCTCATGAGAATTCTTGAGTTGTGCATACTTCTAATGTTCAAGACCTGACTGTAGAAGAGGAATTGGTATCTATCTAGCATCTCTAATTTTTCTACAAGCTTCACCAATGCTTCTGGTTCTTTTCGTTCAACCAGCTTCTCGTGTGCATTCTTCCAATAATACTGGTCTTCTAGAAGTTCTGCAAGGTAGATCTGAACTGTTTCAAAATAAGGCGTGTCGTCGGTGATGTCCTCAAGCTCTAATTCTGTAAACTTGATTGCTACTTTCAGAGAGAATTCGTCTAGGTATCGCTTGATGGAAGCTTGGTCCTGTGCTAGAACGAGAGCCAACAGAATTCCATAAATGCATGATGCACAGTCGACTGTAATCTCGGTTGGCCCAAGAGCATAGAGTTTGATGGATTGCATGAGCATATCTGCGGTGATATCTTCATTGTGAATTCTAATTTTCCAACCCTGTGATGAGCAGTAACAATTACCGTCATGAGTGTAAATCGATGAGTAACATGTTTTTCCATCACCCATCTCAAACTGCTTGATCATCTCCAATGAAGCATTTTGATTAAGAATGTCAGCTGCAAAAATAGCGTGCTCTACATCTATGAGCCCATCTGCATTGAGGCAAATCAACTCACCCTCGAAATCTTTGTAGCAAGGGCAGAAGTTGAATACTTTGACATCTTTATCCACAGCTGAAAACCTTCAAGTTGGATAGTGATATTATAATATATGAACTATCTTCGAGCATATATCACCAGCTTTGAGAAAATGTTTATCTCGCTGCAATCCATGATATTCTCATTGTAGTTGGGAGTGGATACTTGTTTCAGAATTTACAAATTCAAAGAGATTAGGCAAATATTTGATACATGGAACTATTCTTGGGAGTATTACTCTTGTAACATGGATTGTAACCGTTTTTTCACTTACTCCCTCTTATGGTGCATATTATTACCCTCAATCGATTCTAGGACCTTTTCTGCTGATAGGGTCAGCATATGCGATATTGTTTGCATTAATTGGAGGAATAAATCAGGTTCTTTCTGAGAAACTATGGGATATTAAGTGTGAACAGAATATTGGTAATGGAATGAGGGACGGCGCCATCTTATTATTTGTCTTCAATATCACATTCATACCGATTAACATAATGGCAATTGCCTACTCATTTTCGCCTTGGAGTGGACTGAACAACATTCAAGTAATATTGATTCTACTTGTTTCAGTTTTTGTTTCAGTATATGCTATTGGATTCCTGAGTGAAAAAATTGCATCTTTCTTGTATGTAGATAAAGACCCTGAGACACCTCCTGATTTTTCTAAACACAGCTATACTTGTCCTCACTGTAATGCAAGATACTATTATGGCTCTGAGATTCCTAATAATGGAACTATCACATGCCAGAACTGTGCTCGGGATTTCCCAATCAACTAATATAAAATTAAAGCGAGGGATGTCTTTCAGGACACTCCTCGCATCAGGATTCTAATCAAAAATACCATGAATCTTGATCTGAATCAGTTTCCTGATTGACAAATCCTTGATACCCCTCTCATGCATATCGCGTACGAATCTAGGATCGACACCATGGATATTCATCTCAATGAGGTCTCGAGGGTTCAAATCTTCATACCCGAGTTCTTTCATCTCATCGATGACCTTAGGGTCCACGTTATGGATTCTCATTTCAACTAGTTGACGACCACTTAAATCCTCAATGCCCCTCTCTTTCAAATCCCGAATGTAGTTTGAATCAACATTATGGATACACATTTCAACCAGCTTTCTGGGGGAAATATCTTCGAATCCCATTTCTTTTAGATCTCGAATGAAATTCAGAGTGACATTGTGTATTTTCATTTCAACTAGAACACGAGGACTAAGATTTTCATAGCCTAAAGTAATCAACTCGTTGATGTATTCTAAACTAAGATTATGAATCTTCATTTCAACAATATGGCCAGGCGAAATATCCTCGTAACCCAGTTCTCGAAGTCCTTTAGCAAACTCAACATCTACATCATGTATACTGAATTCAATAAGTCGATTCGGTGAGAGATCGGGATAACCCGCTTCTGCCAATTCCTTGGCAAACTCTGGGATTACATCATGGATTCTCATCTTTACTAGCTGTCCTAGAGGTATGTCCTTTAATCCAGCTTCTTTGAACTCTTTGATATATTCTGGAGTTACCTCATGAATACGAAGTTTTGTCAAACTGCTTTCTGGAATATCCTCATATCCCAATTCCTTCAATTCTGAAACATATTCTAAGGTTACATCATGAATTCTGAATTTGACTAATTGGTTTGCTGGAATATCCTTGTATCCGAGTTTCTGTAAACCTTCGATGTATTCTGGTGCTACACTATGAATTCTCATCTTCACTAATTGATTTACAGGAAGGTCTTTGTAACCTAGCTCTGCGAGCTGCTTGATGTATTCTGGTGATGCTCCATGAATACCCATCTTCGTTAAATCTCGTATAGTGAGATCATTGTAACCAAGATTCTGCAATTCCTGTACAAATTCTGGATCAACACTATTCATGATGAGGAGAGCAAGGTCTCTATCTGGGATATCCGAATACCCCAACTTCGCCATCTCTGTTAGATATTCGTTTCTAACATATTTGACAATTAGCTGTTCAATTGCTCTGTAGGTGAGTTGAGAACTATCAATTACATCAAGCTCTTCCATGAATTCTGGTTTAACATTCGGAAGAACATTCTTTGTGATTCTTTCTAATTCTCTCTCACTTATTGTTCCGCGCTGACCAAAATAGCCATCATCATCATGTCTATACTGCTGGTCTAATTGCTCAAGGAGTTCTTGACCTTCTTCTACGGTCAACTCCCCATCAGCAATCTTTTTCAAAATAGAGTGTCTTTCTTCTTTCATTTTTTTGTACCTCTCGTTTTGTTCGTCATCCAGCATTGTTGAAGTTCGACTGCCTTCTGTTGCGATCAGCAGAAACAGAATCTGAGAGGTTGTTCAGACAATGTATCGTTTGATCTAACTGAATGATACTTATTGATTGCAAGAACTCCATATAACAATTTCAGTTAACGCGCCTCAATCAGTAGCAGCACAATTCAAATGAGATTATTAATATCCTAGGCGAAATTACAAGGGAGAGGAGTTGTATTGAGGCGATGCTTGATGCTAAGAAAGTATGGTATGTAGCAGTTCTCAAGAAATCTGGTGGCACGCTTCATGCAAGAGCGCAATTCAAAGATTTATTCCGTGATCCCGATCTGATTGATGGATTTGTATCAGCTGTTGCTATTTTTGCACAACCTCCGTTGAGAAGTTTTGCAAGACCTGAATATGATATACTTATAGAACACGGAGATACTTGCACGGTTTATGCAATTGTAGACAAAGGACAGGAAGAACAACCCATTCGAAAATACTTATGGCAGGTTCTGGATTTTGCTGAAAAATTAGCACTTGATAATATTGAACCCGATACTATCCGGTGTTTGATAGATGAACTACGTATTGGTATGCCCAATTGGTTCAATTACCATTTTCTTCAATGTTTGGTAGCCTCGTTAGATATGTCTTGGTTGGGGTTCCTGGATGGAAATCCAATTGAGCACCTTGAATATATTGTTACTAGAATTGATCATCTATTTGGTCGTGATACCATTCTATCATATGTTTCTGAAAACATCTACAGACAAATTGACTCTGAAAAAACGACCATTCAACTTGATCTTGGTATGGCGATTGAAAACGGTGAATTTGCAAAACGGGTTGAAAAAGTGTTAGCTAAGCGAAAACGTGAGATTACAGAAGTAGAAGTTGTGATTGAAGGTCAGTTAGTGAATCTCAAGAATTTATGGTTGACATCCTACGGATTCAGTGTTCTAAAAGCATTAGATGTTGGAACATCCTGTAATCTTGGAACATTCTACACAATCGAACGAGAGTTTGCAAAGAGTGATATCACGATTAGGACAACGACAGAATCCCCTCAAGATTATCTTCCGGATGTTTCACCATTGATGCGGAATTACATCTGGGAATTGGCTGACAAAAGAAATAGCTCTTCATTTCTCATAGACGCAAAAATGGTGGAACGTTTCATCAAGTTGACAATGAAATAGTCCAAACTAATATA
>SDNZ01000035.1 GCA_004524565.1 Candidatus Thorarchaeota archaeon
ACTCGTCAGAATCAGCTTGATGAACTTGAGAGTAGTCTTTCTAGTGTCCCAGAATTCTTGAAAGAGTATGACTATTCTCATCTCAAGGAACTCTTCTATGACGCTGATGATCTACTAGACCTTATTTCTAGTGAACTTTCTGAGCCGAGGAAGTCAGATGATTGGTCTGATAATTCACCCGTTCTAAATGTGCATCTAGATTGGATAATTGGTCCAGGAATTCCCAACGCTATAGCCTTAGCTGAATCCATCAAAGCTGAACTCGATTCAATTCGTAATATTGTAACATGTGCTGGTACCGAACTTCCATCTCCGCTGTACAACATTACTATCGAAGTTCATTCGACGAGTTCGCAGTTTGATGATTCAGTATTCCAATACTGGGGGCATCATCTAACTGAAGCTAATACAAGTCTATATTCTCATGAAGATATTCCTGAAGATGCATGGGAAACGATGCCACGAAATAGAGTATTTCAGATTCAGTCTGGTTATGCCATTGATGGTTATGTTGTTGAAGACTGGCTTACTGAGAATCCCTGCACCACTGAAGTAGATGATGCAATTCATTATCGTTTCTATATCATGAATCTGGAGAACATGTCACCTCTTTCACAATTCGGTCTACCACAACTAATCCCTTACATTCTTGTTGGAGCTGGTGCTAGTGGTCTTGTTGCTCTAATTGTTATTAGGTCCAAGAAATCAAACACACTACAAATTGAGGCCTCGTAGAGAATCTTATTATCATACTTCTGAAACCAAGAAATCAATATCACCTACAAAAGATAGATTCTTTGAAGAGTTGATGATAGAGCTGGATATGCAACAACTCTGATGTCACTGGAGTGTGTAGACAATAATCGAAGAAAAACGACTGATGTATGTAATTTACCTTCGCGGTGGTTCGATTGTCCTCTCAAAGGTACGATATATTGATTGGCAGGCGATTCAGGATGACTACAATAATTACATGACATCATTCGGTCCTTGGGATGTTGGAGATATTCTCTCCTATTTTGAAGATGAATATAAAGAAGAATCAACTTGGGTATTCACAAGCGGGCAAATCCGCACATTCATGGAATCCGGAGAATTCATTCTCCACGAAAACAATCTCAGACTCACTGACCTCAAAAGTAAGAGTGCAACTGCAATTCAATTCAACAATTACATCAACAGTCATGATATTGAAGGTCTATCCTCTCTGATGACTCATGACCATACGTTCATCGATTCTGAAAACGATGTGCATGAAGGAAAAAAAGTAATGACCGAGGGCTGGCGGATTTTCTTCAGGTCATACCCTGATTATACCAATATCTTCCAACAAGTCGAGATGAGGAATGGTATGGTCGTTATGATTGGATATTCAACATGCTCAAATGAGCCGGTACTTGATGGTCCTGCCATGTGGTCTGCAAAACTTTGTGATGGCAAACTCTCTGAATGGAGAGTGTATCTTGATACCCCTGAGAATCGATCGATTCTTGGAATCGAAAAAATAAATCATTTCTGATTATAAAGTCTGGCAGAGTTGTGAAATGGAAATCAACAAACACAACAGGGATGTTCCAAGAGCGATAATCGCCATTTCAATTGAGTAGAACAAAACATGAGTAGCAATCATTTCCTGCATGATAAAGAACATATAACACGCAACCCCTGAACCAAGTAACCCAAGTATAGAACCTGCTTTCCGTAGCTTCATTGGTGATGCGAAGAGGAAACAGAACCCTCCTAAAGCTAGGAATGGTCCACACATTGATGATAAATCACCAAACATGTTTGTCTTAAATATGAATGTACTAAATATCCAAATTCCAAATCCTGCAAAGATAATCGTGTAGAGAATATCTTTTGGTTTTCTAGTAACTTGAAATTGGTTTCCTTCAGTCTGAAGGGAATTTTCTTCTTGTTGTTGTTTTGCATTTGACATACTTTATTCTACTGGAAGAAAAGGAAATGTGTTACTACACTTCACCTTCCTGTAATGCTTTGATATATGCTCTTACAAAATCACTATTGATTTTTAATCGGTAAATATACTTCATTCCACCCCAAGAAGAACTGGAATTCTTTTTCTCAACTATCTCAAGAGATTCCATCCGATCAATTATTCCGTTCTTACCATAAATCCGCTTTTGTGAAACCTGAGACTCTTGAATGATGTTGTGCTTGTTCATCCATCCAATATTCTCTTGTTTCTGTTGCTTGTCTGTGAGGTCAATTCCCTGTGAAATAAGAAACTTGGCCATTACTTCTAGCACTGCCACCTCGTCGGAAAGAAGAAATTTCCCAAGAAATTCATCGAAATCCGCAGACGAAAATGTTTGCCATCGTTCTTTTGGAGTATCAGATATTGCTGTAATCATTGTTTTAGTACGCTCTACTTGTGATTCAGGTCTCGTCATGGCAAGATAGAATGCAATTAAGATAATAATGACTGCAAGTATCGAGGTTATGACTGCAATCAGAGGAAGAATTGACACGATTGAGATTTGATATAATGCTACATAGTCATTCATTTCTGAATATATTGCTCTGTTGATTGATGAAATCTTATGTATGTGATTCAGCACTTTATGCCACTTCTTAGCGATTGATTGGGTACAGAGATAGCACTATGTCCTACCGGCTGTTAACATATAGAATAGAACCAACTTATCAATTATCTGGATTTGTTTTTACCGAAGCTGATACATCTCTTTACGTATACGGATCTCTTTTATTATAACTACCAATCCTATAATAATGACAATAGAGGCACTTAGGGTTGCGATGCTTGAAATCAGAATCACGTTGCTGTATTCTACCGGAGAAAGCTCAATTATGAAATTCTGAATATCAGATACAACATAATTACCTGCACGATCATAGGCAATTATTTGATAGCCCACAGTTATTGTGACATTAATTGGTGGCATAATTGCAACCCATAGATTTTGTATCATGGTCATTGTAATGTTATTCCAGACGGAACCACTGTTTATGGTGTATGTGAGAATAACCGAAGTGACTTCGATATTATCAGTCACATTTACTCTTATAACAATCAAATCATCTACTGTCGGATTTTCAGGTTCTTGGTATATAGATCGAATAGTAGGAATAATTGCATCCCTTGGAGCAACTGTGAAACTATAATAATTTCCGAGATTATCATTTATAGCAGTATTATGATTGAGGGAATCATCCTGCGATGAAATATAATATTGCACTGAAGAATACGCATTGAATGCAGTCAATTCGATATGAAAGATGTCATCTTCTAACAACTGCATAGGTAATCCTTGCCAATTACTCTCATTCACTCTGAAATAGAATATCGCACTGGCTACACCCGAAATATCTCTGATTGTTGCATTAACTTCCACAGCATCATCTACAGTTGGGATAGTGGGGTACTGAACTATATTGGATATTCCTGGTCCTGTCCAATCATTACTTCTCACATAAAATGAATAATTCGCTCCGTGATTATCGTCGATTGCAATGTTATGGTTTTCAGAGTCGTCGATGACTAGTATATAATAATCCACGTTGTCACCTGCTTCAAGTGAATTGAAGGTGTATTTGTAGCTGTTATTTTGTTCTTCCAACATATCCAATGAAATCCATGGTTCATTATTTATTTTGTAAGTCACGTTAACAGATAAGATACCAGAAATATCTCTTGCATCAGTTCTCACCGTGACCAAATCGGTATCGAAAGGGGATACTGGCTCATGATTGGTATTATCGATTCGTGGCGCGATAATGTCAGGATTCGTGAGAAAACTGGCAAATGTTGACAGCATCTCAAGAATTAGTCCTTGAGCAAGCCATTGTTTCCATGTGTGGATAGTGCTATCAGCTTTTCTTCGCATGTACATACCACCATAAGTCGTATCCAAGAGGTCATTGTAGATAGATGATTTGAAACGGAATGCTTCTTGAAGGATGGTGTCATTTGCTAATATAATCCCAGTCCAAAGATATCCGATTGCAGTGTTGGGATCTTTTTCTCCACATATTTCATTATTCACATAACTTGTCCATTCTCTGTTCATCTCCATTAGGTAGCCTGCAGAAGAATTGGCATTTGTTATGTCATCGAATGTTATTTGGGCGTATTCTAGGTACGTTTCATTTCCTAAAATCCGATAAGCATCAATAAGCATTCTGTAATTATCAAACCATCCTTTTGAATCCTTGATTATAGTGGTCCAATTCGCTGCAACTCTATTGTAAAACCACCCATAGGTGTCATCATACATGTAATTGATGTAATTATCAATCAATTCAATGGCTCGGTCTTTGTACGTTCCATTCTGAGATAGGTTATAAGCTTCGAGAAGAAATCTTGCACACCATGAGATATCATTGATATCATTCATGTTTTCTATTACGGAAAGAGTAGAAGATAGAGTTGTATAGTAGCTTCCATCTGAGGGATCATAATAATTTTCATCCACGAAAGCATAGAGCTCTTCGATATAATCCAAATAGATACTTTCCCCTGTTGCAGAATAGAGATGTACCAAAGCAACACCAGTTAGACATTGAAACCATAGTCGTTTATTGCCTACTTCCACACTGTTATCCTGGGCAAGTCTCTCATAATACCCTCCATACGTTACATCCCAGAAATGGGACCGATCCCAACTCCAAATATCTTCAGCATAATCAAGATAGGTTTGATTCTCTGTAAAAGAGTATGCTTCTAGAAGTCCAATAATACATTGCGCATCAAAATACGCCTTCTTGCCAATAGACCATGCGTAATCTGTGAAATTATCCCATACCTCTACTTGCCAACCTCCTCCAAAAGATGATAAATTGAAATAATTGAATATCGAGAAGAGATTCGCGATTGCATCTTCATAATCTTGAACAGACCAGGTATCTGTCACAGAAGATGAATTCATTAGAATATCGGGTTCTCTGTGCATTGGATATGTGCTTGATTCTACGGAGTAGAAAATTGAATTTACAAATAGACTGAAAATAAGTAGTACTACTGTTAATGAAATAACTCCTCTTTTACTCCATTTCCCCATCTTGATATCCGACCTTTTTTCCTAGAACCTAATTCTCCAAGTGACAGGTAAAAAGCAAAAATGTTCTCTCCACCGTTTGATTCAACATAAGAGCGATATTTCTATTTTTCGAGTTTCATTGTGATCTAATAGATTGAGGCTCTCGATTGAACTGCTGGTGTAGGTATGAAAAACTATAACGATATTGGTGCTTTTGTCTTCCCCATCTGGATTTTGAGGGACGCTTTTCTAAGACTCCTTTCTCGATGAGTTTTTCTAAGACACCACATTCTTTGTAGATCTGCTTTTGCGAAACTCCACTCAGTAAATGTATATTGTACTTGTTTCTCCACCCCAATTCTTGCGTGTTGACCGTAGTAAAATTGTGATGCTGAATGTCTTGGAAGACTGCAAGGATAAGGGCAGCTATGATAGCACTACCGATATTTACAATTTCCACGGAATTCCAATCATGTGGGAGTACTGATTTTGAATCTGCCTTAGCTTCATGATTCACAATTTGTTCGATTTCAAAGTAATTCATCAATTTGACCTGCCTTCGGCTAACGGAATATGCATTGATTCTTCTACTGAGAGCTTACCTTTGGAAGGGTCTCCCCCCATTTTAGAGCTCTCAATTTACAAGAACCATGAACTAATATTGAATGGAAAAAAGGATAGGTCTTTTTTCTCTATGAATTCAGAAATATTAGAACGCTTTTTACTTTGTATTGGGCATTATGATGGTCTTAAAACAGGTATCAAGCGTGGAGAAAAGTCTTATTCTATTATAGATTCCAAAGGTTCAGATTCTATTGCGAATATCCATTGAAAAAGAAAGCTTATGCTTTTCTTCCACATCTCATTTCCAACACAACTCGTCAAATCACAGATGCGGTAATGGAGGATTTTCAGATGAACAGGAAAAGAGTTGCATCTTCACTTCTAACTTCAGTATTAGTAATGTCATTTCTTTGCGGATATAATATCCCACTTGAGATCGCAGTGCATTCGAATTCGGCGTTGCACATAGAGAATATTGGTTTACCTGCTGGAATGGATGCAACAATAGATTGGACTTTTACAGCTGGGAGTCTTTTTGATTCAGATCCTGTGGCAGTTGATCTTGATACAGATGGAACAATGGAAGTTCTGGTTGGCTGTAATAATCAGATACTCTACTGCATTGACCATTTGGGCTCGATTGAATGGAGCTATACAACAGATGAGTGGATTCTCGGATCACCTTCTGTTGCAGATTTAGACAAGGATGGGAGTCTTGAAATCGTGATTGGGACCAGAGGAAGTACGGTCTATTGCTTTAATTCTGAAGGGGCGGTCGAATGGACATTTCCATCAATCGGTTGGGCATGGTCTACAGCTTGTCTTGTTGACATCAACTTAGACGGTAATTTGGAGGTTTTGTTCACTACTAATGCAAACATGCTCTACTGCTTAAGTAATACAGGTGATGAAATGTGGCATGTTAATACTGGAAATGATGCTGAAGTTCCTCCGGCAGTAGGAGACTTTGATGAGGATGGCGTCCCTGACATTGTTGTAGGAAATCACAATGGTCGAGTCTACTGCTATAACTCTACAGGCCATGAACTTTGGAATGCTTATGCTGGTGGAGGGATTATGAACTCGGCATTCTGCATCACTGATTTAGATGCAGATGACCACTTGGACATCATTATTGGTTCATGGGATCAGAATATTTACTGCATCCATCACAACGGTACTGCGCGGTGGACATTTCATACCGGTGGGGATATCGATATGTCGACAGCAGCTGCAGTTGATTTGGACAATGATGGAACATTAGAAGTCCTAATTGGTTCGAATGATGATCGTCTTCATTGTATCGATCATAATGGCGTTGAAGAATGGTACTACCAGACCTCAGGCAATATCCGTGGTTCTCCAATGGTTGCAGATCTTGACGGAGATGGTCATCTGGATATAGTCGTACCTTCCCAAGACAATTATCTATACTGTATTGATTACACTGGGACTTTCAATTGGAGTGAGAATTTAGGTGGGTCTCCTTGGGAAGATCCTTGTATAGCTGATCTTGATGGTGATGGTGTCCTTGAAATAATCGTATCAGGATATAGTAACTTACACTGCATATCTCTTCCAGGAGTTACAGAGTCTGGTTCGTTGCCTTGGCCCTGTTATCTGGGGTCAACACATCATACTGGTTGGATTGATTTTGATAGTGACTCCCTAGATTCTTTCATCGAAGACAACTACTATCATACATATCCAAATCAAGCAGACTCAGATTTAGATACTTGGTCGGATGGTGTCGAAGTTTTCGCTGGTACGGATCCTCTTAATCCAACAGATTTCCCGTTATATGAATTGTATAACTGGGTTGTAGAGGGTACCACTATTCCCCATCCTGTGTCAGGTGTATATGATGTCGATGAGGATGGCAAAATCGAGATCTGGACTACCGATACATCAACAAAATATGTTCGAGTCTATGAATCGAATGGTCCCAATAGCTACGAGGAGATTTGGAATTACTCCATCGGACCAGCTGATGAATGGTCTAGAGATTGGGCATGGTTTGGAGATACAGATAATGATACCAAATTGGAAGCTGTCATGAATACAGGAACTTGGCCTAGTGTATGGCATCTCAGAATTTTCGAGTGTGAAGGTGATAACTCGTTTTTGCAAACATATTCCTATGATATTAGTTCACTTAATGATCCACAATTTCCAGAGTGTGGAGATGTTGATGGTGATGGATATTGCGAGATATTCATTGGTGCAAATGATTACAATGTAGGATTTTTCGAAAACACAGGTGATAATAGTTACACGTACAAAGGAACAATTCCTAACTCTCAAACAAAGCATATCGTTATTGGTGATCTGGACGGTGACAGCACATTGGATATGATTCTGGGTGGGGAATATTACAATCGGAAAGTTTCACAGTGGGAAACTACGGGCGATGATACCTATGCGATTTCATGGGAAACTCCTGGTGATGTGAGTACCTATGGAAGTGCAGTAAAGATTATTGACTTGGATTTAGATGGTTTAAATGAAATATGGTGTTCTGGTGGAAACAGCTGGGTAACACGATTATATGAAACCACTGGAGATAATTCTTTTGTAGACCGGTGGAATTTCAATGATAAGGGAGGAAATGATCCAGGGTATCTCTTTGACGCAAACGGAAATGGTTGGCCTGAGATTGCTTGGACCTCTCGATATTCCGGTCCGGGTGATATTAGCAATCAGGAGATTTTCATCTACGAAGCTACAGGTGATAACAGCTACCAACTGAAATGGCAGTCTGGATTCCTCTCTGGAGAAGAGGGTCCTGTCTATATGGGGGATTTTGATAATGATGGATTTACAGAAATGCTTTACCATAGAAATAGTGGTGTGATTCTAGAATGTACTGTTGAATTAGATAGTTGGCCAAATCTACAGGTGATTCGTGAACCTCTTGAACCATCTCAGGATGATTCAGTAAATGTAACACTAACAGTAAGTTCAATCTCAGGGATAAATCAATCAATACTCTCGTACTCGTTTGATGGTAGTCCTTTCATCAACATTTCAATGAGTAATGTGACAGGTTGGTGGATTGGAGAGATTCCAGCCTTTCCAGCATATACCGAAGTTCAATACAAAGTCTATGTACAAAATGGATTGTGG
Source organism: Candidatus Thorarchaeota archaeon (assembly GCA_004524565.1). GTDB lineage: Archaea > Asgardarchaeota > Thorarchaeia > Thorarchaeales > Thorarchaeaceae > SMTZ1-45. The sequence goes on from SDNZ01000035.1 coordinate 8,712, forward strand.
GAATGGACAGCATCTTCACTTTATTCATATATCGTTGTAGATACTGAAGGACCACTCATTTCAACTACTCGAGGTATACTCAAACCAATCCATTCTGATGTGGTGATTGTCAACGCGACAGTAGTCGATGCAAGTACGATAGAACAGGTCCTACTTCAGTATTCCAGTGATAATCAGGAAACGTGGACAGAGGTTTCCATGAGCCAGGTAGGGAATAACTGGATAGAATACATTCCATTTTTCTTAGCGGGGACGAATGTATCCTACTATGTCCAGGCGGAAGATAGTGAGGGCAATTGGGGCGCCTCTGATGTGATTAACTATACAGTCGATGATATTCAGGGGCCCTCCATTTTCACATCGAGAAATATACTGACTCCAAATATCGGTGATGTTGTTGAAGTGACTGCCGCAGCGTTTGATACTAGTATGGTTGATACAGTATGGCTCCTTGTTCGAACGAATAATGGTTCTTGGAATAGTTATTGGATGAATAAAATAGGGTATCTCTATTTTGCATTCATTCCTGAGCAGGACTTTGGGACTTATGTTGAGTACAGAGTGCAAGCAAATGATACTGTTGGAAACTGGGGTATTTCACAGATTGACTCATACACAGTGATTGATTGTGTTGGTCCAATTATATCACTACAGACAGAGCTTTCAACACAAGGACAGAATGTTGTGGTACCGATAGCGGTGGGTGTTGTTGATCCTGGTGGAGTGAATCAAGTTCTACTATGCTATTCCTTGAACTCTGGGTCCACATTCACAAACATCTCAATGGGTAATATTTCGGGGACATGGTCTGCATCAATCCCGATGGGATCAGTTGGCGAGTCAGTCTACTTCTCAATCTACGCTGTAGACCAATCCGGAAATTGGGAAAAATCTCAGTTGTATTCCTATCAGATACTTGATGTACTTGCCCCTATTGTTGACATCTCAATTACATCCAACAGTTCAAATCAAACTGACACTTTGATAGTTGAATTAGAAATTACCGATGATAGTGAAGTCTTGAGTGCACTTATGAGATACACTACAGACGATTGGGGAAATGAGAGTGAATTAGCTCTCACCTATCAAGATGGGATCTGGACTGTGCAATTAGGAATTGTTGATTCTGAAGTGACTCTACAGTATAGAATTGTCGTTGAGGATTCAGCACATAATATCTATGAGAGCGGGATCATGTTCTACACAATTGTACATTCTTACTATCAAACTCCTCCTCTTGATTTGGCTCTTATAGCAGTCACTTCGGGTGGAGTGGGTGTTGCTGCTATTCTCATCATATTGTATCTACGACGAAGACCCGGTTGATAATAATCTATCACAAAGTTCTTCCTCTAAACTCCTCATTGACTTGATCCATCAGCTGAGGATCTGTGAACAGGTCGATAGCTGTCATTGCAAGCGCCATCGCAGCGTTCAACATTGCTTCATGGGCTCTCTCTGAAGCAGATGCTCTCTCGAATTCAATCGAATGACCTGCGATGCTATCATCACATATTGAGATGTATGGATGAATTGTTGGAACAACCTGACTCACATTTCCTATATCGCTAGAACCGGCACCACTTCCAGGAGGTAATGGAATAAGAGGTTCCCCAATTGCAGATAGATTGTTTTCAAATAGATTTCCCATAGTCTTGTTCATAATTCGTGCTTGATAAGAGGGTTCAACAACCGTATACTTCAGAGTGGCCCCAGTGGAGCTGGCTGCTCCAATAGCGCAGTTCTCAAGTTTTTTCACAAGTTCACTACAGTAGCTATCTGTAGGCGCGCGTACATAGAATTCTGCAGCAGCATAATCTGGTACTATGTTAGGTTTGACTCCTCCATGAGTAATCACACCGTGAATTCTGGCATCACTGCTGATATGCTGACGAAGCGCATTGATACCATTGAACGTCTGAATGACTGCATCTAATGCATTGATTCCCTTCTCGGGTGATCCAGAGGCATGTGATGCCTTTCCTGTAAACTCGATTATCACCTCGGTGAGAGCTAGCCCTCTCCTACCTGTCATCGTATATCCTGCGGAAGGATGGAACATCATAGCTGCGTCAACATCTTTGAAGAGACCTTTCTCTACCATAGCAATTTTTCCACCGATTGCTTCTTCAGCCGGTGTACCCATGAAAATTAATTTTCCAGGAATGTCCTTCTTTATCGAACCAAGTGCAAGACAAGCACCAAGAGCTGATGTTGCAATGAGATTGTGTCCGCAAGCATGTCCAATCCCTGGCAAAGCATCATATTCTCCTAGAATTGCGATAGTAGGGCCATCTGATTGATCTGGATGGACTGCCATTATTGCAGTATCAAGTCCAGCTATGCCTAAATCCACTTTGAAACCAGCTTTTTCTAACTCATCTGCTAGTAATCGTGAAGCTTTAACTTCTTCGTTTGCTACTTCGGGATTCGCATGTATTTCCTTGCTGATATCAATCAGACGTTTCTGATTATCTTCTATGTATATTCGAACTTTATCCTTCCACATTGAAATCACACTCTCTCTATACAATCCACATCTTGAATATTCGCATCCCCACTATTATTGAATTCGATAATAGAAAAGAGGATAAGCCCCATAATCATCCAATCAGATATCGTGAGAGTGAGCGTTTGAATGACACTCTGAAATACATCACATCTGATGGGATTCATAGAGAGAAGGAATTAGACAATCATAGTTCCACAATTGACCTAAGCAATTTGGACATCCGTCATTTTGATACATCGCAATTGGCATCCAATCAAAGCTTGCGCAAACTTAGATTGAATGGTAATAACATTGAACGATTAGATATCACCCCACTTATCACATGCAAGAAACTTGGCACTCTGATACTTGATGGTGAAACTGATGCTGAGACCATCCTGAGCTACGAAACAATGAATGATATCGCCAAGGAAGTATTACTTGATGCAGTTGAAACATACGATGCGCTCACTTTTCTTCCAAGTTTGAATTCAATAAGAGCTTCCTATGAGTATGTAAGAAATGATGAACCTGATTGGAAGGTGATACATCTTTTTCAGAATGCGTTACGAGTCATCGATTGTGGTTGGATGGGAATGCTTGATATTGGTATGAAGGAGAGTAAACTTATTCTCAAACAACTTCTAGACTCAGGAAACTCACCAGAAATTAAAGATCGATTGATATCTCTTCTGGTTGATAAAATCAATCATAACCACCCAACCATCGATCTTGATATTCAGATGATGAAACATTACGGGGATTTAGTAATGCTCATTGATGATGTTGTTGAGCAACGAACAGCTGAGATGAAGAATCAATATGTACCTGTAATGACTTTCCCAATTGATAAAGCAAGTATCCTACTTTTAGAATCAGTTGGTGAATCTGTGGATACGCACTATGCTGACCTTAGAATGCTCTGGCTTACATCTTATGGCTTTGAAGTGCTTGAGAGTCTAAGTATGGGAACTACTTGCGAGATGCGTGAGTTCTCAAAAATTAACGAGGCACTTTCCTCCTTAGGATTTGAAATCAAGACTAACCTAGATTCAAGAGTCTATCCAATTATAGGATGGAGGAATCGAAAGGTTCTGGAAGGTCAAGGGATTGAATCCCCTGAACCAGAAATTAAACTTCCAAAGCAGCTATCCAGTGAAATGGTGGAATACATCTGGCAACTTGCAGAGTTTAGAAGTAATGCTTCAATGACTCTGGTTGCAGCAACTTCTGATGAACCAATCAGAATCGATTTGAGTAAATTAGAATGAGGGATTCGCTATTTTCTAATAGTGGTTCAAACTACATTTTATTGTGAACAAAGAACAATTGGAGAAGATAATGGTGGAATTCAAAAATCATGTAGCAATTGTTACAGGCGCTGCTCGAGGAATAGGTGAAGCAACAGCATGGGCATTTGCTAGAAGAGGTGCAACTGCTGTTATTGTGGATATTAACGGTGAAGGTGCAGAGAAAGTTGCAAATGATATTCGTGAAAAAGGATTCAACGCAATAGCCTATACTGCTGATGTGGCAGATGTGAAAGCTGTTGATGCATTGGTTGAGGATGTGTTCAAGAAATATGGTCGAATTGATATCTTGGTGAACAACGCCTACATATCCGGTGGATATGCTATCGTGACTGAGACCTCCCAAGAGACCTGGGACAAGGTCATTGCAGTGAATCTTACTGGGTCTTTCAATTTTGCAAGAGCATGTGCTGCTAAAATGATTCCAAAAAGGTATGGCAAGATCATCAACATATCCAGTGGCGCCGGCACTAATGGAAGTCTTTCTTCAGGCGTACAATACCCTGCAAGTAAAGCTGGGATTATTGGATTGACCCTTGGTCTCGCTGGAGACCTCGCTCCTTTCGGAATCAATGTGAACTGCATAACTCCCGGATTGATTCGTACATGGGAGCCTGAAGAAATGGCCAAGCAGGCAACTGGATGGACTCTGGAGAAAGTAAAGAGCTACATCAATGTAGAAGTTCCTTTAAAGAGAGTTGGAGAACCAGAAGACATCGCTGAAACAGTTGTATTCCTTGCATCGAAGGGTGCTAGCTATATTGTAGGTGAAGTCATCAATGTGGATGGCGGTGGAATATTAGATTCAGTAGCAAAGAGAGAATCACTACTAGGCTTCTAATGACCTTAAAATCTAGCAATGTATTTTTATGTAGATACTAGCGAGCCAACGAGTGTTTGCAGTGAGGAGGGAAACTTCGTCCTGCAAGATAGTTCCACCAACTCTGATGGTGTTGTCTATTGGAAAGAAGACTGGCAATAATCAGTGTCTTTGACAAAGAGGGAATCGGTGAATTTTGTAAGAATGTGTCTTCGTATTTTGATTTCATTAGCACAGGGAAGACCGCATCAATCCTAGAGGAATCCGGTGTTTCTGTCACAAGGGTCTCAGATTTCACAGGGTACCCTGAGATACTAGGAGGTCGTGTCAAGACCCTTCATCCCAAAGTACTGGGTGGGATTCTTGGAACAACTGAACAGAAATCGGAACTTGAAACGATGAATCTTCAGCCAATTGGACTGGTTGTATCTAACCTCTATCCCTTCGATCAGGTCATCTCGAAGCAACACAATCTCATGGATGCTATTGAGAATATCGACATCGGTGGTGTCACACTCCTCAGAGCCGCTGCTAAGAATTACCATGAAGTATTGATTGTTTCATCACCTTCAGATTATGAGCGAGTTGCTAATTCGATTCTTGAAGGTAACATCTCTGACGAACTTCGAAAGGAATTAGCAATCAAGGCGTTCTATCATACTGCCAAATACGATATTGCAATAAGTCGCTACCTTTCCTCTGAAGTGAAATGGCCTTCCAGTTTTGTGATGGGTTTTGATAATCCACAAGATCTTCGATATGGCGAGAACTGGCATCAAGAAGCCAAGTACTATCTGAATCCGAATTCTGAACCATTCTATAAACAGATTCATGGAAAGGCTGTTTCCTATAACAACCTAGTAGATTTCACATCAGCAATCGGAGTACTTTCCGAGCTCAACGCTCCCACATGTGCAATCATCAAGCACACAAGTCCTTGTGGTGTTGCTTCCTCTGATGATATCGAAACTGCCTTCGATCATGCATTTGCAACTGATAACCTCTCAGCATTTGGATCTGTGATGGGTTTCAATCGAGTAATCACAGAACCACTTGCGAAGAAGCTTAATGCAATGTTTGTAGATGCAATCATTGCTCCAGAGTTTGATGAAACTTCTATGGAAATACTAATGAAGAAGGAGAATCTGATACTCTGCACTTTTAGTGATTACACGATTCCAGACTTGTCTATTAGATTGGTTCCTAATGGAATTCTAGTTCAACCATCTAACACTCATATAATTTCAGAAGCCGACCTCAAAGTTGTTTCCGATAAACGACCATCTGTTCAAGATATGAAGGATTTAATGTTCGCTTGGAAAGTAGTAAAGTATGCAAAGTCAAACGCAGCTGTGATTAGTACCGGGACCAGAACTCTTGGAGTTGGAATGGGACAAACATCTCGCATTGGCGCAGTTGAACTAGCTCTTAAGCGAGCTGGCGAACGTGCTGAGGGATCTGTGCTAGCCTCTGATGCCTTCTTCCCATATCGCGACTCCATTGACGCAGCCGCCGAGAAGGGTATCTCTGCCATAATTTCTCCTGGTGGCTCGATACGTGATAAACAGTCCATCACTGCAGCGAACGATGCGGGTATCATTCTAGTTTGGTCTAATATTCGTGCATTCTTACACTAAAAGAAAAAGAGGACATCCCATGTGGGTTTCATGGAATGTCGATATATTCTCTATAGGAGAATGAATGAATCCTCAATCATCATATCTGATTTAGTATTCCTAACCGTAAGCTGATATGCGGGTTGAATCATCTCTGCAGTACTCTTCTTTGTGAACCGAAAAGGTGCTTCAGTTTGTTGTATCAGTCCCCTCTCTACAAACTCTCTCAGGTCTACAGGTAACCAGATATCACTGAAGTGAGTTTTGAGATCATAGTGTGTCATCTCTCTCTCTTTCTCAAGTAAGCGAAGCACTGGTTGTGAAAAGGTCTTCAAGTGTTCATCCAAGTAGTTCTCCATCTTCTCTAACACATCATTCACGACTTCCCAAGTCTTCTTGGGAGTATGAACCATATCAATGAAGATTGTCTTGAAGAACTCTGGATTGTACTCTAGTGCTTGCACTGTAGACTCTCTAAGTGGAATCCCTCGATTGAGGAGTACTTCGATGTTCGCCAATCGACGAATCCCTGACATCATGAAGTTCAGTGCGAAGTGCGGGTCCTCCTTCACATAGAGTGCTTTGTATGTCTTGTTGATGAGGTCTTTACAGAAAATGTAGTTCAGTAACAAGAGATTCTCGACATCCCTCGCACCAACGTTATGGATATCTTCGTACAGATCATTGATTGTTTCATCCCGTGTGAAGATTATCTTACTCATTGAGAAGTAGGAGTGGACAATACTTCCGTCCTGTTGCTTCTGGATCATTCTTCTAAAGTCATCTCGAGTTGCAACTTCAATATTGATAGAAACATCCTTTTCTACGAATTCACGGTGCTCTCGATACGGTTCATCCCGTGTGATTATCATCGCATCGATGTCTGACTTCTCCCAAACAGTATCGTAGGATAGGCTTCCTGCTAGCATCAAGCTAAGTGCATATTCGTCTGCATTAACCTTCTTTGCTAGTTCATCTATCGCGCTCTGATAATCTGCTTTGACTCTGGCTCGTTCAACATCTGCCGGTCCAACCTGTGTCACTCTTACCTCACTTGGATTGAAGGAGTCCCAGCTAAAGTGATACTGAGGTTCATTGTATTCAACAACTCCTTTCTTGGTTAGCTTCACTGGAGAGATCGTTCTACGCAGAACTCTTCTACGATGAAGATGATCAATCTCAAGGTAGTTTATTCCTCGTGGCCCAAAGTGATTCAGAATATCCGTCTGGGTTGCTGTACCTCCTTGTTCAGAGATGAAGTTGAGAATCGGTTTATGAACTTCAATATCTATCGAATCCATGAACTCATATGCAAGATGCAATGCTCGATCCAGGGACTCTTTCGTCACTTCTGTATCTATTAAGTCATCAAATAGTTTCGGAAATAAATCCGGCTTGAGTTCTCTTCCCTTTATGATGACCTCTCTGGGTGGCCAGACATCGTTGAGATAACAGAGAAGGTATCCAAGTTCACTCAACCCATGAAGGAAGAAGTGAAAGCTGTGGGCAAGATCTTCCTTGATATAGAGATACTTCTCTGCTTTCTCAAAGTCGTATTTTGTAGCATTGAAGTAAATAATCTGCAGGACCGCTCTGTCCCTCACTCCAACGTTCTTATTCATGTTCTTGTAGAAGTCTGTGAAGGAGCAGTCTCGTGAGAAGACTAACTTACTGTAGGGGTGGACTTGTAGCAATCCTCTTCCTCTTGGATGTTGAATCCTTCTCATGTACTCGTTCTTGTTGAAAATATAAACATCAATAGGAACACCAAGTTCTACAAGCCGAGCTGTTCGATACTGCCCCTCGTCCACGATGACATTCGCATTGATGTTTGACCGCTCAGTTACTTCATCATACACCATGCTACCATAGATAATGATGGCAAGTACTCTCTTGTCCTGTTTCGCTCGTTCGATGAAGCGGGTTAGTGCTTCATCAAACTGCTTCCTGACTAGTGGATCTTCCATATGCAACAACTCCTGTTGACCTAGGAGGTCTCCACAATGGTCTGGAGGAATTTTCCAGTGTAAGACTTCTCACACTTGATGATGTCCTCAACGGTTCCTTCGACGATTACTTCACCACCTTCTGCTCCGCCCTCGGGACCTAGGTCAATCACCCAATCTGCTGACTTGATGATATCGAGATGGTGTTCGATGACGATAACGGTGTTCCCTGCATCCACGAGCTTGTTGATGGTCTTCAGTAGCATCTGGATGTCCTCCATATGAAGTCCTACGCTGGGTTCATCCATAATGTAGAGGTTATCCTTCAGTTTCTTGAGTTTACCAAGCTCCTTTGCAAGCTTGATGCGCTGGCTCTCTCCGCCGCTCATCGTAGGCGCTGGTTGTCCGAGTTTGAGATATCCAAGTCCAAGTTCCATCATGGTCTTGGTCTTGTGATGGATGAGGTTTGTATCCTTGAAGAATTCACTTGCTTCTTCGACGGTCATGTTCAGGACTTCGCCTATGTGTTTCCCTTTATACTTGATTTCAAGAACCTCTTCAGAGAACCTGTTTCCTTTACAGATGGGACATACAGTTTGAATATCAGGCATGTACTGAAGCTCAATACGAACAAGACCTTCACCATTGCATTCTGTGCATCGCCCTTCTGTAGAGTTGTAGCTGAACCTGCCAATCTTGTATCCTCGCTCCTGCGCCATCTCTGTATCAGTATAGAGCTGTCTTATCTTGTCAAAGAATCCAACGTAGGTTGCAGGGATTGATCTTGAATGTCTGCCAATGGGCGATTGATCGACGATTCGCACATCTACAATGTTCTCGATTCCTTCCAGTCTGTCTAACTTTCCTGGAATTGTCCTAAGATCCCTCATGTCGTGGATGAGTTTCTTCCCGAGTACATCTTCGATGAGTGTACTCTTGCCACTTCCAGATACTCCTGTGATACAGATGAAGACACCAAGTGGGAACTTTACATCAATACCCTTCAGATTATTTTCACGAGCACCGATCACCTTCAGTGACTTTCCATTAGGTTTCCGAGCTTTGCCCAGATAGGGTATCTCTTTCTTCCCAGTTAGATACTGTCCAGTCAGGAACTTAGGATCATTGAGTATATCCTTATACGGTCCCTGTACTATGATTTCGCCTCCATGGAGACCTGGACCCGGACCTATCTCTATGATATTATCCGCCTGCCTGATTGTATCTAGGTCATGCTCAATCACAATGACCGTATTTCCTGTATCTCTAAGTCGCTTGAGAATGTCCACAATTCTGTTGCTGTCCCGCATATGAAGCCCAATTGATGGCTCATCTAACACATATAGCATACCCATGAGCTCAGAGCCTAACTGGGTTGAGAGTTTGATCCTCTGGGCTTCACCAGCTGATAATGTTCGTGCAAGCCTATTGAGTCGAAGATAATAGAGACCTATATCCTCAAGAAGTTGAATCCGTTTCCTCAGTTCGTAGATGACCTGATTTCCCGCTTTCTCTTTGTCCTTAGGAATCTTGATAGAATCCACGAACTCTAGTAGATGGTTGATAAAATATTCACCCAGTTCATTGATGTCCTTACCCTCTACGGTCACAAGCATTCTTTGCGGGATGAGCTTCTTCCCCTCACAGTCTGGGCAGGTATGCTCCGCCATGATTGTACGATACCACTCATACCTTTCCCCTTTCTTTCTATCGTTCCTGTAAAATCTGTCAATATAGTTGCAGATACCCAAGAAGCGAACCTTCTTACCGGTATCTCGGTGTCTATACTTGTTTGGCCAGTCCGGTGGTTCTTGTAGGATGAACTCTTCTTTCACGCCAAATAGAATCTGGTCCTGGGTATCCTTCTCTAAGTCTTCCCAAGGTGTATTCAAGTCGAATCCGAGATGTTGACTAAGGCTATACGCCCAATACTTAGCCCACCACTTCAGAGCTCCATCGACCATACTCTTCTTTGGATTGACTACGACAAGTCGAGCATCTGCTTTCATCAACAGCCCTACACCAAGACATGTTGGACATGCATTATCAGGAAGATTTGCTGAGAACGCTCCTGGAAGGAGCGTATGCATAACGATATGATGTTCTTTACATCCGAAGTCTGCATAGAACTTATTCGTGGTTTCCTCAGGTATTTTCTTATCTGAGAACTCGAAGCGAATGAACCCGCTACCTACATTCTTTGCGTTCTCTATTGAAAGTGCAAACTGATGATACAGGTCTTTCTTAATGATGATTCTATCTACTAACACCTCAATGCGATAGTCCTTCTCTTCATCAAGGTCTATCTTGTCACTGATGGTGAATGGTTCATCATCAATCTTGACCCTCTTGTATCCCTTCTGTCGGATATCATCAAACAAGAATGGATAGTCCTCATCATAGATCCTGTTCACTGGAGCAAGTATCTCGACACTCGTTCCCTCAGGAAGTGTCATGAGGTGATCAACAATTTGATTCACGTTACGTGTGTGGATCTTCTTCTTACAATACGGGCAGTGCGCCTGGCCAAGCACCGAGAATAGGATTCTCATGTAGCTTGAGATATCAGTCATACTGCCGACACTAGACCTTGGATTCTGTGTTCCAGTTCTTTGCTGTATAGCGACAACTGGAGAGAGTCCAAGTATTGAGTCAACATCTGCTCTCTCTAGCATCGGTAGCATTGTTCGAGAAGTCGCTGACATGGATTCGAAGAACTTACGCTGACCTTCTGCAAAAATAACGTCAAAAGCTAGCGAAGTTTTTCCCGAGCCTGATACTCCTGTGATTACAGTGAGCTGGTCTCGGGGGATATCCACATCCAAATTTTTTAGATTATTCGTCCTAGCACCTTTTACACTAATGTGTTCTCTCATGCATTCATGCCTCCCTACACCAGTTTTACCATATGCTGCCATTCCTAGATGAAGGAGCAATATAGCCTGATGATAGTTTGAGGTTTCTCACGATATGAGAAAGTACTTCGACTCGGAAGTGAATACTATATAGGTGGTTTGGTCACCGTAAGCGAGTTGAATGAAGAAAGGGAGAAGATCACTGCCACTAAGCCTTCCAATAATATCTAAAGGAAAATATCATCACCATAGAATCCTGAACCAAAGAATATGGTCCCGCCCATTGTTTCATTCTATCTCCATCATCATCGTGCAAGGTTGTTTCTTGACTGTAACGATCAGGGTTTGTGGTGTCTAGGTATACCTCATACGATTGGTTCTAAGAGAGGCGCAATGATTAATCCTATTGCTAGGAATATTCTGGCGATTACGAATACCTCTGTGCTCGTCGTGAATTCGTAATCTGCCATCTGATCGACCTCCAATTAGATTTTCCGAATACGTGGCAAAACGTATCCACACATATTTCCTTTTTTGAGAGATTAAATTTCTCTAGATATTGTAGTCTACTCCTTCTTTCACCTGTCATAGTAGACATTCCACTTGGTTGGATTATTACACGATTGTGAAACAATGGAGATTTATACAGGGAACCTACATTACAAATTGAGGGTGTTACTATGACTAAAAAGAGGGATGACCTATTAGTTCGCGCTCGTGAGACTCTGGGACAGGGTCGCGTTGCAGAAGCTGAGAAACTTTGCAGAGAAGCTATTGATTGTGATAAGAAACATCCAGAATCTTGGCATTTGTTAGCCATAACCCTGATGAAACAAGGGTTGCCATTGGATTCACTAGATGCTTGGGAACAATCACTGAAACTTGACGATTCTGATTCAGTCGCTTGGGCAAATTATGGCGCCGCACTTTCTATGCTCCGAAAGTATGATGAATCTGAAAAGGCTCTCAAAAAATCTTTGGATGTTGCTCCTAAAGAACGGTCTCAAGCTGGTACATGGTACAACTTGGGGAATCTATACAAAAACCAAGGACGATTCAAGTTAGCTGAAGATGCGTACCGTCATGCGATAGAATACGATCCCAGTCATCGTATGTTCTGGGCCAATCTTGGAGCTGCACTTTCTGAACAGAAACTCTACGATAAGGCTAATGAGGCGTATAAACAAGCTGTTAGTATTGATCGTTCTTATGTCATAGGATGGCAAGGACTTGGTCAAACATTCAAACACTTGGGACGATTTGCAGAGGCAGCTGAAGCTTATCAGGAATATCTACGTCTTGCGCCTCAAGATGGACTGATGTGGAATGAGTATGGTCTGATACTGACTAATCTCGATCGATTAGACGAGGAACTTGAAGCATATCAAAAAGCAACTCAATATATCCCTAATGACCCCTGGCCGTGGAATAACCTGGGACACATTTTTACTAGAAAAAAAGAGTTTGCTGAGGCTGAGATTGCCTTCCGTAAGGCAATTGAGATCGATTCTACAGTCAAAAGCTTCTGGGCTGGACTACATATTGTGTTGATGGAACAGGGTAATCGTGGTGAAGAAGCACAATATGCTAAATTGAAGTCCACTGAAGTAGTCTTGCGCGATGACGAAGGAAACCTAACAACACAAGATCTTCCTGATACTATGATTGAAGATATGACCAAATCCATGGCTAAAATGCAACTATCTCTTGATCAGGCCTACGAATTGCTTTCCCTGGGACGAATTGATGCTGCAGAAAGACTGTTTCGTAAAATCATTAGCAATTATCCTGATACTCCTGAATTGAAGCTCCCTTTTGCTGATATTCATATTGCAAGAGGTGAGTTTCAGGAAGCCATGAAAATTGCTGAAGATGCAATCAAGGCTGCTCCAAAAATTGGAATGGCATGGACTACTCGAGGTCGAGCTTTAGCTGGGCTGGGAAAATTAAAGGAAGCTGAGGAGTCGATGAAAAAAGCAATTGAGGTTGAACCAAGTAATCGATGGCTCAAGGTCATGTATGAAGAGTGGTTGAACACCCGGAAATAATAACTTCCTCTTACTCAGGTTTGTACTAGTAGGGTCCTATCTAATCGGATTACTGCATCCTGCCTTTAGTTCGAGTTTAACTGATGGTTCATTAGCCGCATACCAATATGGATGTGGTGGTTTCATGAGTTCAAGAGATCTTGGATTTGAAGTAGATCCTAATGTATTCACATATGATTACTTGAGTGAAAATACAGACGTTAATTTCTTAGTTTGATTTGTAATAGTAAGCATCCCATTTGATTGGATTTCTATAACCAAGCTTTAGTGCGAGTTTCACTGAAGCTTCATTTGCGGCATCCCAATGGGGAATGAGGTTCCTCTCTAAACCATATTCAATCAATGCTGCAGACACCACCGTGGCTAATCCCTTTCTACGATACTCTGGACTATTCTCAGTAAATACTTGAATCTCGAATTCGTTAATGAAAGGAAATGCTGTGTATGCATAACTAACAAGTCGCTTATTATGTAAGACACAGAATCCAAAACCAGATTCTATAAGATTCTCGATATTTCCAAAATACATCTGAATCTGAATAGCATACTCATCATTGATTTGAGGTAGAACTTCTCGATCCAAC
>SDNZ01000178.1 GCA_004524565.1 Candidatus Thorarchaeota archaeon
GTCGCTCGTGGTGTTAGAGTAGACAAAAGCTATCAGCTAGATGTTGGTGGTGGAGCTGAATCATTAGATTCACACTATAGAGGAAGGATGAGAAAGCGAGGAGTAAAGAGTGAGGCAATCTCTCAGGACCTCCCATATGATGCTCCACTTGTTGCTGGTTCAAGCGACTTCGTGGATTTCATGGACAACTCTCGTGACTCATTCTTCTATATCAACGGTCGACAATTTGGTGGTGCCCCAATCAAGATTGACATCAGAATGGAAGTCACTGATGGCCCAAATGCAGGTCCAATTTTGCTTGATTCAATTAGAGGAACTAAACTCGCCCTGAAGAGAGGCTTAGGTGGTTCACTTGAGTCCATCTCAGCATATGGCTTTAAAATGCCTCCTACGCCAACTACTATGTATAGAGCAGAGCGATGGGTAGAGGAATACCTCTTAGGGAAAAGAAAGCTCTAATTGAACTAACTGTGAGCTTTAGTATATTCATCAAGAAGCTCTTTGAGCTTACTTAGGTCGGAGAGCACCGTAAATTCGGTCTCTTCACCTACCTCTTGCAGTATCTCATTGAAAGTTATCACATTATGATATTCTTGCTCAAGAACTTCTTTTTGTGCCTTAGTACGAGCGTTAGGATCATATACAACAATAAGACTCTCAGGATCAAAATTGACAACTATACTCCTATCAAGATACATGACTTTCTTACACTTGGAACATTGAACACGATTTGCCTTTCCAGTCTTGAGTGCTTTCACGATTTCACGGTCTTCTGATAAATCAACATGGTCGATCACTTCAGCCTCATAGATGGTCTTACACTTTTCACATTTAACCTCGGCAATACTTGTTCGCGTCAATCTTGTCACCTAGAACAATATCAAAATCCATAGACAATCACTTAAGAGTTACGTAGTGGATGATATCGCAAGTTTACTCGGATGCTGTGTCACTTAACTCCTCGTCCTCATCGCCAAAAATTTCATCTTCAAGAATATCTTGGAGATTGTCTGATTCTTCACCCTCTGTTTTGCGTTTGAATAGGAATCCTGTAATGAGAGCAGTCAGAGCAATAGAGGCAAGTACAATTGGCATCGACTCGAAAAATCCACCGACACTGTATCCAATTAGTGCACCAAGAATTGTTACTGCAACTTTGCCAATGAAGTAACTGATAGTAAATTTTACAGTGTTATACTTTGTAAGACCTACATAGACTATTAGGGGATCATCGGGAACAGGGGAGGCGGCAGCAATAAAAAGTGCGAGTGCACCCCACTTCTCAACACGCTTCCTTTCTGAATCAAGTGACTTCAGTCGTTCTTCAGAGAGAACTGCTCTGGAACCACGAACGATGAAGAAGTGAATCAGTTTTGCGGCTGTCGCTGCTACTGCTACAATGATTCCCACGAGAATCGGATTATATCCAGGGAGTAGCAACATCGCAGCTCCAGCAAGAACCATATTGCTTGGGCTAAGGAAAGGAATCATGTTAATTATAAAGCAAATTAGGAGGAGGCCAAAATAGCCTGACAGAATCATACTACTAATGAATGTGAAAATATCTTGCATACCTCATACTCCACTGCTGAAACTAAATGAAATAAAATTGAGAAGGAGATTAGATGTTTACCTTCTCGACCAATACTCTTTGTACCCCATCCAATACATTGAGCTGTGTTTCTAACTCGCTAAGGTCAGAACTGAGTTGTGTTGGATTGAAATAGCATTCGTAGAAGCAACGAGTTCCTCGTAAACAAACGCCTGTTGAGAATAAAAGATCGACTAGCCCAGCCCTCTTGAATATCTGAGAGAGTTTTGTGAGAAAGTCATTGCTGAGCTTTCCAATCTCAAGGCTCAAAAAGAGTACTTCATCGCTATCTAGTGGAAATATCTTGATGAGACGGTCTTTGTGCACTAGCACCATAAGTCCGCGATCTGTACCCATTGCATCTTTGAATGCAGCTGGAAATTTCACTGTTTCATTACTATCAAATTCAAGCACACGACCGGCAGTGGCTCCTTCATAGGCATCGTCAGACATCTAATCACCGTCAGTAAATTCATTTCCGTGATGAAATCCTACTAATGATGTCAATCAAAACTCGAATATAAAATCATCTAGTGTTTGGTTCATGTATCGAATGCCTTGAACTACTATTTTGCAGATAGATGTGTGGTCCTTTTGAAGGGCAATTATGAATAGTATAGTGAATAATATTGCATCTAACTGATGATGAACGAACCACATTTTCGCATTTCAGGAATGTATCAGACTTGAGGGTACAATTCCTGTGCGAGTTTAGGTTCTATCTACAAGAGAAACATGGACAACAGGATACAGACGCAAGTATTGAGGGATCAAGACTTCATGACTCCTTAGCAGCTAGTGAGGATTCGATTCGTGAACGCCAACAGATGATTCCAATTTTAATCATCATCGCAGCAATAGTCATCGGATACTTGTGGATATTTGGGTGATTTCATGGAACCTTTCGAGAACTTACTACTATTCATTGGTCTTTTGGGAACTATTCTGATATTGGAAGTAGTTAGACTTCGAGCTGGTTCAAGCAGTATTAAAGGAAAGATGAGGAATGCAAAGAAAGCACCATGGGATCTCCAAGAATTTCTTAGCTTGAATCCAAGTAACCCGAGAAGAAATGATATCTACAGATTCAATGAAGAATCAGTACGATCCCATGCCCACAGATATGTCGGTCGTTTTGATGGTGCTATTCTTCATTGGGAAGAGGTACCAATTCTGGATATGATAATTGAGAACAAGTTCCCAGTAAGTTTTCTTCCAGAGAAAGTAAAGGGAGAAGATATCTTTCAAGCAGGGCTCTACGCTCTTGCTCTGGTTGATACAGGAGTATCATGCAGCAATGCCAATCTTGTAATCATATATTGTCTTCAAGATGCAGCAAAGAAATGCCTACACGGTAATTCACCAAAGAAATGTTGGGATTGCAGAGATGGGAAAATATTCTCTAAGAAATTCGACCAACGGAAAATCATGAAGGACCTAGCCAAACTCAATGCAGTTTGGTACAAGAAAAGAAATCCTCGGGCAAATCCAAGTGAAGAAAATTGTCGACCCTGCCCTTTTAGTAAGAACGGGAAGTGCAATTACTCTGCGATATAACAGTCAACCTGAAAACACAGACCTTTATACGGTTAAGGAGGAGATAAAGTATCATGGTTCATGGATTGACCAAGCTCCTTACATTGGTAATGACTGCGAAGAGAGACCTCAAACGAGTCTACTACACACAAAGGACTAAAGAAGCAAAATTGGATTCGAAGGAATTGGTAGCCTCTGTGATCGGAGTTCAACGGTTATTGGAAGAACTCATTGACCTTAGACGAAAGAGAAGAGCTGCAAAGAAGGTCCTAGAGGATAGAAAGGCAGAACTTACTCTGAGAAAATGGTCAACAGGATTACCTCAAAGAGTAAAGGGATTCATTGACAAATCGAATAAACTGGAGCAGCATCATCTCACGAAATACCAACAGGCACTATTGGAATATTTCAATGAGATAGGACAAGAGCTCGCAAAATGGATTGAGGATATCAATACTCTTGTTGAGATTCCAAAAATACCGAAGGACAGATAATTGCTTATTCCTTACCAGCGAAGCCGTGCAGCCATTCCACCAAATGCTTTCAACTGCGCACCTGATTCAGTTTGATTGGAAAAAACAAGTAATTCGGAGCCATAGCTGGTCACATCATCGTATATGGTATCTATTTGGTCTGCAAGGTCTTCTGTAATGAGTAGGGTTTGAACTCGTCCTGCTTGTAGAGCTTCCATGACCTCAGTTTTTCCGTATGTGACGGTGTTGAGACCCTTCATCAGATCTTCCATGAATCCATCCCAAGCTTGACGCTCAGCGTAAATCTCAGTTTCTCGCAGAATCCTGGAAGCTTCTTTCATTGCTTGATAGAGACCAGTTTCATCGATGATGCTGACAGGAATGATGGTTTCTGCAACCTTATCTCGCAGTCTGTAGTCAAGATCTCCTTTCTCCAAAAACTCCTGAGCTCTGATGGTATTACCACCTAATACGATTGCATCAACGTTGTCAAGGTCATCAAGAAGTAACTTGTTGAGTAGTCTTCCAACGAATTTGAAAAACTCCATCATCTTTTCTTCTCTTAGACGCATGTACCTTTTTGCACTTTGACCACCTGCTCTCGTCTTACCAATGATAAAGAAGTCTTCATCACGAATGAGTTCCATGTGTTTGCCACGGAGATATCCTACTGTGACCTTTCCACCTTCAATTAAGACAATCACAACCAAACTCTTTGGTTTTGTCATATTCTCTAGTTCTTCAGTAACAAACTCTCTACCACAAAGATAGATGAACTGAGAAATTGGAGTGGGGGGTATTACAAGCTCACGAATAAGCGTCTCAGTTCCGCCAGATTCTTCAATTCCAAAGAAAAAGGCCATGCCATGCTCTGGAATCTCATTAATCATGTTAAGTTCGCTAAGAATAGCAGTGAGATTATCTGCAACATTTTTTCGATTCTGCTTACTCTTTATATTATCCGCACCGGCAAGTTCAGTCTTAACGAAGCTAGTCACATCAGTGAGATTCTTTGTTGGGGGTATGTAAAGTGTGGTGAATGAACTATGGCGTCCTTGGTGTGCTTTGAGCTCTTCGACCTTTCGTCGTAGCTTTTGACGCTCTGCTGACATGTTCTTCACCATTTTCTTGTCGGAAATACTGATTTCGTGAAAATCAGAGGTAGTAATCTACCACTAGAAGGAAGGCACAATTGAGCATATTTTAACATTGTGTAGTAGGTCTTCTTACAGGTGACGACAGATTAAAAAGGAAGTCAGAAGTAATCCAAATTTAACAGGTGGATTCGGATGGATTGCTGCCAATTTACAACCACCCCATAAGGGGTCATTTGTTTTATCAAATCAGAGAGGAAGCGGCGTGTCTATTCCGATTAAATCTACTAGCCTTAGGAGTTTTGATTAAAACATGAGTGAACAGTTGACAGAAGGAGAAAGAACCGTACTCGGTGAGCTACTAAACTTAGGTCAGCGTGTTCCTACATCTCATCTTGCGAACAATCTCAATCAAGGAGAGGAGCGAGTAATCTCTATCCTCAACGCCTTAGCTACTAGAGGTCTTGTGAAGATTCATGCTAAAGAGATTGTAACTTATTCATTGACAGATGAAGGTAAGAAATACGCTGAGTTAGGACTTCCAGAGGTCTTACTCTTTATGAGTGTAAAAGACCTCGGTGGAAAAGCAACCTTTGATGATGCTGTTTCTCAATCAGGCATAGATCCTAAAACAACGGGCTTTGCTATGAACTGGGCTCGTCGAAATGGATGGCTTCAGATATCCAAAGAGGATAGTGCCACACTACTCTCTACTGTTGTAGATGAGATTGAATCTGAACTCGCTGATGTACTCTCTCTGCTTGCTGCAGGGAAGGAATCCATCTCCCTAACCGATTCTGCAAAACAAGCTATTGAGAGGAAATTAATCACTGAGATAACCACCAAAACTTTCGAAGCAGAAACCATTAGCTCAAA
>SDNZ01000179.1 GCA_004524565.1 Candidatus Thorarchaeota archaeon
CGAAGACGAGTTTTTCTATGTGATTGATGGCCTTCTTCATATCGATCTTGATGACAAAACCTTTGATTTGCACCCTGGTCAAGGATTTATGGTTCCCAAAGGAGTTGCACACAGAACTCGTGCGCCTCAACGCACCTCAATTCTCATGGTCGAAGGAAAAACAGTGACACCAACTGGTGACTAAAAAATAAATGCAGAATTAGATATTCGCAGCACAGGGAGTCAATCATTTCAATGTGTTGGCATTTGAACATCAAAGTTAATGTAGATTCAACACACTATTGGAACAGGGATTTATCGTGGCTGGAGCGAGGACTAAACCGCAACTTGTAAGTCATGCAGTAATTCTTCTTCTTGGTGTATTGGCTTTTTCTTCATTGTTTCTTTATCCGAGGTACAATTATAGTGGAGATCCCCATATGTTTCCTGAAAATCACACATTCACTCTCTCCGAGGAATCACCAACTTATTCGTTTAATATCTCTCTTTTTCAGGTAGGTATATCCACCCTGCAAACGAACAATACTCCAGTAAGTATAGTTGTTCGAAATCAGCATGAAGTCATTTTCAATGTAACAAATATCAGAGCACTTTCTGACTACTATATTGAAATTACAAATCCTGGCTCACAGAATGGTTGGTGGCTAGAAGTAGTTCGGCAGGATGCTGATGTTACTGTGAATCTAACAACGCATTATTGGATTATCTTAATTCCAGCTGTGATGCTACCACTGTTCCCAATCTGGGCGATACCAGTTGGAATTGGACTGGTAATTTATGCACTCTATATGATGTTCAAAGAGTATACTGGCATCACTTCTGACAATGATAAAGATACCAAGTTCTTGGCAATCATCCTGTTACTGATTATTGGACCTCTTTTTTGCTATCCTTTGGTAAGAGGTACAATAGATGGTGATTTCACACCAGTAAGTACTCTCATATCTGTTCCAGATGAAACCTATCTCTTTACTTTGAATGTAACTCACCCGATAACAACAATAGACCTCTCTGTATTATATCCTGAAGAAGGATCTTCAGCATCCTTCAAGATACATTCTATCACTTCCAGTGAGTATCCCATTCAGTTATCTGTCAGTACTGATAGCACTTACAATCTCACTCTAGAGCAAGAATCCAATAACGATGATTGGTGGATTATAATACCCAGCGAGGTCAATTCATCTACTTTTCTGGGTTTAGAACGAGTTGATGCAGATTCAAATATTGAGATCGGAGTGGAAACTCAATATCGGATTCTAATTCCGAGAGAAGATATCACTATCCCTGTAATATTTAGTATCCTCGGATTTAGTGGTATTATTGTTGCACTATTCATTGCATATGGAATTGATAGGAATTATAATGATGAACTGCACAATTCTGTAAATCTGGATTAGATTTGCTACTACTCTTGAAATATGAGTGTAATCTTTATGGGGGAGTAGCTCTCATTTGAGTTTAATATGAGTAACATCCGACGACTTAGGGAATCTGATAAGGAAGATATACTCGAAATTGCGCGAAACACGTGGGACGGTCACGACTATGTTCCTAAATTCTTCGATTCATGGTTGAAGGATATAGATTCCTATCCTGTAGGTATAGAAGATGATGGTCATATCATCGCTTTGGCAAATTTACGGGTCATCGATGATGGGAAAACAGGATGGATGGAAGCTCTCCGAGTTCATCCCAGTTATAGGGGAAAAGGACTTGCAACGATTCTGACTCAACACATTGTCCAACTTGCAATGAATATTCCAGTAAAACGTATCCGTTATACCACTGCTGTATCCAATAAAACATCGTTACACCTTGCAGAATCAGTTGGAATGAGGAGAAAATTCACCCTTGCGGGTTATTGGCAGGACAACCCTACTGAGATATCTTGGCGTTCATCAAGCAAGCCACTGTTCGAAGCAAATGCAAGTGATGTATGTCAAGACTTAATCGATGCCAAACTCCTCCCATTCAATATCATTATTTGTGATTGGAAAGCTCTCGATGCCACACCGGAGGGTCTAGCGAAGGTTGATTCTCTTTCACAGTTTTGGATTCAGAAAAAAGCTGGCAAGGTAACATCATTCTCTCTTAGCCTAGACCATGACGACGTATCTGATAAGCAATGGACCTTTACAATATATGCAAAAGACGTTTCAGGCTTCCTAGACCATCTCTCACATCATGTGAAAATGGCTTCTGAAACCAAGAGTACCTCCATCTTTGGATTGTTCGAACCTGAATATCTTGAAACATTTCATAATCTGGAATGGGACAAGCAGACCAAGTATGAAATTGAGGAGATGTCGTTGACTCTACTTGAAAGAATTCTATGATGCAGATGAGATTTTATCACTTCCAGATGATAGTACAATAAGAATAGTGATATTTGCATGTATATATCAATTTTTTATTTCAGCAAGATTCGAATGCTTTAAACATCACTTTATTTTCAAATCTTCCGAGTTGCATATTCGGTCTCTTTCCGAAATCTTGCTTCAGTTCTTCCAATACGTTCTATTATTCTCTGGAGGGTCTTGAGCATTCCATCGAGACCGTTATTGAGGTCCCTGTGAGATAGAATCCTCTCAACAGTCAAGAGAGCCTGCTCTGCTTCATGAATTAGATCGTGCGCTGTATGGGGATACTCGGTTACATACTCTTCCTTCAACACAAAACGTATCAAATCCAATAGCTCTTCAGTTCCGTAGACTTTCATATCTATTGCTCTTTTTGGACATGCTGCGACGCAAACACCGCAACCTCTGCACCTTTCCTGACGCACATGTATGGTCCTATCGATTATCACAGGGGCTTCCCATGGGCAGAGATCGACGCATAATCCACATAGAATGCATCCATTAGCACCTTCACTTCTGACTTCTATTACTGACAATAGAGCAACTTCTGTAGGATCAAGCTCCTCTACCATGTGGAGCTCCCTATCAGACTCACTCACAGAACCATCCCGTTCCATCATCGGATTATCGTCAGTTTGCTTCCGCGTTTCTCTAGTTCTCTTTCAATCCTATGGATATGAACTGATGCAGCAACTGTCGTATTTTTCAAGGAAACCAGCATCAACCTAAGATCACTATCGTTGTGTTCGGAAAGCTTCCTAGGAAGGATTACGCTGAATGCGTTTTTTCGCCAATTCGAAATGTTGCTCATTCTATCACCGCGTTTACCATTCGATTGATTCCGAGAGATGAGATAGTGTACATGAGATAGTGCACAGTGGTTCAGTGAATGATCCTCCTCTACATCTCCGTCATCAATAGAATGTACAGCATTATCATTACTCACCAACATTGTTATCACAATATCCATTATATCGTAATCAATTTATAACTTTATGGCATAAATATCTTAATATGATGATATCAAATTATATAATATAATCGCAACTTAGAGGCTAGAATGAGAAAGATTTGTATTTCTAGTGTAACCTAATTGTCAAACTCCGACATACTTATGAGCTGAAAATGACATTCTTGTAATAAGATGCCAGTAAAGAGGAATTTTATTGAGTCAAGCACTTGATGATTCACTTAATCTTGAACTACTTCGGCTTATCTGTTCGGGTGAAGGAGTAGAGATTAACATAAGCGAACTCTCCCAGAGGCTAAATAAACATCGAAACACAGTAGCTTCAAGGGTGGAGAATTTGTTCTCTAGCAAAATCATAGAGAAGCCTTTTCATCCATTCCCTAAAATCTTTGCAGAGTATCCTCTTCTTGTGTTTGAAAAGGCGAACCTACCACGAAATCAAAAAACAAACAAATGGATCGAGAATGATTCACATATCTGGGCTGCTTTCTTCGTTAAGGATGAAGAGTACAATAGTTTGTTGATTGAACTACATGAAGATCTACATGCATACCAGGAATGGAGAGATTGTATCATTAGCGAAGAATGGGCTTCATTACCTTCTGGACAAGAATCTATTCCTTCTGACGCTATCTATTTGAGCACCAAGGCGATTATCAAGAATGACCCTGTCGCTTCGGTTGAACTTTTGAAGACCCAGTTCCAAAATTCTCAGGAACTGACAATCAACGGACTCGCAATTGACCAATTATATCTAGACCTTATTGAGGCTCTCGTAGTAGGAAATGGAGTATGGACTAATCCGAATTCATTGTCACGGAAACTTGACGTTCATCGTGTTACCGTTCAAAGAAGGTTAGATCTTCTACTGCAAGAGAATATCATCTCAAATCCTGTATCTCGTTTCCCACGAATATGGGCTCCGCCTGAATACTTCATTGTTCTTTCCTTGATTGAACTAACAAAGGATAAAGATCGTATATCCAAGACCCTGGTGGATGACCCTCATACTTCTCTCGTGGTTCGAGCAGGTGCAGGAAAGTATAATCTGCTTGCTATAAGCTGTTTCTCGAGACTTAGAGATCATCTTACTTGGGAAGAGCAATTCGATCAGAGCTTCTCCGGTTCAGTTGGTGCCATTAAGAATCTATATCTCTCCCCATCAATGACTTTCTCGATACACCAGCAGTATGTACCACTTGAGTATCTTAGAAAACGAATAGAAAATATTCGTGTGTAAAAGGTTATTTGAAAGATGAACTGAAGTACGTGGCGCTTGCCTTCAATATCAAGAAGCGATCGAATCCTTACCTATTTGAAAACTACTTGATTGCCAGATTAGTACAAACCTTGCGCGCTCAGCCATCTTTTATAGTAAACGAGTCATCAATTATCTTATGGAGGATATGACAATCAATGAAAACTATCCATAATCGATTGATATTTGCCATTATTTTGTTGATTGCTTTCCCACTGTACACACTGTCCCTCTTATCACTGGACTACTCTTTCGCTGGAGCTGGATTTAGTCCATTCAAAACATCGAGTCCGTTACAGACTGCTTACTATTCCATAATAGGATTCATTCTCCTAGCCATATTGATTCTCTATGACGTTCACAACCGAAATACCAATCTCAGAGAATTGATTCATATCCCTCCAATCATCGGACTATCGTTTCTCGTTCTTTTCTCGATGGATTCTCGGCAAGTACTTCAGTACTTGCCTTATCTCCAGGTCTTTCTTTTTGATGACTTTGGCAGCCTGTTTCTTTTTGGAGGTCTTCTTACTGTATATCTGATATACTTAGGAACGGATATTCTCCACATTCCAGATGATACTACGAATGGCTCTATCGGAATCTCGTTGCACTTGATTCTAGTTGTATTTTGCGGTCCGTTTCTATTGGGCCCAGTATTCTTTTTTGGAATCTCTGTCTGCTTGTCCCTTGGTCTAGATATCTTTCCATACTATGGTGAAGGACTCATTGGGTCTTTACTTGTTGTATCTGTTTTACTCGGTGCGTATACTACAAATAGGATTCTTAATTATCTAGAGCACAATGATTTTTCATTCATATCCTCAATCAAACCTAACCAAGGTTTCAGAGTCATTTTCGAGTTTATTACAATCTACATCTGTACAGCTGCAGGATTTTCAATAATAGGAGGCCTGGTCACTGATGGAGTTCCATTAGCAGATCTAATTCCCTTTAG
>SDNZ01000180.1 GCA_004524565.1 Candidatus Thorarchaeota archaeon
AAACAACAATCCATATGTGGATGAGAACAAGACCCGCAGAGACTGGGTGAAAGAGGTTGGGTTCGATATTCCCGGTACCGGAGAAGTACTCTACTTCACGGGATGCACTGCAGGGTTGAAACTACCTGAAACTGCTAAGTCAACTGCAAAGGTTCTCAAGGCCGCAGGCGTAGATTTTGCAGTTCTCGAAGATGAGCCTTGTTGCGGATCTGTGATGATTCGAACGGGTATGGTGGAAGAAGCTAAGAAGAATGCAGAGAAAGCAATTGAGATGATTTCAAAATCCGGTGCAGAGAAGATCGTGGTCACATGTGCAGGATGTCTGAAGACACTTCGAGAGGATTACAAAGAACGATTTGGACTAGACTTTCCAGAAGTGTTGCATGTGGTAGAGTACCTGAAACCACTCATCGAGTCCGGAAAATTGAAGCTCAAAAAGGGTGCTGATTCAAAGAAGATTACCTGGCACGACCCTTGCCATCTTGGGAGAGCATTAGGCATCTATGAAGATCCTAGAGATGTGCTAAAGGCAATCCCAGGAGTAGAACTTGTTGAGATGAAAACAAACCGAGAGGCGGCTATGTGTTGTGGTTCTGGTGGAGGTCTCCGCTCCTATGATGGTGCTCTTGCTAGGAAGATTGCAGCGGATAGAATGAATGATGCAGAAGAAATTCGAGTAGACATTTTAGCAACTGCGTGCCCATTCTGTGAACACAATCTAAAAGAAGGCGTAGAAAGTATCGGTAGCAAAATCAAAATAGTTGACATCCTTGATTTGCTTGCTCAACAACTCGAATAGATAGCAGGCATTCTCAATATCAATGATTGAAGTGCAAGAAGATATTAATCTCGGTGTAGTTTAGTAGGATTGAGGCGAGTTTTGTGAGTGCGGAGAGCACCAATGTTGTTTGGCCCGAAGTATGTGTAGGATGCGGCGAGAAAAGAATTCGTATGGAAGATGCTAGTTTCAAATGGAGAA
This sequence comes from Candidatus Thorarchaeota archaeon, assembly GCA_004524565.1. Classification (GTDB taxonomy): domain Archaea; phylum Asgardarchaeota; class Thorarchaeia; order Thorarchaeales; family Thorarchaeaceae; genus SMTZ1-45. The sequence continues at coordinate 980 of SDNZ01000180.1, forward strand.
GTACTGAACCCGTAGGCTCTGAACGGGGAATATCCGGACCTATGATATCGTTCAAGGTAGAGGTTCAACTCTGTGAAGAGTGTGCGGACGAGTCCAAGATTCTTCGTAAGGCAAATACATCATGGAAATTGACGATATGGTTGATGAAGTTCTTCTTCTTCTTACTAATTCCAACAATCTTGATCGTGATCTCAACTGAACTAGTTCCTTCTACGCTAGGAGTGGAGTATGCAATCTATCCTGCTGGTCTTGCGGTGATATATCCCTACATTGCAGTATTTGTCACCTTTCATGATGCGAGAATGACATACCTGACACGCTCCATCCCTGCATCTGCATTTATCACCATCAATCCTCGCAGATGGAGAGAGGACACAATATCATTTTCACTCAGAAACAAAGATTATGCTTTATTGTTCCATCAGTTGAATCCTACACTAAAGAGCTCGCACACTCCCTCAATTAGTGGAGATATTGAGTATCCAAAGAAGTTCCCAAAGAACAAAGCAATTGCAATAATATCGCCTAGTCTTGTTGCAATTGTTTTAATCCTACTACTTGTGATGGGATTTCAATGATTCCAGTTCTATATCGGATTTAGGAACCACATTCTATATGCTTCATACAACAAGAGAAGTATTGTGGATAACACTACAACCAAGAACAGAATGTCTTTCCCATCCGGTGGCATTGACATGAAGAATATCACGTATGGTATAAGGATGCAGACCAGTAAAGATGCCAAGAACACAAAGCGAGGAAGAAAGTGTCTACCAAGCTTGACAAACAATGTGAGTGAACCCACCCGTACATCTTTCTTAATTGAGTAATCTCCATGAGCATCTTTTTTGACTAGACCAGCATCCATGAGCTTAGTGAGATGATGGATCACTAAACTTGGGCTTGAGAAGTCAAGAGTGTGTTGGATATCTCGCATCCGCATTGAATCTTGAGTCAGCAGCAAAGCGTATACTTTCATGGTCTTTCCTTTGAGCAATTCAGCTACCTGTTTATCATCAATAGTATCTGACATTTCTCTCACCTACTCTTTACCCCTCACTGTTGTCGACTCACAATAGCAATAACACCTAGAATGACCACAGCCATGACAATTGGTATCGCCATAGCTGGTAGAAGAATCATTACATGTTCACTACTTGAAGTATTGGTATCAACATCATCATCGTCAGCAAATGGGATTTCTTGAGTGAATTGAATTGTCACAGAATTGGTCCCAAATTGCACGCCTTCCATTGATGATGCTTCGAAGATATATTCAATATTCCATTCATCATCGACTAGAGTAAAATTAACTCCAAGAGTCAGGTTGGTTGGACCACAGACAACATTGTTTCCATCCTTGAAATACACTTTAAGACCTTCATATTCAAGAATAAATCCAGCCATTGTCAGATTTTCTAGATCACTCTCACGGATATTTCCCATGTGCATTCCTGATTTCGAGTGGGGGCTCCATTCTACCGTATCAGATATTGAATACGTGCCAGGCGTTCGATTTTCCCAACCATCATACAATCTAGTGTCTCCAAGATACACGAAATCATAGTATCTGAGTTCATCGTATCCAAGTCCGATTGCATCGGTCTTGTTGACTCCATTACGTATTTGCAACCAGTCTTCATACACACCCAATGGAAAATCTGTTGTACTATTTAAAAATCCAAATTCGAGATTTCCAACGATTTGGGTTCCTTGTGAACCACTCTCAATTATAATTGTCAGGGGTGCAGAAGGAAGACCAGTCCAGTGAACATAGTCGTCTGGTTCATCATCAATTATTTGTGGCTCTTCAGTCATTACTGCAGCCATAATAATCATCGAAGCAAGAAGTGCCGCAATAATCACTACAGTAATCAGCATTCTGCGAATATCTCTATTATATCGCTGCATGAATATTCCCTTGTGAGTATTATGGTACATTTTGTATTTATTCTAATCATTGAAACCGAGGTTATATTTCAGTAATTAGTTATTCAATTCGTTGAATGATTGTTAGAAGAATGGGAAAGGGTGGCGAACACACAATATCGTGGTAGGAGGGGGGAGTTTCGTAATTGAGGGCATGTAACGAAAACTAGATTGTATGTCCGCCTTATTCATATTCCTCTCTGTTTCAAAGGTATATAATTCCCCGAGTTCAACGCAACAATTCTAGTTTTGGAGTATCTTCTTTCCTTTTACAATTATTGTCGTTGCTAGTACAAGAATCCCACCATAGATCGCTCCGTTCAAGAGTACTCTCATTGTGTGTAATGAAGAATCTCGAAGTGAACTAGTGCCTGATGAAAGCAAAGCATATGCAGGAAAGATAGAATCAGGATAGAGGTATGTCAAGATACTAGCAGCTGCGAACCCGAGGATAAAAAGCCCAACTATCAGACCGATATTCACATGGGGTTTGTCTCTTACAAATTTCTCCTTAGACATATGAACCACTTAATTAACTATTGTGAATATGTATATATGTCTAGAGATAGGTGTCATTGACCCTACCATTTAAAATCGAATAGAAAATCAGAACAAGAAAGGTGGACGAAGTCCAACAGCCAAAGACTTGGTGCTCAGAAACTTGAGTGAAGAGAGATCTAAATAGTGGAACAACAATGAATTCCTCTGCAGTTAATAAGCATCAATTCTGGAGCAATACTGAGTGGAAAATTGATTTACTTACACAGTTTTCGTAATCTCTTACTGAGTAGTTTTTCAGGAACGTAAGTTCTATAAAGGTACTTCAATCGATCTCTGTTTCTTGAATTGGTCTTCAAGTATTCTTCTATTATGTTCATCGCCTTTGGGTCATCCTGTAGTGTATGTATCATTATCGCGGGTATTCTAACTATAGCATCAAAGATAATGTCAATGGATAGTGACTTTGTTGTACACATCAATTCGAGAATTGAATAAATCTGGTTCTTGAGAACCTCATCACCACCTTCCCCATAGACCACTAAACCAGTAATCGCACCAAAACGTATCTCTTCATTATTGTGGAGGAGGGCATTCTCCAAAATAGGTAATGCAGAGGGATTTTCAGTTTTACCAAGAGCAATAAGAAATGCTTGTGCTTTATTCTCCTGATGATATGATAATTGTTTGCCACTGTTCAGTAGTTCTTTACTCTTATCAATCAGATGAGATACAATTTTGGGACTTCTTATGTGACCTAGAGCAACAATACCCCCTACTGCAATCTCATGTTTAGCATCTGCAAAATTTCTGATAACTTCCAGGGCTTTAGGATCACCAGTACTAGCGAGTGCACGAATAATACCAGAACGATTTGCTCTTGCAGCAGGTGAAGTTAAATGCCGAATGAGTAAGTCTAATGATCTCGAATCGCCCGAATTGAATAGGTAGCGGTTGCCATTACCACTGACTGCCAAAGATAGAATACCTGCTAATAAATCGGCTTTCGAATTCGAACACTTGGGGAAAAGACTTGGAGAATAACTCATTCTCTTTCCCCTTACTTCAGTTATTTCACCTCCCAATGCTTTGACGCAATCCATGAAAGCGGATTTTGTATCGTTTCTAATCCCAATTTTATCAGTTTCAAGAGTTCCTTCAACAACTATTGTAAAGCCATAGTAGGTGGAAACGATTTCCTTTATGTGTGGTTGTCGCCCAATAGATAGAATCTCAGCAGTTCTTCTTTCGACTATTTCCTTCACAAGTCCATTATATGGACTACTAATCATCTCATCAATATCGAGAAGGAAGGTATCCCCCCGTTTTACTTGGCTTGAAAGAATCTCCAAAGACCTTCTACAAACCTCTTCACGAATTGATTGAAGATTGGGTCCTTCAATATCAGCAAAGGATTCTAACAGATCAACATCAATCCCTGTAATTGCTTCGAGATCGAGAAGTTTGATTAAAGCGTCGCGAATTATTCCCTGTGGAAGATTGTAAGCACTCCCGTCAATTCTACTCTCAGAGAATTCCTTTAGGTTTGGACCATGATCTCTGACGCCCCATGCATAAACATGAGCTGGCTTCGCATTTCTCCAAATTGTATCAAGGGTTTCTGTAACTTTCAACCAACTGCTATCGTGAATCTGTTTTTCTACTTCCACTTCAAGTTGCTCGAATTTCCTCAATCTAATCAACCTTGACAGTGTAGAAATTTCAGACAAAGAGTTGCACTACCCAGAAGCAATGAAGAAATACAGATACTTCTATCTTTTGCAACAATGCAAGCAAGTTATATTCAGAATAAAAGGTGGACGAAGGCCAACAGCCAAAGACTTGGTGCCTATTTTTAGGCTCGAGGTCCACCCTCTTTTCTTTTAATCATGAGTGGTGCTCTTTTCACACAGTGCCTTGGTAGCTTCCTGAACCCTAAGGTGGAAGACGAATCTCCTGCGACGGGACATTCGTAACAACCTATGCAATGCGGATGCATTGTTCCCACGACTCTTGGCAACGCATAGAGCAACGTGGCATTGACCTGTCGTCCAATTAATATGTATGCATCATACCTAGATAAGTCTCGTGCCTCACCTAATAATCGTCTAACTATTATATGACTATAGAATAATATA
>SDNZ01000181.1 GCA_004524565.1 Candidatus Thorarchaeota archaeon
CACCAATTTCACTCACTGGTTCTGTAGATTTGATATGGGCAAATATTCAATCAGGAGTGCCAACCCCATCATCAGTTCAGATTACTGATAATGTGACAATTGTGATTACCTTAACAGATTTGGACCATAGTCAGGGGATAAATATCCCAATCAATCAAATCTCCGTGAAATATTATGGCACATCTACTACTCCAGCACTTATGACTATCACTTATTTGGGAACTGGTACGTATTCGATAGAATTCAGTACAATCGATCTCAACGACTTTGGAAGTCACTCGATGAATATTTCGATTAATTACTATCCATTCACCGCGATGGCTGTTAATCCTTCATTTACTGTAACTGAAATCCAGACAGAACTAACTCCGCTACTTACAGAGATGACTTTGAACTGGACAGAGCAAGCACACGTAGTAGTGAATTACAACGATCTTCTAAATCTTAACCTTACAACAGGAGCCTCGTTAAATTGGACCTATGGGGTTGCATCAGGAACATTCTCTGAAATTGGTTCTACTGGTAGCTATGAGGCATATATCAACACATCACTTGCGAACTCAGGTACACGAGTGGTGACAATTCGAGCAGACAAGGCAAAATACCAATTATCCGTTACAACAGTTACTCTTATTGTTCTATCTTTACCAAGCGAATTAATTATCGAAACTCCAGATGCAGTATTTCAGCACTATAGAGGAGATCCTGTTGACGTTGTAGTATATCTAACTGATGTATTCAATGGAGGAGTACGAATCTACACAGGTGTGACTAACGTGTCTATGGTGTTCCAATCTGTGACATACTATTTGACACAAAATGTATCCGATTTAAGCTACTGGTATGCAACTCTTCCATACGAAGCAACATTTGAACTGGAACCAGGTCTCATATATTCTGCAAGAATCATCGCTGATTCAGTTAATTATGATCCAGCAAGTTCAGTCTTCAAGATGGATTTACTAGCTACTGCTACAACAATTCATCTTGCGTATACAACTGAAGACCGAATGGATGCAGTGTACAATGATATGATCACATTCTATCTAAATTACACAGAGACTGTATCAGGAATAGTAATTGATAATGGTACAATAAGGTGGATTGATTCAGCATTCAATATCAACGAAACCTTCTCATTCAATGTGATTTCAGGGTTATGGGAACTTGACTTCAATACGTCTAAAATGGCATACGGGACATGGGGAATTACATTTGATGGAACTCCTGCAGATAGCAATCTAGCAGATGACAGAGTAGACCTTGCGATCACAATCAAGAAAATCACAACAGAAGTCATCAGCCCCATTCCGGACCAAACATATTGGGGATGGGTTGGTAATCTTACATTTTACTACAATGATACGTATTTTGCAAAAGGAATCAGTAATGCTACTGCAAGATATAGTTGGGGGCCATTTAATGGAGATGCTACTGACCTTGGCAATGGGTATTATTCAGTCTTGATCAATACTACGTACCTTGATTCTGGTGTCAGATATACAGTCACGCTTGAATTCGATAAACTCAACTATCAGATTAGTTCAGGAAGTGTTTCATTATTCATTAGTCGAGTACCTACTGAAATCATTCTCTCAACACCAACCGATAATCAAATAGACAATGAAATTGATGATCTGGAATTACCATTTAGTGACTCTATTACCATCAGTTTCTTCTACAACGATACTGATGATTCAGATGGATATGTGGGTGGTCTCTCGGGAGCAACAATTACTGCAACGATATTTGGTGGAGGACTAGTAACAACAATCACTATTGATGTTGTGGACCTAGGAAATGGAAGCTACTATTTCCTATTTGATTCGACTGCAAGTGAGTTATTCGAATTGCAATCTGGAATACCTCAAGCGTTACCTGGTTTCCCATTCAATATTGTCATAGAGGTAGAACTTGAGCACAGAGTGGGCTACAGTTCTCAAAATGCAATTACACTCCGTATCGAGGTTATAGACAGACCAACAACTCTTGAATTCGATTCTGACGATATCGTTGAGGATTCAATAACTATGTTCTACGGAGATACAATTGAAATCTCTATCAATTATTATGAGAGTTGGGTAGGTAGCTCGGGTATAGGAATACAGGGAGCAACCTTTATTGTGACTCCAACAAGAGGGAATGAATATGTAGCCTTAGTTAATGTATCAACCTCAACACCTGGTGTCTATATCTTAAGAATCACAATTAATGCACCACTCATCCCAGTTGGAATTTCAACTACCTATGAGGATATCGTAATTCTTCTAAGTATTCCAAACTATGAAGAACAGACCCTCGAGTTGTCAATAACTATAATCCCAACAGAGGGGCAAGAAACGATGAGTAATGTGATATCCTTAGCTACTCCATCATTCGTTCTCCTACTTCTTGCAGCAGTCTTATGGACCAGGCACTTCAGTATACCAAAACGATTGAGACAGATTAATGGACAGATTAGTAATCTCAAGAAAGGCAAGATGCCTAAACCAATTACCGAGGCTGCAAGCAGACAGGAACTTGTAGCAGGTCTCTTCAATGACACGTTCGCCAAGCTTGGCATTTCGCGGCGGCCGATGGATATGCCCGAAGTTGCCATTCCTATTGAAGTTCCAGAAATTAGGGAACTTCTGATTCAGCTATCCATTCTAACACATCTTAATCAGGAGGAACTGGACGAATTCAATGCAGATATCTCAAAGATGAAGATGAGTGAACAGGCGGCTTTTGTGAAAGAAGTCATTGTTCAGGAAGCTATCCGTGCAGCTCGTGCTGAAGGAAAGACTGTCGAGGAAGTTCTAGAAGAAGTTGCTCAGCAAGCATCCCGAAAGATATCAGCCCCAGATGCCTTTGAAGAGATTGAAAAGGCTCCCGAGAAAGAAGAGGAAGAGAGGGTATTCCTTATCGAAGATGAGATTGAATCCAAGGAACCAGACTCAATAAAAGAAACACTAACTGAAGTAGAAGAGGGCCCAACTGATAAGTTGAGTTCATATGAGATTGAAGAGCTCAAATCTGAACTTCTCAGGAAAGGAGTTCCAAATCATGAAATCGACATGATCATTGAACAAGCTCGTCAATTACCTCGAGAACTTGTCGATGAACTTGTTAGGAGTCTTGGATTGAAAGAGTGAATTTGATGATATGTGCAGGTCTTTACTGACAGGCACATCTCATTTTCTTTTAGAGAGATAATCACGATAGCTGATGAAATGATAGTCTTGACGATCTTTCAAATCAGCAAGCAGATCTAGAAGATCATTCACTCTATAATCAGAAGGATGCACAGCAATTTGTAAGGCACCACCTAACTCAATCTCAAAAATTGCAGATTCTGTGTCTATAGTACGACGCCCTTGACTTATGATATTGGCACCAGCTGAAAAAGTCCTAGAATCCGAGAACCGATGTAGATTGGTTCTTTCAACAGCGTAAGCAAATCCCAATTCCTTCGCTGTTTTAATTATACGAGGGGGAGATTCCCAGAAGGGGGGTACAAAACCGAATGGCTTCTTACCGAAACTATTTGAGATTATTGAGATACCATCCCTCATTCTAGATTTTGCTTTCTCTGTGGTCAAACCTGAGAACTCATTCATCGATCCAGATTTTGTAAAATGCGAATATCCATGAAGTGAGATCTCAAGATTTAGTGAAAGAAGGAATTCGCTAAAGAGAGACCCTCGTGAAAATGAATTGGTCTTCTTCATTCCGTAAAATGGAGTAACAAGAAGTGTCAAACTAGAAATCCCGAGATTGGTGAGGAGATCATAGGTACGGACTATGTCATCTTCATGAACTGGAGATATGTCATGTATCGAGAGGAGTACAGTATTATCCTCTACAGGTTCAACTGCGTTCCTCATAACACATCACCAGAAGAATATCACTACTAGTTTATAGATTCATACCCTTGAAAACACCTACAGTATTTCAATTACGTTGGACGACCCCATTGTTTGTATGCAAGTTCTATATCTTTATCTGTAATTGTCTTTCTTTTTGTGTGAACCGTAATTTCAAAAGCTCGTCGGGCAATATACTCACCGACTTCTTCAAGGATTTGAGCAAGTCTTTCTGCCCCTTTGTCACTCACTCGCCCCGCCCCTGCTTTTCGAATGAGTTTGTCAATTGGTGCAACTGGAATGACTCTGTCTTTTCGAGATCTAGGCAATATTTTTCAAGCTCCATTGGCCAAAAACAGGCCGTATACACTCGTTTCTTGAGCAAAACCATTTAAGAACTTTGTATTACGGGAAATGCTTTGCTAAAACAGTAATTTGTTATTTCAAACCTCTTAGACCATAAATTAACGTAGAAGGAACCCTCATAGAGGAGTTCTATTTGTTTGCTTTTCGAAGGATTACAACTCGTGCATTCTTAATTTCAGTTTGGAGAATAGATCGATTCATCTTCTCTTCAGCACAAAGAGCATCCTCAACCTTCGCAGCCAGAGCGGGATATTTTGGAGCAAGGTCGCAACATTCCAATGCTTCTTTCGCAAATTCATAAGTTCCAATCTCTTGAGCCATACGTTCAATGTCCACCTTGTCATCACCAGCTAGTGGTCTCAGGATTGGAAAGTCAGTAACTGCTTCATCAAGAACCCGCAAATTCGCAGTGGTCTGAGATGCCTGCTCGCCAATAATCTCGCCTGTAACGATTGCATCAGCTTTCTCTAAGATAGCAATATCACGAGCCATCTTCATCATGTTTCTTTTGCAGAAGATGCAGGTCATCTTCGATGGACCCTTATCGATTGCCTCTGCCAAATCAGGCCAGTGAGGTATAATATACAATTTGACTTTGAATCCATAGATGTAGTTGGCAAGAAGCTGTGCTTGCCTGATTGCAACCTCTGTACACTTCTCATTCGAGTGAGGAGTATTGTCAAAGTAGACGAAGACAGGGATTGTACCCCGCTTCATTATCTTGAAGGCTGCAATTGGGGAGTCCAGTCCAGTAGAGATTGTACAGACTACTTTGCCCTGAGTCCCAGTAGGCATTCCTCCAACACCCTTGATCGTATCTGTGAAGATATATGTGCGCTCATCCCGAACTTCAACGTAGATTGATTGTTCAGGATTGGACAGGTCCACAGTAAGCTCCAACTCTGGATGTCCCTCAAGTAATCGTTCACCCAAGAGTCCTCTCATCTCTTGACTTGAGTATTCATGAGTTCCATATCTTCTTCCATCAACAGCAAAGGATCTACCCTTCTTGAATTTCTCAAGTGCTAGTTTTTCTCCAGCGTTAAGAATGTCCTTGATATCTGCGGATGTTTCAATTACAGGTGAAGTAGAAACAACTCCAAAGATTCGCGAAGCAATCCGAGCTGCATCCTCGGCAGAAGTGGTTTCGATGAATAGACGACCGTATTCATTTCTGATTTTGTCGAAAGACACTTCATGTTCCTTGAGTGCAGAACAAATTCTGTCTGCCAGCATTCTCGTCATTCGGCGTCTTGTCTGC
>SDNZ01000036.1 GCA_004524565.1 Candidatus Thorarchaeota archaeon
AGAGTTCCAAGAAGAGAACCAAATATGGGATAGGTATTCCAAACACTTGCATTGTTTTCAACCTCAGTTTACTTTGTTTCTATTTCACTTACGCTTCCTCTTGTAGTGAAGATGCTTGATTTCAGTATAGTTCCTTTACCCTCATGTGCAGCAACTATGGCTGAACCAATCATCCCCCAAGGACAAAAACGGACATTCAAATTCTGATACGCTTCCGAATCATGGATTCGTGCAAATGCACACCCATTTGCCGCCACAGAAATCTTTGATGCATCTGCAGAAGCTCGTGCATACTTTACAAAGCCATGTTCAGTGATGTATTTCGCATAACTTTTTAGTTTAGAATCAAGTGAAACACTTGAATCTAGCAAGTTTTCCGGTAGGTAGGAAGCTAGAATATCAGCCATTCGAACAAAGACATAATCTTTGATAGCAGCTTCACCGAGGATGTTGATGAATACTGATTCATAACCAAAGATTGCAGCACGCAATTTCCAAATCTCATCCATTGTCAAACCTTCAAGAGACCCGAGTTCTTGAGCTTCATCCACCTTCTTATGGAAGTATGCTAGAAAAGTTTTCAACTCTTCGACAAGTTGATTTGAATCAGCTCGACGAGAAAAGATTTCGGGCAAGAACTCTTTCACAAAATATACCATTCGTGGTAACACATGTTCATCCAATACGTTTGGGCCAATTAATTCAGTACCTACCGCATCATAGGCATCTAAAATACCTCTATACAGAAATACAGCTTCGAGCTGTGGCTGATTACCTTCTTGGTTCACAGTTTCACCCATTGATGGCACGACCGCCTACAAACTAGCTTACCACACAATGATACTTCATACTAAAAGGACTTTCCCATCAATCGAATTGGTGGAGTTCGAAGTGAATTACATTCTTGTTCTTTTTGAATGTGATACTATAGGGATGTTCACCAGTAGTTTTCGTGTAAAACCGTGAAAATGGCCGTCTTGTCATTAGTCTGAATGTGGAATCAACGTTCTTGACCAAACTTGAAATGAAAATCTGAGCTTTTTGTGGGATGGCAATTCCATGGCTTTCTATTATTCTGCCATCTTCTTGTAGTGTTATTGTTCCTAGAACTTTGTCAGCTGTAGCTTGACTTATTGATGGATCAAACGTATCAGCGTAACAAATACTTGTAGCGGCATCATAAACGTCATCAACAGGAGTACGCATAGCACCTCCCGCAACACTGAGCAATCGGCCACCGTTACATGCTACTACAGCGTAATCTTCAGATTCTATTGTGAGGAAAGAGTATGGATTTTGGATATTCAAACTCTCAAGTGTTTTTATCAATGTAGAGTGAATAAGAAGGAATTCTCGAACTTGACTCTCTTTGAACAGAGGACGAGGTCTTGAAAATTTTGCAATTATCGCGTTGGAAGTCGAATCAACAAGGAAAGCTAATGGGATATCACCGCGCTCTTCCAGTATCTCAATGACAATAGAAGATAGCTGCTCATCACTGAATAATTGTACATTGATTCGGTCAATCTTCAATCGTATTTCTTCTTTGATATCGGGTTCTATCTGCATGCCTTCTATCTCTGGTCTTGGGACTGAAGTGAAAATCTGTTTGATTTTTTCCATTGCTTCTCGAGCAAAGGTTTCGGGAGCTTTTCGAGCAAAAACACCAACTAAGACCTCTTCTGTGTCAGGAATCCTGAGATAGAGAAAATATTCATTCTCTGTTGAAAATGAATCAAGAACATCAGCTCTTGCATGTGTACTGAAATCCTGTATCGCTGATAGGAATCCAGACGAAAGTACTGCTTTATCATCGTCACTAGTTGATCTATCTCTACTGTAGTGAAATTGCAAAACACTACGGTTAATTACAAAAAGTTCTTTCAGCATTATTTTTTGAAAAGTACTTCCCACATATGAAACACTCGGTCATGGGATACTAAACTAGGTGTTAGGTAAAGACAAATAGCAAAGGTGGATAAGTGGAGTAAGTTCACGGTGTTTTCTATGTCAAGAAGAAAGAGTCTAATTCTATTGGGAATAATTTCTGTATTATTTCTTGCTTCTAAAGGAATGGTTGCTGAAGCACATACTCCAGGACCAATCGTTCTCGAATATAATATAGGGACGGGGGTATTAACAGTAACAGTAACACATAGCACCTCAGATGTAAATTCACACTATATCTACGAAATTGTAGTTGAAAAGAACTCGGTACAAGTTGATATTAAAACTTACACTAATCAGAGTAGTTCTTCACAGGTTGTAGAAACATTTTCTGTAGCTGCAGTAGCTGGAGATGTGCTTCGAGCATCAGCGAAATGCAGTGTATCCGGGCAGATTTCTGGCGAAATTACAGTACCATCAACCACTACTACTACTACTACATCAACATCTGCAACAACTTCTACTACACCCGATTATACGATTATAGCTATATTGACTGCTACAGCTATTATAGCAATAGGTATAGTCCTGGTGTTGTTGGTAATCATTGGACGAAGATGACCATTTCAAATAAAGAGATTATCCTAGGTCACATCAAAAGGTTCCTCAGAATTAGTTTCAATCGTAATTCCAACGGTCTGCATACCTACTACATCACTCTCACTCTTTCTGAAGAATCCGTAGAAAAGTATGATTCCAAGGATGTACAACCCGGAAACAAGGAGGTATGGTAGTCGATAGAGACCAAGTGCTAGTAACCAACCACCAATATTAGCAGCTATTGCGCGAACGAGAGAGTCACCAGTGCGAACAACCCCTACTGCAGTTGCTCTTTCATCTTTCGATAGACCTTCCATGAAGAATGCATTAGAAACAGGTCCACTCATGTTCATCAGAACTGATCGCATGACGTATCCAAGAACTGCAAATTGCAGAACAGGAGCCCACCATAGCATCACAAGGAATGGGATAGATAGTAATTCAGTGACGACAACAGTACGTACCTTTCCAATTCTATCAGCGAGTGCAGGAGCAAGGAAATTCCCTGCGGATAGAAGAATGGTATTCAATGCAAAGATGATTCCTAGCAGCGTTGAATCAATGGGAAATTCATGTGTGAAGTACAGATTGAAGAACATCACTATTGTTCCAGCACCCAACCCAACAGCAGTAATAGTTGATGCGTACTTTCCTATGAATCCCCAGTTCTTAATGCTCTTGAGTGCGTGACGAATGTTAGTACTTGTGGGAGTATCAGTTGTCATCTGTGTCACGAGAAGCACTGCAAACAGACTTGGAATCAGACTAATCCAGAGGGTGTACTGGTAAGCTACTACTAGTGAAGTCCCCTCAGGTATCCCCAGCATTCCTGCAAAAACCTGTGGTAAGAATCCTCCAAGAAGGTTACCTGCTAATACAGCGAGTAAGGAAATTCCCCCCGCAAATCCGAATAGATGCGCGCGTTCCCTTTCAGTGGATAGATCAGTGAGGTATGGTGACCATGCAACTTCTCTGAAAGCGCTTGACAGACCAAGGAAGACTTGTGAGAGTAGGAGACCTATCGTATTGAGTGTAGTATATTGGACGACGACTGAAATGTAGACCACAATATTTGCTGCGAGAATTATCTTCTTTCGACTCGCTTTATCGGTTAGCAGCCCAGCCACAAATGCAACAGCAGCAGTGGCAAACATCGATACTGAAAGAAAGAATCCAATGAAATCTTCGGAGAACCCAGCATCTTGAAGATACAAGTTGAATATGACACCACTTATTCCGAATGAGAATGCCCCAAATGACGAAATGGCAATGTAGAGTTTTGCATCCTTTTTGAACAGACGGATTTTGCCAATATAGCCAAGGTCATCTTTAATCTGCATTTCAGGAGTCTCCAGAAGTAATGAACGAAAAATCCGAATTATGGTTGCCTTTATGCATTCCTGCTTGGGCACGAAACAACAAGACTAAATCGGATGACAGTCTCACCAGCAAGTATGAAAATCGTTGATCTGCGAAGTGATACCGTTACTCAACCAACCGATGAGATGATAGAGGCTATCGTTCAAGCTCACAAATCAGGCAGATTGGGAGATGATGTGAATGGAGAGGATGAAGTCATCAATGAGCTACAGGAAAAAGCAGCTAAGATACTTGGTAAGGAAGCAGCACTCCTTGTCACATCAGGGACTCAAGGTAATGTGATTGCATTATTGGCACAAGCATCTCGTGGAGATGAGATAGTTATAGAAGAGAGATCTCATACCTATCTCTATGAAGCAGGAGCGATGTCATCATTGGGGGGACTATTTCCCAAACCAGTGAAGGGTACAAGAGGTTACATACTCCCCGAGACCCTTGAAGAAGCAATCAATCCCGATGATGCACACTTAGCAAAGACAGCGATGGTAGTAATCGAAAATACCCATAACTATGCAGGTGGGACTGTTATCACACCAAATCAAGTCAACGCACTCACTTCAGTTGCTCGTGACTACAACCTCAAAATTCATTGTGATGGGGCTCGACTCTTCAATGCTGCAGTTGCTCTAGGCATTCCAGCAAAGCAACTTGTCGAGAAAGTAGATTCGGTACAAATTTGTTTGAGTAAAGGTCTCTCAGCTCCTGTCGGGTCCATTATTGCAGGAACTGAGGAATTCATTCACGATGGGCACCGCATTAGAAAGAAACTAGGGGGAGGAATGCGGCAAGCAGGCATAATTGCCGCACCTATGATAGTAGCTCTTGAGAAGATGGTTGACAGATTGAAAGATGACCACGATAACGCGAAACTATTGTATGAGAGAATTCATGATATTCCTGGTCTAAGTGTAGAAAAACCCGATACGAATATTCTCTTCCTTGGTCTTGATGATTTACCATTTGACACGATGAAACTATCTGAAGAACTTGCTAAGGAGAATATTCTCATCTACGGTAAATATGGGAAGCGAGCTAGAATGGTTTTGAATCGAATGGTGAACCATGACGATACAGTCAGGGTTGCGGAAGTTCTCAATAAGATCCTCAGAGATGAATGATCACATAAATCAGGATTTCATCTCGCAGTCACAGTTTTCGATGATAGTTCGGATATGCTTCTCCCACGTAGGGGCTAATTCAAGTGCTCGCTCTGCACAACTCTTTGCTTCTTTGTATTGGTGTAGGTTATAGTGAAGTTTGCTCTTGTAAAACCAGGCATGTGCATAGTCTGCGCTTACTTCTATTGCTTTTGCATAGGCATTTAGAGCTTCATCGTACCGACCATTTGCCTCATGGCTCTTTGCTGTACGATAGAGATCGTATCGAGACTTTGGAGTCTCAGTCACATTATATTCCTCCATTAGGTATGGAGTATTAGGTAACTAATAAGATAAGTTTTTACACTCTAATGGGAAGGTTGGCAGAGTTCGATAAGTACTCCTCCAGATGTCTTTGGATGAATGAATGCAATCTTCATATCATGAGCTCCAATTCTCGGTTCGTTGTCAATCAATCTTGCACCTGCATCATGATGTCGAGCGAGAGCTGCTTCAATATCATCAACTTGTATTGCAATGTGGTGAATACCACTACCACGTGTTTCTAGAAACTTTGCAATGGGACTGTCCTCAGAAGTTGGTTCTAAGAGCTCAATACTGCTTTCACCAATAGTAAGGAAAGCTACCCGCACCTTTTGTTCTGGTACATCTTCAGACCCAGTATATTCCAGACCTAATACATCACGATAGAAACTAATCCATTTCTCTATACTCTCTACTGCAATTCCAATATGTGCAATCTTTTCTACACTCATTATTTTCACCTCTTACAAATCAGCCGCTTTGTATTCTCCAAAAACATCACGTAAAACCCCGCAGATTTCACCCAGTGTTGCATAGACCCGTACTGCTTCAAGAATCAGGGGAACTAGATTGGAGTCACCTTGAGCACCAACACGCAAATTTTGCAAGGTTGTTTTCACCTTCTCATTGTCTCTTGTCTTTCGTAAATCCTCAAGTCGTTTGACTTGGTCACGTTCAGATGCAGGATTCACACGAAGATAGTCGAATTTATGCTCTTCCTCGACCTGAAATTTATTGACACCTACCACAACTCGTTCCTTCTCGTCGACACTCTTCTGGAAAGAATATGCAGCTTCGTGTATCTCTTTCTGGATGAATCCTTTCTCGATTGCTGCAGGAGCTCCACCCATCTCATCGATTTTCTGAATATACTCCTTAGCCTTGTTTTCAATCTCTGTGGTAAGACTCTCAATATAGTAGGATCCAGCAAGTGGGTCGACAGTGTCACTCACCCCAGACTCGTACCCAATTATTTGCTGAGTTCGAAGAGCAATCTGAACAGATGCTTCAGTTGGGAGGGAGAGTGCTTCATCGCGTGAGTTAGTATGAAGTGATTGAGTTCCTCCAAGAACTGCTTGGAGTGCTTGCAGGGTTACTCGAATGATGTTATTATCGGGTTGTTGCGCAGTCAATGTACATCCCGCAGTTTGAGTATGGAATCGCATCGTACAGGAGCTATCCTGCTTTGCGTGGAATCGTTCACGCATTATTCGAGCCCAGAGTCGTCTTGCTGCTCTAAACTTACAGATCTCTTCTAGAAAATCGCTATGAGAACCAAAGAAGAATGAAAGTCGTGACGCAAACGCATCAACATCGAGTCCGGCATCAATAGCCGCTTGAACATACGCAATACCATCCGCAATCGTGAAGGCTACCTCTTGCACTGCAGTTGAACCAGCCTCTCTTATGTGATAACCTGAGATAGAAATTGTATTCCAAAGAGGCATCTTGTCACTGCAGAACTTGAATGTATCAGTAATCAGTCTCATCGATGGAGTGGGCGGAAATATGTAGGTCCCGCGTGCCACATACTCTTTCAAAATGTCATTTTGAATAGTGCCACGTAGCTTATCCATTGACACACCCTGTTTTTCTGCGACAGCAATATACATTGCAAGCAGGACCGCAGCATCTGCATTGATTGTCATAGAGGTTGAGACCTTGTCCAGCGGGATTTTATCAAAGAGTACTTCCATATCCGCAAGAGAATCTATCGCAACGCCAACTTTACCAACTTCCCCTAAGGCAAGTGGGTGGTCAGAATCATATCCAATCTGAGTAGGTAAATCAAAAGCTACAGAGAGACCAGTCTGACCCTGATCTAACAGAAAGTGAAACCGTTTATTCGATTCTTTGGCAGTTGCAAAACCACTATACTGACGCATAGTCCATAATCTGCCTCTATACCCAGTAGGTTGTACACCTCTTGTGAAGGGGTATTCACCAGGAAATCCAAGGTCCTGTTCATAATCTAGGTTCTCAGAGTCTAGAGGAGTATACAGACGATTAACAGGAAGTCCCGAGATTGTCAGAAAGTTTTTCTTCCTCTCTGGATACTTGCCAATAGTCTTTGCAACAGTATTTTCATCCCAACGCTTTACAGCGGTGGTGAGAGTCCTTTTATCTCCCATGTAAATCACCTACTCTCACTAAATAGAAATTCTGCAATCAATTTTTCAGCAACTGTGTATGGATCAGTTTCTCTCTTGGCAATCAACTCAATTGCTTTCTCATATTCGGGTTTCCCCTGGAGTTTTTGAGATAGCTCCTTTGTCAGTTTGTACTTCATTAACTCCTGAAGCTCATCTCTACTTCTTTGAAGACCCTTCATTTTCCAGAGTCCTGTTTCCTTCAAATGTTTAAGATGGGCAAGAATCGTTTCAACTAACTCTGGGATTCCATCTCCAGTACGCGAGTTTGTCAGAACAACAGGGGGTCTCCATGTTCGTTCTCGCGGATCAATATCTAACATCGCATTGATTTCAGTGGCCTTCTTATCAGCACCTGGAAGGTCACTCTTGTTTACCACGAAGATATCAGCAATCTCCATAATTCCAGCCTTGATAGCTTGGATATCATCACCACTGCCAGGGACATCTGTAACGAGTACAGTATGGGCAACATCTACAACCTCGACCTCTGATTGACCAGCACCCACGGTCTCTACAAAAATGATGTCCTTTCCAAATGCATCAATAGCTTTGACAGCATCAGAAGTTGTTCGCGCGAGACCTCCAAGGTGTCCACGAGTTCCCATACTCCGAACAAAGACATCATCATCAAGACTGTGTTCTTGCATTCTGATTCGATCACCCAATAATGCCCCACCTGTAAAGGGACTTGATGGATCAACACAGACTATTCCAATAGTCTTAGAACGCTTTCGAAATTCAGCTGTCAATTTAGTGACCAGTGAACTTTTGCCTGACCCGGGAGGTCCAGTTACACCGATTATGTGACTCCGCCCAGTATGTTTGTAGAGTAGGCTGAGTGCTTCCAACGCATGATTATCCTCATCTTCAATCAGAGAGATAAGACGAGCAAGATACCGTCTCTTTTGAGAAAGCACACCCTCTACAAGGTCAGTGACCGACAATTGTTGTCCCTCACAATAGAGCTAAATTTTTACATTGTTTCGAATATATTCAACAATTTCATCAAGCGGTGTACCAGGACCGAAGATTTCTCCAATTCCTGCTTCTTTCAATCCAGGAATATCATCCTCAGGGATGATACCACCACCAACTACCAGAACATCATCTACACCTTCTGCTTTCAATAACTCCATAATTTTAGGAAATAGAGCATTGTGGGCACCACTCAGGATACTGAGACCGATGCAATGGACTCCTTCGTCCATAGCAGCTCGAACTACCATCTCTGGCGTCTGTCTAAGTCCCGTATAGATGACTTCCATACCAGCGTCTCGAAGTGCACGAGCGACGATTTTTGCGCCGCGGTCGTGTCCGTCAAGTCCTGGTTTTGCAACAAGTACACGTATTTTCTTGGATGAACTCAAGAACCCACCTCAGGTTGATGACTTATGAGGAGAACACCTAGGTGTCGATATAAAGGCTTTTGATTCATTGAAGCTAGGTTCAATTTTCCATTATATGAACAACATTCTCGCGACCTTCACGCAAGCGACGTACGAGACCTCGCTCTTCAAGGTTATTGAGTATGAGACTTACTTTTGCTTGAGACATATCGAATTCTGTATAGAGGTCCTTCTGCGGACATGAACCGCCTTTCTGTCGGATTACGTCCAATACTTCTTCCTCTTCATTAGTTACGCCAATGAATCGGACCTTACCAATTTGGCGTAGACGATACATTATCCTCGGACCAAGGACAGCCAATAATATTCCAATGAGAACTCCAATAAGACCAATAGCTATAGATTCGACAAAGAATGATTGTACGGGCGCTGCTTCATAGTTTGGAGTCTGATATCTAATTATGAACACTCGCTCCTGTCCGATTTGAAGGTCTTCGGTGAACCAGATGAATGCCAAGGATGTGCCATCAGTATAATTTGCATCTGTGTCTGGAAAGAGTGGTGCGATTGATTCTTGTGAAAGAATAGATTCAGGAGGAAGAATGGCAGTGAATGTAAAATTCGAGAGCCTTGTTAGTGGGCGCATGTAGTAGATGAAATCCCCTACTAGTTTTGTAGGGTCAGCTCCAATAACGGAGTCAGATTGAAAATCAGAAGCGAGAATTCCTAACTCAATCTGGACTGATTCATTGACTCCCAATGATCGACCAAGATTCACAACAATCTCTGTGTATCTATCATAGTCAATCAATATCGCACTAGTTGCTACCGCATCAACTCTCACTAGAGTAACTAATGCTTCAAGTGAATCGATCCTGAAACTTAGAGTATCTACAGAATCCACTCCAAGATTGGTCATTCGCGCATTTACTGTAACGGTTGTCAGTCCATTATTGTCCATCACTGCTTCAATTGAAACGGGATCTAATAGAATGGAACTTGTCTGCGCTAGTACTGAATCACCCTTTACAGGTATAGCAATCAATGCAATCAGGACAATTGTCGTTAGTAGTAGTAGTGGTTTTCTTTGCACAGTCCAACACCGTTCCAAATTATAATGTATGATATTCTAAATTATGTCTGCCTATAAAGTTAGTATCTAAGAATTTTCGAAAATATTGTTGAGGGCGGCGCCGCGGGGTCGCCGCCCATTGAGAGAGATTAGGTTATTTCTTTCGTACCACTACGATTAGTACAGCAACCAATGCGACCACACCAATTCCTACAAAGAGGACTATGTCAATAGGTTCGGAAATTGTTGGTGCGCCTTCCGGATAGAGCCCAATTGATGGATCATGTAGGATGCTTCCATTGTCAAAATAGGGGTATGACAAATAAACTGCGGTACCGACTCCAGTGGGTACGTAAGTAGCATTTACATCAACTGCTTCTTGAGCTCCACCAGGCCAGGTTATGACAGCTTTGTCAACCCAGCTGAAGAAGCCTTGAGCAAGTCCAGCATCGTAATCTACGAATTCAATCTTCTGAATGTTAGTTCCATTCATTGCTTCAAATCGAGATTCGTTTCCACCTGTTGTTGTCCAGTTCATGGCTGAATCAATGGTAGTGTTGCGGAATCTTTCACGGGTTTCGATTCGATGTCTGTGAAGTTGAGGTTCTTCAATGCCAGTAGCAATGTGTTCTCTCTGAAGTGTCTGAATAGTTACCATAGAGTCTTCACTACTGAATGGGAAGTTACCAATCTCGATGTCAATCTTAAGCTCAGAACCGCCAGCAACAGTATAGTTAGCGTGTGAGCCATGATCATCTCGAATCTCACCACTGAAGTCTTCAAGATAGATGTGACCCCAAATCTGCATGGTGACATCTTCAAATCTCATGAAGCTTCCAGTTCCCTCCAGAGCAGCTGGTGCTGCATCAGGCATCTGTACACTTCTAACGCCAGACTTGGTGTATTTCAACCAAACTTCAGTAACTACACCACCCTCTTCAACAGTACCGGTGGTAAGAGTCCATTCATATGCAGAGAGAGGTGCGAAGTGAAGTACTTCATCGGTCTGATAACCGCCATCTTCATTCGTATCTTCAAATTCCGCAATCATAACAAAGGATGTAGAGAATTTCGCATGTGCGCCATCATCATCTACAGCATACCAAAAGTGAAACATTGGTATTTCTCCATTTGCCATGATTGTGATTATGTCAGTGTTAATCCATACTGTTCCATCTGCTCCTTTTGTCTGTTCGGGAGGACCTCCAGCACCAGGTGGTGTAGTTGCTGGGCCTTGTGCACTTGCCAAGGCAGTCGTTCCCAATAGAGCAACGACAAGGAACAGGCCAATCATTGTTTTTTGAATTGTCTTCATATGTGAAACCTATGTCAGTATCTATGTAATTAGTATATAACCACTATTTCATACACAATCCAAATTGGAATAGAAAAAGGGGATATGATGTCATTTTGTATTGAATAAAGCTTTATGGATGCTTCTAAGCATTACAATCGACAATATGAATATGAATAGTGTTTGATGTTCTACACCTCACAGTTATTAGGACTCATGATTATAATCAAATGAAGAAATGGATGTAGCTGAATATGGCCGCAGAACTAGATGAAATGACTCAGTACGACTGGTTTTCACATGCCAGGATATTCGAAACAACAGGTGATGATAAGAAGGCACTAGAGGCCTACGAAGAGTCACTCAAACTTGATCCAAAATTTGCTAAAGCCTGGTTCTACAAAGCCAAGTTACATTACAAGCTGGGGCAAAAGGAAAAAGCAAAAGAATGTGTCAAACACACTCTCGATATCGCACCTGAGTGGGAAAAGCATGTGAAGAAGTACATGCCAGATCTTTAAGAAAAAATTACAATAATGCCGCAGAAGAGTCGGGATAAAGTAATACATACACAGCTTGATTGAGTGTCAAAATTTTGCGATTGACCCATTCCATGACCATGTCGACATTCTCTTGAGATGAAATCTTGACCAAGGCATACGTTGTAGCCTCTCTGCAATTTTCCATGTTGAGAAGTTCTTCGATTGTTTGAACTAGAATCATCTGACGAACATCAGGTGTAGTTTCTGTCAGCCAGTAGAGTACGTTGTCCCGTGTGGATGCATCGATCTTTGTTTGAGAAGCAGCTTCAGTAATAGCATTAGAAATTTCTTTTACAGCCTCTTTGTCCCTAAGATCCTTGAGCTCACTCTGAATAAGTGTGACTATTGCTTCAGTGTTTTCAGGACACTGGCTTAGTATATCAATTAGGTCTGAACGCGCTTGCATCGGGCCAATTTCGTCATCTTTGCTCAAAGTACTCAATACTCCTCAATATAGAGTGGCGTTGCAAAAAGGTACTCCTTCAAGAACCTAATATGTGTAGCGCGTGCATACTCGAAAACTGGTCGAGAAAAAGTGCATATCTTCGAATTGTTACAACATCTCAGCAAATTCCGTAATTGATTGCGTTACATAATCAGGTGCATTTTCTGGGCCATATTTTGAAATGAGATCTTCTAATGAATGATCACGATGATTAATCCAGACCGTTGTGAACCCTACGCCTTTTCCTCCAACCATATCAGCATAGTACTCATCCCCAACATAGAGGGTTTCAGAGGGAGTTACATCAAGGACCGATATTATTCCTTCAAAGGGTTCGGGCATTGGCTTGAAGGCTCTAACAAGTCCACAATCAACTATTGCTTTGAAGTACTGTCGAAGATTCCAGTTGGTTAGAATGATATCTGCATCGCCTTGGAAACTGTTGGTAAGAACTCCCAATTTCAGTCCTCGAGTGTCAAGATATGAAAGGAGTTCAGGAACACCTGGATAGGGAGTGGATAACTCAATATGAAGAGATCTAAACCGTTGAGTCGCTTGTTCTACAAGAGAAGGATCTGCATTGTACCCATGGTCCTCTAAACTCATCGCCATAGCAGTTCTGATGATTTCAAAGGGAGTTACAAAGGGAGCTCCAGATACGGTTTCTTCTATAGATTTGAAGTACCTAGTAACTAGATTTTGAACATAAGACATTCCATCTTTTTCAACATCTACATTAGAATGCCTCATCAACCATTCACTGGCAACCATTGGGTATCGATGAGTATCCACAAGAGTAGAATCAAGGTCAAAGACCACTGCCTGGAATTCATCAATATTCAGTGACATCAAGACCTCAAGTCTCCGAAGCTCAACCACCTTTACCAAGATAGATACCATTAGGGTCTAACTTGCGCATGATGTCTAATTGTTCTTGGGTTGGTTCATCTGTTGTGGGAACATCATCTGGAATGATAAGGTCAAACATAACATTTTCTTGAACATCCTGAACGGTAAATCCAGGATGAACAGATTTGAGACGAATCTTCTTTGTGGCAGAATCAAAATCCATCTGACACATATCGGTAATTACTATCTCAGGTCCGCCTCCAACAAGAGACCACTTCTCACGACCACCAGGTCCATCTAAGTATCCAGGTGAGGTCATATAGTCTAATTTCTTGAGAAATTTCCTCTTATCATGTGACATCATAATGATGAGTCGTTTGGCAGATGATGCAATATCATTCCCACCACCACTTCCGGGTAGTTTGACCTTTGGTGCCTCGTATGGACCAATATAGCTTGTATTCAGATTACCATACTCATCTATTTGTGCAGCACCAAGGAAGCCAACATCTATCCTTCCAGCTTGGAGGAGAAATCCGAGGGTCTCGATAAGACCAATGGATGCTGAACATCCATAGTAGTACCGTGTATCTGCCACTGAGAGTGGAACCTCTCTGGGTCGAGCATCAATGAATCCAGCCTCAGAGATAAGATTTGATCGTGGTGCATGAGTTTCCTTTGCGAGCAACGCGGCAAGCAAAGGCATCCCGGTACCACCAAATACCATCTCACCATCTTTGACATGGCTGGATGCACAAGCAATCAGGAATTCTGTTTTCGTATACTCCACCATCACTAGTACCCCCAGGGTTTGGTTGCTCGGAGTTTGTGAAGATTCTCCCAACCAACTAGATTGAGATATCCATAATGATTATCAACTCCAAGAATGAAATTATCCAAGTATTCCTGCCATCCTTCTTCGGTCTGGGTCATTTTATGGAACATCATGAGGTGTTCCAAGTCATAATCATAATAATCGTGGCACATCATAGGATGAGCGATGTAGGGTAAGATAACAACGTGGTCAACATACATAGCTGGAATCTTTGTTTGACTAGGTCTTGTCCGAATCTCTGAAGTGTCTATCAATTCTTCTGCGAGAACAATTAGTTTCTTTCCGCAGCGAGCTCCCTCGAGATCCTCCCCAACAATTCCGTCGATCTGAGCATTTCCTAACTTATCTACACGTTGGACATGAACAATACTATAATCTGGCTGTAGAGAAGGTACAAGACATATCTTGTCACCAGTGAACGGACAATCAATCACTTTCAGCTTATCATCACCACGATAACGTTTCAGGTTGACCATGTCAGTTCCCATCATACTTCTGAGTGGCATGAATGGTACGTTGAGTGCACCTCCAAGAAAACGCATTGCCATTGCGAGATTTGTGTAATCTTCAACTTGTAGCTTCCCTTCAGAAACTCTTCGTCGGATATTGTAGGAGAGACCAAGAGCTTCTATTGCGGAGAAAGCAATCTCATATCGAGTGGCAACTCCTGCACCTGCCATTATTTCTAGATCAACTTCAGAACCACAGGTATAGACCGTCAGATTCCGTTTCTTTTGTCTGACCAGTTCGTGTGCAAATGCTATTGGAGCTCGTTGATAGCCAAAACCTCCCCAAAAGAGACCATCACCATCATTCACCATCTTAGCAGCTTCTGCAAGTGTTATGCGTTTATCTTCAACTTCTGCTTCAGTCAACCGTAACCACCTTATGGGAAATATCGATTGTTGTCAGTTAGCGCATCAAAAGCTCTATGCCTTTTATCTATAACCGTGAAAGAATTCTAGACAAAAGAAATCAAAGTAGACTGACGTACCAGATCAGAAAGGAAATCAACCAATAAATTCCAAAGATAATCATTGGCCCAAAAAGAAAAAGAACCAGACAGGAAAATTTCCTTGTAAATGGATCCGCCTCACGTGGAATATCACTACCACTAAATACGAGTTTCTTTTGGAACAGTCCAGCAGAGAGATATGGTTCAACCTCTTCTTCCAGACAATCTACCTCTTCTTGGCGCTGGAATGAGTACACCATCTCACAAAATGGACATTTCAGTAGAATTGAGCCAACTATAGCAAGAGGGATGTCCTCATTGAGTGGTTGACCACATTGAGGACAGATAGCTCGCTCCTCCAAGAGAATATCTCCATGAGTATCAGTTCTCTACCCGAAGAGCCAGAAGATACCACCAAACAACATGAACAACGGAAAGATTATCGAAATGGCAATCAAGCAACAACAGATTGCGCAACAGGTTCCACATCCTGATTGTTGACTGGGTGGAGGTTCTGTTGTCCAAGGAGCATCCCCTTCATAGATTGTACCAGGATACGAACCTTCACTTCTAACTCGACCTTGTGTTCTCGGACCCTCGCCGGGTAGTGAGAAGGACCCAAATCCGGGCATATATTCGAATTGGCCACCACAATTTGGACAACGTACCTTGACTTTTTCATCGTACCCAATTCGTGCATGGTCTAAAGGAACATTCGCGGCACAATAGGGACAATCTGGATTCTGTGACATTGTTTGTAACTCTGATCGTTCTTATGCAATTATCTTACTGGAGAGGTTTTAAGTCTCATTACTAGAGACCCAGCAATCTTATACGCCAGTAAACCTCACTGTTATGCATGTCACTTAGCGAAAAGATAACCAATATGCCAAAATATACCAAGATTGGATTTTTTGCGCCACTCATTGCTTTAACAACCATAACTATCGCAATTCTTCTAGCTCCAGGGTTTGACTGGATTATCAATGCACTAAGTGATCTAGGAAATTACACAGTATTTTTCCTTAGTCCATACAAACTGGTTAGTGCAATCGTTTTCAATAGTGGTCTCATTTTAACAGGAATCCTGATGATGTTGTACACAATCTGGTTTCTGAAGTGGACAGAGGATGTTCCTACAAAGATTGGGGTTCTTCCTCTCATCATCTCTCTGATTTTTCTAATCTGTATTGGTATATTCTCAGAGAACTTTGGAGAACTTCATTACTGGGTTTCAGTGGGGTTCTTTCTCACTTTTCCATTCTCTATGTGGATCATAGGGATTGGGTGGCTTAGATTCTCCAGCTTAAGATGGTTTAGTGTTCTATCTATCATCCTGCCATTTATCTCAGTGTTCATGTGGGCGGACTATATGGGTGGAACATCAATCTGGCAACAAGCAGTTCCAGAGATTGTCACAGCCTTCTCAGCAATTGTTTGGCTTTGGATAATCAACTTGATGCAGTATCAAGGAAAACTCAAGATGCTTGGTGATGTATCAGAGAGTGATTGATTGGAACAATTAGAAAAGTTCAGGAATATGCAACGAGAAACTAAGATAGGATTTCTCGCACCTCTTGTTACAATTCTTAGTATTGTGGTAGCAACATCGATTCTCCCTAACTTCGATTGGGCAGTCAATCCGCTGAGTGATTTAGGAAGCTGGTATAGAACAGATTTGGGAAGTCTACAAATTCTTAGTGCAGTCCTTTTCAATGGAGGGCTCATCGTCACTGGTGTTCTCATCGCGTATTTTATGGTGTGGCTCATCAAACAATCTAATGATTTACCAACAAAGATTGGATTTCTTTTCTTTACAGGAACAGCAATGTTTCTTGCAGGGGTAGGAGTCTTTTCAGAAGATTTCTCCATACTGCACATTTGGACTGCAGTACCCTTCTTCTTTTCAATCCCAATATCAATAGGTATAGTTGGACTAGTATGGTTTCGACTATCAGGAATGAGAACTATTGGAGTGGTGTCAATCCTATTCTCACTCCTCAGTATCCTAATCATGTTTCAACCTTGGATAGAATTGAGTATTGCCATATTTGAAACTCTGGAGGCATTAGTTGCTATGGGATGGTTATGGTTTGTAAACTACATGCAATATACTGGAAATCTCTCACAGGTATTCATTTCCCAAGATTCTCTATAACTAGATTTTACATTCGCTGCAATTTGTAGTCCCCGTACCTAAACAACCAACGGTCTTCTCACCACCATGCTTGATACCCCAGCCCTGCATATCATCTAAAATAGGCGCAAAGTCCATACCCTTCTCTGTCAGTAAATAATGAACTCTAGCGGGAATCGTCCTGGAATCTACAATCCGATCCACAATACCTTCTCTCTCAAATTCACGAAGTCTCTGTGTCAATACTTTGGGACTCACCCAGCTGATAGTACGATGGAGTTCTCCAAATTGTGCTCCCTTGGGATTCTTAGAAGCAATGAGTTCCTGAAGTACTAGAATTGCCCATCGCTTCCCAAGAATCCGCGTGACAAAATAGATGGGGCAATTTTCTGCAGATTCTTTTGTTCGAACTGTAGTTGAACGCATGGAACATCACCAGAGATACTATCTTTTTGGTAACTACTATACTTATTATAGTATCTATCGTACTTCATATACAAGTGAAGATTCATTCTACAGATGGAGGAATCACGAATGCATACAAATCCAAAAGAAATGGAAGAACGTAAGAAGAAATTAAAAATGGCAATTGAGAAAGTTCACAAGGGTGCTGATGTTGCAGACGTGAAAGAGGAGTTTAAAGAAATCCTCAGAAATGCATCACCTCTTGAGATATCAAAGATTGAAGAAGAGATGATTGATGAAGGAATTCCAAAAGAACAGATACAAAGTCTCTGTGATGTTCATCTGGAACTCTTCAAGGAATCATTAGCTGTACCAAACCCAGAATTACCCGTAACACATCCAATTTACATTCTGATGAAGGAACACGGTATCATTCTCAATGCTGCTATCAAGTTAGCTGAACTTGCCCAAGTTTGTGCAGGCGAAGATGGAGAGATGCCACCACCCGAGGTCATAGCAGGTATAATGGAGTCTATTGATATTTTGAAGGCTTCAGCAAATCACTATCACAGAGAAGAGAATGTTCTCTTTCCAAAATTAGAATCACGAGGAATTGTCCAACCTCCAGCAATCATGTGGTCCGAGCATGACACAGTAAGAGGGATCGAGAAGACTCTCTTCGAATTATTCGAGAAGGGACCACGCCTTGATGCAAACACCCTTGCAGTACTACGGAGTTCTGCAATCGCTCTCTCTGAGACCCTGTCCAGTCACTTCTTCAAGGAGAACAATATTCTCTTTCAGACCTCTTTGAAATTATTCTCAGAGGATGAATGGAAAATAATGCGAGTGGATTTTGATGAAATTGGGTATGGAATTTTCGAGCCAAAACAAGCAGAGGGAATTGAATTAAAAGCAGAAGTAAAGAAAACTGGAGATCCAGTGGATCTCATCAGATTTGAGAGTGGTACATTTCGAAGAGATATCCTTGAGAGAGTTCTGAATACATTGCCAGTGGATATCACCTTTGTAGACGAGAGTGATCATGTACAATACTTCAGTCAATCACCAGAGCGAATATTTGTACGCTCCAAATCAGTAATTGGGCGGGAAGTACGTAACTGTCATCCTCAGAAGAGCGTGGACAAGGTTGAGCAAATCTTGAATGACTTTCGAGCTGGAACCAGGGATAACGCAGATTTCTGGATAAATCTTGGAGGCCAACTCATTTACATTAGATATTTCGCAGTTCGTGGAGATAATGGAAAGTATCTGGGTTGTCTTGAGGTCTCTCAAAATCTGACAGAGATAAAGAAAATCGAAGGCGAGAAACGACTCCTTGATTGAGGAGAGAAAGGAAAGGACTCTTTACGGAACAGAGTTCCATCTTTCTTAGTTTCATGAACATTTCTGTATGAGTGGCGTATTCATCATAGGTGTCTGGCTCCCCCAAATACCTTATCTTGATTGACAACACCCAAGACATAATTGCAATCTCAAACGAAGCCAAGGAGGAAAGATGTAACGTATACCAATAAAGAGTTGAAGAACTATCTGAAGGAACTCTTGCAGGAAAAGACAGAACTTTCTAGTTTCTCGTTCGAGTATGAATCGGGTCATCTGGAGTTTCATAGTCGATTGAAAATCATCATATCTTCTGGTAAAATTGTACATTGGAAGATTCCCAAAAAAACTCCACTCGATAGAGAGAAAGAGCGTGAGGAAGCAAAGATACGCGAGATTGAAATCTCAAACGAAAAACTGCGCGATTTCATTGAGGACATAAGAAAAAGAAAGATTTGGGACTTGGAGAATTGCACAGAGAGAGCTCTTCCCGACACACCTATGCTCACGTTCAGAATTAAGAACAATGAACAGTTGGTATTCGAACAACAAGTCTGGGAGAATTGTAGAAATGATAGTGTACGTGCAAAGGAATTGATAAGGACTCTTGGAGCACTACTACCTCTAGATTGGCCCCCACCATAAGACTTGTGTTTTTTCCATCAAATCGTGGAATTGAGGTAGATATCCAAGTGATCTTGCTGTGCAAGGATTGATATTCATTCACACATAATATTGAGTGAGGACAATGGGAGTCGCTTTTGATAGTTTCATCATAACAGTGGAGTACGCAGGTATAGTAGCCATCGTACTTCTTGTGTTCTGTCTTTTCTCAAGACACAGAAATGATTCTGGAAATTTGAATGTGATCCAACGTATGCCGGTCCTATTGCCTGCAATAGGTTTTGTAATCACCGTCTTGCTGGTAGCAAATCTTGGAATCATTCCAATGGCTCAATACGAAGGAGTGAATGCAATCATGCCACATACAAACTCTGGATACGAAACAACATTTACTATTCGTGATCAAGAGTTTTACACCTCGAATCTGGAAGCATCAGCAACTTATTTCTTAGAGTACAATGAGTCAGTCCACGTTGAATTATCAGTCTATCAAAATGAGAGTCTTGTTGATATCCTTTCATTTGATATTCTTTATTCATCTATAGACTATATGTCATCAAATGAAGGAGATATCGCTCTTAGTCCCGGAACATATGACCTTCAGTTGAATTATACGGTGTATCATCATGGAATAGTTGAAGGTGATCCTTCAGGTTTGCAAATAACAATCTCACAACCCTTAGTTGCGGGATTTACTGAAGAGATAGTAGATTGGAGCTCATTCCAATTCGGTATCAATATTGCATGTATCCTATTCATTCTTGGTGGCTTATGTATTGGAAGTCCTGCGAAGAAACCTAAGAAAGAAGATGAAACCGACTGGAAGACAACTTCATCGTATGAATATTAGAATTCGAGAGGAAAAAAAGAGTAAACCCCACATGGAGTAAGGTCTCTTATACTATTTACAGAAGTTCGTCAAGAAGCTTGAGTCCTTCTATTACTACCATCTTTGAACTCTAATCAGACACGCCTGATTCAGTTTCTCCTTCTTTATTCAGAACATTGATTCTGTTTTAAAATAGCTATGAATGTGATACATTACAAGAGATGTCTAACTCTCTTTCTTGCCACAAATTCCGCTTCAGCTCTTTGGAAGTCTTCAGCATAGAGATAATCGAGGATTTCTTCATGTTTATCTTGCACCCAAAAGATAGCTCTTCTTGTTGCCACTTCCTCAAGTGTCGCTTCGATAACACTGATACCATATCCCTGCCTGTAGCTGAAGGAAATTATCGTAGTGTCTACCAAATCCGGATCGTACTCAAATCTAACAAATCCAACTACCATATTGCTTGACTGCTCCCGCATGACATAGCAGTTGCCTCCACGAATGGAATATTCCAGAGTCTTATGATCTCTATGACCCCAGTAAGTATCAGGAACAAGATGCAAGAGAGTAGGAATGTCATCAAGACGAGCGATATTAACATTAAGTTCTTGCTCTTCAAGTCTATGTGGCACATCACCATCTAGCCGTAACACCAAGGATTGGATACCATATCCAAGTCGCTCAACAAATGGAATAGATCGGGGATTATGCACCTTCACTCCGACCACAAAGTGTGTAAGATTTGGGTTCTGTTTCAAAAGAGCTTGCTCAGATTCCAACACCAGACTTGTACCAATACCCTGATTTCGCCATTCTCTGTCTACAACTAATTCCCAGATTGCCCCCCATCCAAGACTTTCGAGGACTGAATTTATTGCTATACCTACAACCTGTTCATCCACAGTGGCAACTCTCCAAAGGTTAGGAAGGTCTCCTTGGACCTTACTTCGATTCCACCACCGCGAGAATCTATCGAAAGTTAGGGAATCAACATTCGGAATACCAGTTCCATAAACTTGGTAGAAACTGGTCTTCTCATCTAATTTTGGAGAGCGGACTATTGTCTCGGTCACAGTGCTACACCTCAATCAAAAGTTAAGACTCTGTCTTCACGAAGACTAATAATGAAGACAAATTCTTTGAACAATCATTGTATACACAAATTCCTAGATAAGGATAGTTACTTGGACACTTACGAATTTAGGGAAAAATAAACATCAAAAAGGAAGAATAGACCCTACGCTAGGTAGGGTCTCTTACACTAATTACAGAAGTTCATCGAGAAGCTCGAGTAGTTCTACTACAACTAGTTTTGAACCCTGATCAGACAGATCCGTACCAGTCTCTTCTTCTTCTTTCTTCAACGCATTGATCCCATCATTGAAGTTAGTAACGCAGAAGGGACAGGAGGTCATCAGTATCTCGGATCCAGTTGCAGCGGCTTCTTTCAGGCGCTCCTTGGATGCGAACATAGCCATGTCGGGGAATTGTGC
>SDNZ01000182.1 GCA_004524565.1 Candidatus Thorarchaeota archaeon
AAGAGTCTGGCTGATGAAATCTTCCTGAAAGAAAACGCATGATTACATCTCATCACGAGAAGCATTTGTAACAAATTGACTGACGGTAGATGCAATTGTTGATATGGTTTTGAACACTGAAGCGAATGATTCGGGAATTTGAGGATCATCAGGTGGTTCATCATCAACATTAGAATATCGCATAGTTGCTATTCCTACTATATTGCATTCTATTTCATCAAGAACCCATAATACCAGAGGTAAATGACTCATAGCGTGGTCGCAGACAACAATATATCCATCAATTTTCTCAACCACAAAACAGTCTTCATCGACCGTTGCAAGTGCAAGTGTAATTGTTTCATCTACCTTTTCGGTCCAGATTCGTATCGAATTATGCGGTCTAGAAATCATCATTATCAATCTATTATTAGTTGGTCACTGCTATTACTATTTTTGAGAACTTGTGGCCAGTATGGTGACCAGTGCTGAATTTGCCAAAGATAGCTGCCTGTGGCATTCTAGCTTTTGATAAGTGCGGCAAACTCTTCCTCAGATAGCACCTTAACTCCCAACTGATTAGCTTTCGCCAATTTAGAACCAGCACTAGCTCCTGCGACTACATAAGTCGTGTTTGCGCTTACGCTCGAGGTGGCTTTTCCACCAAGATTCTCAACAATTTCTGAGGCTTCATCACGATTCCATTTTGTAAGGGTTCCTGTGAAAACGAACGTCATTCCCGAAAAAGGTTGTTCAGAGGGAACTGCTTCTTTAGCAGTCAAATTCAATCCTGCTTTTTTCAACTCAGTAATTGTTTTTCGCGCTGTATTATCTGAGAAGTATGTTATGATGCTCTGAGCCATCTCTGGTCCAATTGTGTCTATGGCAATTAGTTCGTCCAACTTAGCGTTCATTAGTCGATCAACCGACCTGAACTCTTTTGCAAGAAGCTTTGCTGTCTGAAAGCCAACGAGAGGGATACCAAGGCCAAAGAGTACACTATGAAATGGTCGTTCTTTGCTCTTGGTAATTTCATCTACAAGAGACCGAGCTGAACGGTCTCCAAATCGGTCGAGATTAGTAAGATCATCAACGGTGAGAGAGTATAGAGATGCAAAGCCTGTGACCAAGCCTGCATCAATCAGTTGATTTACACGTTTCCAACCCAGACCTTCGATATCCATCCCTGCTTTGCAGACAAAATGACCAATACTTCTTCTCAACTGAGCAGGACATGACCTATTGGTACATTCTGCATACTTCTTGTCCGATGAAACAGAAATTGCTTTTCCACATATAGGGCAGCTCTTGGGTAAGTTGTATTTCTTCTCAGAGCCAGTCCGCTGCTCTTCAACAGGTCCAACAACCTGAGGAATTACATCCCCTGCTCGTTCAACAATAACTGTATCACCGATTCGAATATCCTTTCGTTCAATCTCACTCAGATTGTGAAGCGTTGCCCGTGATACTTCGACTCCTCCAATGTTTACCGGAGCAAGTTCTGCAACAGGTGTAAGTCGACCAGTACGACCTACTTGTACAGTGATATCGAGAAGTTTTGTTGTTTCTTGACGAGCCTTGAATTTGTAGGCAATTGCCCAACGAGGGTCTCGAACACGCATGCCTAGCTTTTCTTGCTGGGCTATGCTGTTGATTTTGATTACAACTCCATCTATCTCGTAAGGCAAGTCATCTCGTTTCTCATTTACCTCTCTGTGAAAGTCAAGTGCTTCATTAATCCCGTTACAGATGCGTGAATATTGTAAATTAACTTTGAATCCCCATTTGGGAAGTGTATTGAGAACCTGCCATTGAGTCTCAAAGGTGTATCCAGTTGCTTCTGCTACGCCATAGAGAAATATCTGTAGAGGTCTCTTCGCGGTCACTGCGGGGTCAAGTTGACGGAGAGCTCCCGCTGCTGCATTGCGAGGATTGGCAAAGGGGTCTTCCTCTTCATCTTCTCGCCGCTTGTTCAACTCATTGAAACGCGCATGACTCATGTAGACCTCGCCACGAATAACGAGTCTTGCTGGAGGTTTAACATCTTTATGAGACATTAGAATGAGAGGGACCTCCTTGATAGTTTTGACATTTGCAGTCACATCTTCACCTGTTTGACCGTCTCCTCGGGTCGATGCAACTACAAGTTCTCCATTCTCGTAGACTAGTTCAACTGCTAATCCATCGAACTTCAACTCTGCAATATATTCAACCTCAAGTAGACTGAGGTCAGTTCTACATGATGCATCGAAGGAAAGAACGTCATCTTCATTGTATACTGTCTTGAGACTCACCATGGGGATTGGATGAGGTATGAGACCGAGCTCCTCTCGTGGAGCCCCGCCAACTTGTTGAGTTGGTGAAGTTGCAGTTTTTAGATCGGGATATTTCTCTTCTAGTTCCTGTAGTTGAAAGAGAAGTTTGTCATATTCTCTATCTTTGATAATTGGAGAGTCCAACACATAGTAATAGTAATTGTGAAAATGAATTGCATCACTAAGTTTCTTGATTGCAATTCTCGCATCCTTCTTCGTTGTAATCTTAGCGATATCGATAGTTGGTATTGTCTCTTTGTTCATGCCCCATAATCCTCCATTATAGGGTATCAAGCCCGACCTATAAACCCCAACATTCTTTCAAGGTTTCTGTTTGCATACTTCGAAGATTTGTACACACTCACATTGATGAGCATGCAAGAATTCGTAGGTACAGAGCTTTCGAATATATCATTTGACTACTTACTCTTAACTGATTGGTATCTATTTTCAAGCAGTATCGAGACCTCGGCTTCTCCTGAGAATGCGGACTGTACCGTAGATGACTACTACTGTGGAAACGCTTCCAACAGTAAGACCTATAGCTAGGGACCATATCATTTGATACCCTGTAGTTGCATTCGTACCAGTCGGAGTAGTATTCGTACCAGTCGGAGTAGGATTTGGTAGACTATCTATGAAGTAAAAGGATGGATTTCGTTCCAATCGACAGTATTCATCTTCTCGAAAGTCTGCAAGAGTATATGGACCACAGGTCACATAGGGGTCTGTCTCATCATAAATGGGATTCCAAGTATTCCATCCTGCATAACCTATTCCCGTATCATCATTGAATATGTGGTAAGGAATAATATAGTCAAAAGCGAAATTATTGAAATGCCAGTATGTTTCAGTTCTGAATTCAAGAACTACTCTTTGTTGTGTTGGAGCATATACTGCAACGAGATCACTAAGATCAGATCCAGCTGGGTTACCTAGCATACCACTTTCTTCTTCATAGATGAAAGTAAAAGCAACATCATCAGCTGTCAGTGGAATTCCATCACTCCATGTTGCATTTTGGACCATGTCGATGGTAAACCTGGTATGTCCCTCTGGAACAGATGGGTTATCCGAATGAGTTTCAATAAACATGCCCGTGGATAAATCTGGGACTGGAGTGAGATCAGGACCCAATTTATAGAGAGAAGGCCAGAGATTCTCAAGTATTGTTGTAGAGTAAATAGAATCAGCAACGAAGATGTTAAAGCTGTTTGGTTCATGACCGATACTGACAGTAAGTGTACCTCCACCTGTTTCATCCAATTTGTGAATCTTCCTCATTGTCCACAGACCAGAAATATACCGTTCAAGGTCCTCAACATGACCATTAAACTGATCATTTCTGTAGGGTTGATAGTACATGAACTCATAGACAACCAGTCTAGGAACATTATACTGGAGAATCCTCTGCATCTCAGCTGCTGCATCATAGACCTCTGCATAGCTTGTGCTGCAAAGTAGTTGATCTCTCAAGCTATCATACGTAGCATTTCTGAAGTTGCATGGATTTTGATAAGAAACGTCTGCGTATTCAGACCAGTAATCGTAAGCAAGCCAACCAACATCGTTGTTGTAGTGTTTTATCGGAGAATAATAAGCCATGTCATAGTCTCCGTGACTATCTAATCTTGACATTAACTCGTTATAGCCTGTTCCGCGTATACTTGCGTTAATATGGAGAGAATCAAAAGCATCAAGGATTATTGTCCTAGGAGGTCTCAAGGCTATACTGGGTACGTTATCTATGTATTCCAGAATAATATCGAAAGGTGTACCATTTGGTGCTACTCGAAAGCCTGTTTCAGAATCGATGGTGAAATTTAACTCATCAAGTATCTGATTACCAATATCAGGCTGTGCTGTATAATAATGCCAAGCGAATTGGTTCTCAATACACCAACCGTTTGCGGTTGGAACCAACGAATCATGTTCTATGGCAAAACCATCGAATAAGTCTTCTGCGATTCTAGTCTTGTCAAACGCAAAGGCAAAAGCCCTTCTGAGTCCACTGATGTTCAAGGGATACTTGTCACAGTTTATGGTGATATGACCGTAGCTATTTATTGCTTGTTTCAAGATTGAAATATCTTCATCGTCATCGAGTGCAGTATAGTGCACTGGATCGAAGGCGCCAATATCCATCTCAATTTGGCCAGATTGGAGAGCAAGAAACCGCTCGTCTTGGTTGAGCATAACCTTGTAGATGATATCATCTATGTATGGGCCCCTTCGAATATCCTCTGAATAGCTAGTTATAACTGGAATATCACTTACAGAAATAACTACTAGTGATGCTATTATTAGTAGAGTGGCTAATCGAATATTTCTCCTCAATTCTATCAACCGAAACCTCCAATGCTACTATTATTAGTGCAAATTCGGATTTAACTTATTCCAATTTACAAAATCCCTTTCTTTTGACAAAACGTACTGCAATTGCAAAGAGCTGTGAATGTGAAAATGTGGCAACAGATTGTGTAGAACACATCTTATCATAATAAGATAAAATCGGATTGTGTATCCAAGGACAGAATATAATTCATATACAGGTAATATCAGTGTCTTAACAGATAGAGGTGGGAGTAATCTTCAATGATTAATCGTTCCGGTGTTGTGCCAATTATTCTCTTAGGATTATTACTACTTCAAGTGACTACAGTTGTTTTTCCAATCTGCGATAATCCCGTCCAAAAAACAAAATTCATTCACTCAGAATATATTGTACATAATCCTATAGATATTGAATCCAATGAGGATCTTGTAAACCAAGGATGGCTTGGAAATGGAACTGAGGAAGACCCATATGTAATTGAGGGATTGTATATCACAAATCAAGGGCCTTGTATTGAAATATCAGATACTACAGCACATATAATCATCAAACAATGTAATTTCTCAACTGGTGTAGATATTGACGATGAAATGGCTATCAATCTTGAAAATGCTAATAATGTCATAATCGAAAATAACCTATTCTTCAGTTATCATGCAATATATCTAAGATATACAACAGGCTGTGTGATTAGGAATAATACTATGTGCAGACGAGGAGGTTTGTACATACAATCTTCTAATGACTCTATCATTCAGAAGAATGCATTTACAACGTTCAATCAGGATCCAAATTGCGCTGCTGCTGTTATTGATAT
>SDNZ01000037.1 GCA_004524565.1 Candidatus Thorarchaeota archaeon
ACTGCGAAGAAATATTTGTAGACCAGCCAGTAGCCATACACACCCATAATCAGGATAAGGCCTACAGCCAGTCCATAGATGATTACAACCATCTTCACACCCGGACGATTGAGGTCAACCTCACCTATCCCTTCACCAATCACAGCCCGACCAATCCGTCGATTGAATCTAACAAAGAATCCAATCGCACCAAGGAATAGAAAGAGTGTGACCATTGCGCCACCGAGAAGAAGAAAAACTGCAACATCGAGTTCAATGACTTCAATCAATCCCGAACGACTAATCACAAATGCAGCTCCAGAACCCAAGAGCATGATTGCTGAAACAATTTCTCCCACAAGAGTGAGAGTCGCAGTTCCTCTAAACAATGAACCGACATCCAACATCTCTGATTCTTCTGAAACATCCTCAAATTCAGACGTAGGGTCAGACATAGATTATCCCTCGACACAAGCGTGTTATATTGAATTTAGAAAACTAGGCTCATAAAAGCTTGTAGTGTCACCATTTCATTCGCGCGATAAAGCTAAAATGCAAGCGGACTAATTAGAAGAATGAATTATTATGACAAATTATCTGCATGACCTCTCTCCTGGACCCGACCCACCAAGTGAGATCTATGTCGTAATAGAACTCACTCGCGCGAGTAAGAATAAGTATGAGTATGACCATGAGAAGAATATCTTCAAACTTGATAGAGTTCTGTATACTTTTGCTCCGTTTGACTATGGTTTCATACCACAGACTCTTGACCAAGATGGAGACCCTCTTGATGTTGTACTGTTGATAAGTGAGCCAACATTTACTGGTTGTCTTGTTAAAGCAAGACCAATAGGAGTCATGGAGATGGATGACGCAGGTCATATAGATGACAAGATAATTGCTGTTCCATTCAATGAACCATACTATCGAGATGTTAAAGCCCTCATGGATGTTCCAAGGAGTAGAATCGACGAGCTCAAACACTTCTACCAAACGTACAAGATTCAGGAAGGGGGATATACCGAGATCAAGGAATTTCGTGAGCTGGGCGAAGCATATCAAACAATCAATCGTTGCATAGAAGATTACAAGAAAAGCCAGAAGTAGACCAAACCAAAACTGTCTAAAGTGGCTTCAAAAAAAAACCCTAAGCGAATTCGAAGAGTGTGACCTCATGGTAGAAAAGATAGCATGCAAAGCAGTCATTTTCGATTTTGATGGAACACTGGCAGATAGTATGCCATTCCTCGAGAGTATTGGTGTTGAGATGATGATCAAATATTTCGGGGTCTCAAAGGAAGATGCTACACATAGATATCGTTCCACAACGGGTCTACCTTATGAGCATCAAGTGAAGATGAATTTCCCAGGTCATCCAAATTGCGAGAAGGCTATTGAGGAATTCGAGAAGTTGAAGATTGACACAATTTTCGATCAGCAGCTCTTTGACGATACAATAGACACAGTCAAGAAACTGAATGATATGGGAATGGATGTCTTCGTTTCATCCTCGACCTTCCAAACTACAATTGAGGAATATTTCCGAAGACTAGGAATCTTGAATCTCTTCAGAGGAATCTTAGGATATCGACCAGGATTTGAAAAGGGAGCGGACCACTTCAATCATATCAATATAGAGTATGAAATTCAGTTCAACGATATGCTCTTTGTTGGAGACTCTCTCAAAGATTATGAACGGTCGCAGGGCTTCTGCAAATTCATCGGAATTTTAGGTATGTTTACGTCGGATGATTTTCAATCGAGGGGACATGAAGGTATTGTAATTCATACTCTATCAGATATCATTAGCTGGATTGTTAGAGTGTAACATCTCATCCATCTCAATATCTACATCCAGATTTTCTTGTGTATGTTTATACCAATAGCGAATAGGCCACATAACGATAATCATGATAATGGTCGCGATTGGTAATGGTCTCCAGACAACAGCCCAGTAAGCTAATGAAGCCATTTGAAGGGTTGAGATTAAGTTGAGTATCAGTCCACCGGGAATCATGAATACTGCAGGAAGTAATATCCAAATCAGTGCAGTTTGAAGATTGGTTTCATCTTTGATGTATGCTCCAATTTTCATGACAGCGATGCAATTCAGTAAGAAGTAGGGCAGACTGACTAATATCCATTCTACTCCTATATAGTAGTAGTGAGTCATCGAAATAGAAGGAAGGAGAATGAAAGGTACAATTCCCCAAAGCATAATCAAAATGATAGTTAGCCCTCTCCTAGATTCCATTCCAAATTCACCTATTATTCCAAAGGTGAAGATGAAGTACGCAGGGATACAAAGTATCCAAAATACTAAGGCTCCAGGAGAATCCATTAATAATCCTAAGAATACTGCTACACTATTTATTGGATTGCCATACCATATCTCAGTTAGAGAATATTGAGTTGATATTATTCGTTCAAGGTGGTATCCTATTGTTGTTGGAATCAGGAAGAAGAGAAACTGAAGAATCACGAGAACAAGATTCACAGTCTTTCGTGCTTCGATCTTAATGTGATTTTGAGGTTCTTCATCCTCAAGAGCTCCTTTTGAAGATATCAATTCAGTTTGACTCTTCTTCTCAACGAGCTGCTCTGCGAGATTTACATCCAAGGCTAACTGGTTTTTGTGAAGTCCATAATCGAACTTTCCATCCCATCTTAGTAAAATAAGACAACTAAGAAATACTACAGGAACCAATGCCATAAGACTCTGCAAGATAATACTATGAGTGAAGTGATAGTTGTAATATTCTTCCAGTCCATATTGAACCCAACCTAGGAAAAACAATGGAGAAAATAGAACCAACGATGCCTTGTAGTTATCATCAAGAATACTTGGGGGAGTCATTGCATAATTTGCGTATAGCAATGGAA
Organism: Candidatus Thorarchaeota archaeon; assembly: GCA_004524565.1. Classification (GTDB taxonomy): domain Archaea; phylum Asgardarchaeota; class Thorarchaeia; order Thorarchaeales; family Thorarchaeaceae; genus SMTZ1-45. The sequence goes on from SDNZ01000037.1 coordinate 2,866, forward strand.
TCCAGAAGAAGAACAATGATACAATTGCCCAAATGACTCCAGAAGAATGGAGAGCAAGAAAGATACTCCCACTATTTGTCCATCCAACAATAAGAGGGAAGACTCCGAAAGAAGCAACATTGACTGAAGCACCCAAACTCCCTGCACTGGTGTTTGTTGTTGATAACCAGGGAATGAATGCAGTCAAACCGAGCAGTACAATTGGTATAAGTCGAGGGTCTTTCCATGATGTTCTTGGTTTTTTAGTATTTAAAAAGAGAAATACACGCAGGATAATAACAGTGAACAAAACAATGGCTACAGATATTTGGATGAAATCTTGGGTAGTGACATAAAGACCCAGAACTGGGACATAGGGCATTGAAACTTTGACATTCAAGTTATTGGATCCATTGAGTGGATTTATCCCCCCGCTAGCGAATATATCTCTATTGTAGTAGTTCGATTCAGACAGAGGGCTAAGAGAATCTACTTCAATCTCGATTCCGTAGATGGGATGCAAGAATACATACTTTGGAATCTGTGATGAATGAAAATCACCAGAATACGTGGGAAAAGAATCGCCATCAGGTCCTATTTCCAAATGAAGAAACGGAAAATCAGTATTAATTTCGAGATCGATTCGAATGACGAAGACATGAATTAGACAGACTGACTCAATATCTGGTTGAACAGTGATATTGAAATGACACCGTGGGTAGCTTGAATAAGCCCAAGCAGTAGTAAATGAATAGTTCATAGGTGGCAAATAGAGAGTCCGATTCTGAAAAGCAACAAAGAGAGATCCTGTTGAATCATCCGAATGTCTGTTGATTGTCAGTCTTAGGGGGGAATATAGCGAAGATCTTGGAGATTTGTCATCATACAAATTTTGACCATCAGTACTACGTATATCAAGTACTACAGGTGATAGAAGCGTATCAAAGTCAGCCCAAACAACAACATTTTGCAAAATCATGTCTATACTCTTGGTTGTTATAATTTCACAGGCGGTTATCCAATCACTCGCATGCACAAGGTCCATATCAGGTTCAATTGAGAATGTCTGCGGTTGAATCCCAGCAATGACATCAAAATATGTAGTGTACATGCCAAATCTAGCAATAATACGAATAGGAGTACTTTCAGAATTTGATTGTAGAGTTATATTGCACACTATTCTGTCAATATGATCAACAGGCATAGAAGTATAGATACTATCAATCAGTAGTGATTCATTTATTAAAATCGCAGAAGATACTGAAGGAACACTTGTTGTAGTTATTGTGTAGTTGGTGTCTTGAGGTATCGCAGAGCCGTTGGTAATTTCTATAGTTCCTATAGCTCTAAGAGGGGTTGTTTCAAAGACTTGATTTGATGCAATCAATAGGAATGCAGTAATAAGAATGAGGTAGTCTATCTTTGGCCGCTTTAACTGTAGCAACAAATTTTCTCCTATCAATTCCACCAAACCACGTAATCGCTTCTTGTGTTTGCGGAGATATAGATATTGCGATTACTATTGTGTTCTCACACCTTGGTAGCAGGACCCTGTCCCTTCACCTTGTTCATCTCTTCAAGGATATTCCGAATGTGAGGTACGTATTCTTCAGGAACTGTTACAATATTTTCTTCGGGCTTATTCTCCAAAACGTCAAGTATCTTCTCGATGGTGTGCTTCTTCATCTGCTTACAGATAGCCTCTTCCCAGAAGGGTATGATAGTCTTATCGGGGTGCCGCTTCTGCAGTTGCTGAATCATCCCAACCTCTGTTGCTATTAAAATCACTTTGGCATCAGTTGTCGCCACAGTTTTTGCCATCATCCCTGTTGAGCCTACCATATCAGCAGCTTGTTGAACCTCAAGTGGACACTCAGGATGAGCAATGGCAAGTGAGTCAGGATACTTCTTCTTCAACTCATCAAGCATCTCTTTCTTGAATCGTGCATGTACATAACAGCGACCATCAGGGTCTAGATCAATTATCTCGACGTTTGTATGTGTGCGAACGTAGTCTGCTAGATTTGAATCAGGCCCAAAGAGTACTCTATCAACCCCTAGGGATTCCACAACTTCAACAGCACTTCCCGATGTGCATATCATATCAGCCTCAGACTTGGCTTCTGCTGTAGTATTAACGTAGACGACGACTGGAACTCCGGGATACTCTGCTTTCTTTGCTCGAACTTTCTCTGCATCAATATATGCTGCAAGAGGACACAATGCTTTAGGATCAGGAATGTAAACAGGGATTGTGGGAGAAAGGATTGCAGCCATCTCAGCCATGAATTTCACACCAGCGAAAATGATCATTTGGTAACCATTGGGCTCAGCAGACTTGCGTGCTAATTGGAGTGAATCACCAACAAAGTCAGCAATCTCCTGAATGTCAATTGTCTGATAGTTATGAGCAAGAATGAGAGCTTTCTTCTCTTTCTTGAGTTCAAGAATTCTCTTTTGAATAGCATTGAAGTTCTCTGGCATCTGAATGCACCGTTATAATCGTCCTCTTGAACGGCTTTTAATAAAAGCTCAAACGGCAAAGCATGACTATTGTTACTTTGAGCGGCAACATTTGCCTATCTTGTCTGCGTGTCATTTAAGTGTCACAAGTTTTCTCTTTGAAGTTATTCCCTCAAAGGAGGAATACAAGACGAGAATTGGTATAATCTCTGGACACGAGGCAGGTATGCTTGAGGACACTCGAGGGCTCTTAGACATCCTCAATCAGATGAAAGTAGATTATACTCTAGAGCAAAAACTTGCAGATAACCTGAAGAGAAAGGGTGTAGCTCTTAGGAAGATGGATGTTGATGTCTTTGTGATTATTGGTTCAGATAGATTTCTTCTTAGGTCACTGCTTGATCTAGGACACACAGATACACCTATTCTACCAGTTGCCTCAATGGGACAACCAGATTTTCTCTTTGATGTCATGATTTCTCATTTTGATTCAGTGATTGATGACCTATTAAGTGGGAAATGGAATAAAGAAGAAAAGAAAAGACTCGTTGCTGAAATAGCTGGAAAGGAGACCCCTCCCCTCCTTAATGATATAGGAATTTTCGCCAAACGAAGTGCAACCTTGATTCGATATTCATTACTCATCGATGGAGAACATTTTTGGAAAGATGGAAGTGATGGTCTTATCGTTGCTACGCCCACGGGGAGTACAGCCTATGCTCTGAGTGTCGGCGGACCAATCATTCTGAATTCTTCACCAGTCTTTTCAATAATTCCAGTTAATAGTGTCAATCCCTCAAGACGCCCACTGGTCTTACCAAATGATATGGAAATTGAAATAAAAGATCTTACCAGTTCTGTTGCGATAGAAGCTGTTCTTGATGGACAGATAAGGAAGAAAGTTGACAGTAAACCTGTAACCATCAGACATGCAAAGCATGATGCTATCTTTGTAAAATTCGAATCTGAGAGAGTCGCAGCATTGCGAGGAAAACTTCTGAAGAAATCAGAGATGTCAGATGATGTAGCACAGGACTTGCCACCAAGTGCTAAACTTGTCCTTAAGGTTCTTGAATATCAAGGGCAACTAAGCCAGAAGGAAATAATAGAGGAGACGATGCTCCCATCAAGAACTGTTCGATACGCACTTTCTCTCTTAATGAGTGAAGGCGTGGTAATTAAACGGCTTTCTCTCAGAGATAGTCGCCAAGGATTATACCAAGTGAAGAAGAAAGTATGATTTGAAAAAATCGTGTAAACGATGGAGTGACCATATTGAAGAATCCCCCAAAGACGAAGCATAAAATGATCAAACAGACCCTAGAAAAAGCTGAGAGTGACCTAAAATTAGCTCTGAAAGAAAAGCCAATTCAGAAAGGGGAGGGACTCTTCGGGGAGTCCAGAGAACTTATAGTATATGAACTTGCTAAAGCGTCGAATCAAACTGTGAGTACTCTATCTATTGCAGAGAAGGTAAATGAACAATTGCTTTTGATATTCAGGGATGCAAAGGACACTATCACATCTGATGAAATGATTCAAGCAATGACGCTTTGCCTTCATGGATTGGTATTCGGAAATTACGATGACGAAGATTTCAGATTCCTGTATCGTTACGCATTACGATATATTCGAAGCCAGACACCTATCGAGAAGTGGTTACGCAAAGCTCTGGTCTATCTCGCAGCAGTCAGTAAGGACACTACCGAAGATATACTAAAAGAGGTGAGATACTGGATCCAATTCCTCGGAGCCCCATACTTTGGACCAGCCTCATTTTCAGAAATAGGAACTGAGCTAGGAATTGATATCCAATCAGAACTAGAATCTGAGAAGTATAGACTCGTGGATGCAGTAGCAAGACATCCGCAGTATCTCAAAGAAGCAGTGCAGGATATGACTTTTCTTGATTCAATGGAAGGTCTGAAGAATTGGGGACCCGATGCACTTCAATTGCAGCTCCTTCAAATCAAGAAAAAAGAAGTGTATGAGAAAGCTCAGAAGAAAATTGACTCTGATATGTCTGTACAAGATTCAATAGAGGAAATGCAGAAAGTCTTTGAGAAAGAGAAGTTCAGAACAAATGAGCAGACCGTTCTTCCTGCTCGACTACAGGAGCTGTCATCACCACCTCCAGGTGAAGCAGTTGACCCCGTAATTTTCGAGTTAATCCCGCAGAAACTTCGAATGGACTTGCTTCCATCAGTTGCGTACTCAACAAAAACAAAGAAGATCGAAATCATTTTCCTTGGAGGGCCTCGAATTGGCAGAAGTGGAATAGTTATTAAAACAGACACAGGCGGCATACTTCTCGATTTTGGAATGTCAGTGGCAAATCACCGGATTCCAGAATGGGTTCCTGAACTTGAGATGGTTGATACAGTCCTGGTGAGTCACTCACATCTTGATCATGTTGGAGGTCTACCAGTTCTCTACGAAGAATTCAGTGGGAAATGGTGTTCAGTAGGACCGACAGGTGGAGTGACTAAGGTCTTACTTGATGATGCATTGAAGGTCGGTACTCCCTTTCCTCCACGAAAATACGACAAGCTAGATTTGGTTTCCAGATTCAACGAAACTAACATCGAGAAGGTCATAAAAAATCATGTTAGACTAGAATACGGAGTGAGCAACGAAGTAGGACCTGGAATTATTGTGACTCCAATCGATGCATGTCATATTCCAGGTAGCGCAGTTTACCTCATTGATATCGAGGGTGTAAAGATTCTCTACACTGGCGATTTCAATATGGATAAATCGGTCCTATTTCCCGGAGCTAATCTCCCCACAGATGCGGATTATGTCATCTTTGATGGCACGTATTGGGCAAGGGAAGATTTCGACCGTACCAAGGTTAGGGATCAGATTAGCAAAACTATCGCAGATCATGGACCTGTTGTAATTCCTAGTTTCGCAGTCGGACGTTCCCAAGAGATACTGCTTATGCTTGAAGAGCTTGGAATTACCAAGAATAGGAATGTCATGGTGACGGGAATGGCTGAACAAGTGACCAAGATAGTAGGTGTGACTGGAAGCTGGGATAGTATGAAAAAGAACCGGGTGCACTTAGATGAGGAAGACGTTCTAGTAGCTGGAGGAGGTATGATGGCGGGTGGACTTGCTAGGCATCATTTCAATGAGCAACATGATAATCCCAAAGCTGCAGTGATACTCTGTGGATATCTAGCTCCTCGAACACCGGGTTGGAACCTGCTGCATGGATATGAACCGCACAACTGCACAGTAGAATATGCAAGGCTTAGCGCTCACTCATCAGCATCAAATCTTGAATCATATATCAACTCGTGTAAGGGAAGAAAGATAATGGTACACACTCCAGTATATTCTCCACCTAAGGGAATTATGATCCCACAATACAAGGAGAGAATTGTGATACCAACCTAGTTGGATATCAATCACGCAATAATTTCAAGGGTACCATCTAGTACTAGTTTAGTTGCTACAAATTTCATAGCAGGAAGACTCACATTGAGTTTTCGAACGACATCTTCAAGCGAGGTTGCGCCATCGCAGAGGTCTACGAATTTCACAACTACTGCACCATATGCCTTCTCAATATCTTCGTCTACAACACCGATCTTCTTCAAGATACTTGTAGGTCCAAGTTCAACCTTGAAATCTATCCAGCCGTACTTGTTCATCAATTGTAGACAACCAATTACAATCTCACGAGGAATATCCAGACTTCGTACGAGCCCACCAACGGTTTCATTGCTCTCGATTGCACTCTTGACTTCAACAACAGCCTTACCGACTTCACGGCTATTGAAAGGTAATGGACGTCCAGCTTCTCTCGCACGGACAATATAATCGAAACTAACTGGTTTGAGTGGGAGTTCTGCAATTACATCGAACATAGAAGTCTCAAAGACAGCGAGGTCTCCATCCCAAGTATCCCAGATATTATGGTATTTCTGTTCGATACCAAGTAAGAGCGAGTTCAATGTCCTTCTCTGTTCTTCTTCCTCGTTCTTGTTTGTAACAATGAGCGCCATCAAGAAGTGCTTGGATTTCTCAATCATAACGAGATTACCTTCATGCTCTATGGTCTCGAGTGCATTAGTTGTACTCGTCCCATCGTCAGATGAACGCCCATCAATTCCTCCAAATGAATCAAGAGCAGATATCAATGATGCAATAGCATTTTTGTCAATGTCCTCATCTGCATAGTTCAAATGGTAAGCAACATCAGGTATCCCGTCTTGATGAATAATAAGCATGAGATGAAGTATCTGTGTGCGATCAGGAACAACCTCAGCAACTAGTTCACTATCAACTGTGGTGGTAGTTGTTGCTGTCTTTGTGGTTGTGGTGGAGGTTGATGATCCTTTTGTCTGAGTAGTCTTTCCCCCAGACATAGCAGTAATTTCACCAATGTCTTCTTCAATGCTATCAGGGACTCTGTCCCACCCACTCGCCTGAGTTTCACTTGCCTTCTGGCCAGGTTGCTCAATTTCCTCTGGACCTCGTCTGACAGTGATCATCTCAGAGATTGGCAACTCAGGAAGAGTTACTCCAACAGTCTTTGCAGCCACCTCAAGCATAAGGCGGATGAACTCTTCTCGTCGTGTCTTATCTGTGGCAATCATCTGGAATGTGGGTGCGCCAAGAAGGCGTTTGATCTTTTCAGCCTTCATTGATTCAGGCAAGTCCTGTTTGTTAGCAATGATGAACAACGGAACTGCGGGAGCCTCTTTACGTATATTTCGCAGCAGGGATTTTGTCTGCATGACATTTCGAAATGAACTATCAGTTACCAGAAAGATAACATCGGTCCCTGAGAAATAGAAGCTCCAGAGGTCCTGGAACACAGCCTGACCTGCAAAATCCCACACAGTCACGAGAAAGGTACCGAATTGTATCGTTTCTGACGAATCTACCGCCACATTGATTGTAGGGGTGTACCCACCTGGAGCAGGTTCCCTGCCGAAGAGCAGACGTAGCAGTGTGCTCTTTCCGACACCACCACTTCCGACGAAGGATACCTTGAATCTTGTGAATATGAGTTCTCCAAGAATTTCATCGAGATTGTCACGAATATACCCCATGCTATTTCCACGGAGTGCAGTTGAGATTCTTGCAGCACCTTCCCGGACTTTATATTGAATAACTCGGTCTTCATCACGACCATCAGTCACAAAGAGAAGAAGCATTTCCCCATCTACCTCTGAGTGGAAGACTTTGTGTTTCTCTGCAACAAAGACGGGAGTATCAGGAGCCAATCCTTCGGTAGTGATTAGGTCTCCATAACCTCGTGTGAATTCTGCAATATCTTGGTCTTCAAAGTTGATCTTCCAAAATCTAGTTCTCACTACAACGTTACCTTGGTCTTTTCCAATGAGTAGAACGTTGTGTATCATCGACTTTTCACAATCCCTGTTTGTGTTCTGATTCGTGACGGTTTTTAGGTGTTATCTATCTTTCTTGCTCCTTTCAAGCTTACTATGATGTGCTATTCTTTGAATGCAATGACACCTCGTTTGTGCAATTCAGTAAATACAGCTACCAAGACACTTGGGTCTACACCCACTGCTCTTGCAATACTGAAGATGGTGAGGTCACCATCGACATACTCCAGTATTGTTTCAAGGTTAGCGTAGAGTGAGAGAATTTCATCATCGGGAGTACTCATTAGAATTGGAACATCCTCTAGTAGAATACGGAACACGAAATCTATTGATTCTAAACGATGCAATAGATGTATTGCGCCAAGAATCAATTCGGGGCCCTTTCCAGGAACTAATCGATTCATTGAGAGAGACCCATCAAGACGTTGCCATACTGCTTCAAGAAAATCTCGAACTGGGGGATGTTCAAACCTATCCCAATTGAGAGCCCGTTTCTGAATTGGCGCGATTTTTCCAGCTAATTTTATCGAAGGGAGAGTGGCTAGAAGTTTCAGAGTGAACAATGGAGAACGAAAGAGGTCAGTAGGATCCTCATTGAGTGGAGGAACCTCATCGAGAAAGAGATCTGGTAGAAATGAGAAGCGAGACCGCAGTGCTGTCACATCTGCATCCTTTCCTGTGATAAGAGTGAAGATGTAGTTATCACGTTCGATGGTGATGTAGCTCAGGTCTCCTGTGCGAAAGACTGACGTCTCTGTTGGGGTGCTCTGATCAATTTTGAACGATGTGATAGCAGCCACAATATTGGGAGCCATCTCTAGGAACCGTGATCGTTCTTCGTAATAATAGCTATAAGCAGCCTCCCCAGTTCTCCTATCAACAACAAAGAATGCTTGATGACCGAGTTCTTCTTTATCGGATGTAATTGAAACAGATGCTTTGTCTACATCTTCTTCGATAATCCACCGTTCTCGTGCCAACTCGGGATGCAAATCACTAAGACCACCATAGGCCATAATTGACAAGAGAAGATGCGTCGGTTTTGGAGATACTGAGTCACAGAGATCAATTCCGAGATTCATCTCAATATCCCGTGCGCGCTCAAGCTCTTCATCAGAACCTGGAACCACAACTATGGTTGCCTTGCTATTCGACCTGATTTTTTGTACTGCTTCTTCTACCTGGTCACCCTCAGAAAGTATACCTGAAACAATAAGTGCAAATATGTCAATGGATGAGAATTCTTTTGGCCATTCATCATTTAGTATTTCATGATAATGATATTGTGTGACATGTACAAGATTGGGCCCTATGGATATGGGTTGCGAGAGTGCTTTTCTATCTCCACCCTTGTTGTGTATAATCAGCTCTACAGCAGAAGATGTCGTATCCTCAGGAAGGGGTTCGGTGACGGTGATGATACAGATGTTTACGGGGTTTCTGAGATATAAATCCGCCACATTCTGAAAATCATCTTTGAATTCTCGTACTGAAGTATTCTCGATTTCATCGGTTATATGCCAATCAAGTTTCTTGATGCTCGTAATCTCCTCTTCAGTAAAAGTATCTGTTTCACCAACAACAATCAATACAGTCACATCCCCGACTTTGAGGACGCTGATTGCTCTATCACCAATCTTGGTTGTAATAAATTTCTGAGCTGTATTCTCTTCGATTAGATTATAGTACTCGAGAACAGCGGATTCAAGAAATTCATCCGTTATCTCTGATTTAGTAAAATGCATTGAAGCAAGTACCTTCGAACCAAGCAGGTCAAACAATGTAGCACTTGCTATCAAGAACTTCCAATCTCCAGACTCATAGCCGAAATGAATCGGCGGATATTCTACTAAAACAGCAATCATTAATCAACCTTGCTCAGTTCTCTTCAAGAAGAATTCATTGAGAGCGATGATACCTCTCATCAATCGTTGATAATCGGAAGTAATCCAATCAGTATCATATTCATCTATATCCTGACCCTCACCAGAAGAAATAGCAGGTAAGTCAGAGATTGCTTCGGATACTGTTACGGGATTGGGATATCCGTTACCCTCAATGTAAGCATCATATCGGGTCTTACCACGAGCTATTGGAGCAAGCCGCACCTCGGGATCATCAATTCGTGTACTATTTCGGTTGGCAACTATGAACACTCTTCTTCTGCGCTGAGGAACACCAAATTGCTCTGCCTTCAAGAGATATGTTTGAGTCGTGTATCCTTTAGCTCCTAAGGATAGAAGGAAGGAATCTAGCAATTTTCCCTTCTTCATCGATTGTATTCCAGGCACATTTTCCAGAAGTATATATTCTGGCTCGAGTTCGTTCACTAACTCAATTGTTTTGAAGAGTAACGAATTTCTAACATCATTCGGATTCCATTTTCCAGCAGTAGAGAAGCCTTGGCAGGGAGGACCACCCGTCAACAATTGTAGAGTTCTCCCACTCAGTTCTGATTCAATATTCTCAAGTAAAATGTCCACTTCTTCTTGCTTATTAAAATCACTCTGAATGACCTTTGTATCGGGATTGTTGAATTGAAAAGTTTCACACATATTCTGATTGGAATCAGAAGATAGAATGGTTTTATGACCTGCTTGCGTTAATCCCTCAGAAAGTCCTCCAGCACCACAGAATAAATCAACGCATAGACCCTTCGGTATCTTCTCTCCAATGGCCCTAGCTAACAATGGTGGTACAGCATTTCCAATTTGCTTGTACATTGAACTCAGACTACCTCGAAATCGGTAGTGGTCTGGAAATGATTGAAGTCTAGCTGCTTCACGCATTGAGATTAATCGATTTTGAGTGGGATGAATAAAGGTGCCATTTCCCGGTCTATTGAAGTATGTATTGACAGTATAGCTTGGCATTTCAGAATTCAATCTACCATAGTAAGTGGTTCGACCACCCGAGTTCTTTATCTGAGTTAGTCTTGACGATTTAGCAATGGTTGTATCTGGCAGGTTCATCCAGTTCCCGCCAGGTGGTACGTTCAAGACCACTTCCATATCCAATTCACTAAGTGTAGCACATACATGATTGAATAGCACTTTCTCTGACTCATGTACAGCAACTTCTGGAATTCTCGTGGAGATAGTCACAATGAATCATTCAACAAAAGGATATGAAAGACTTTGTCATATAATTAAGATTTGACCAAATCAGATAGATGCTCCAGAATTAGCTTCTTCTCTTCAATTGGAGTCTTTCGCATTTCAAGAATGGATTTTGCTTGTTGTTTATCGAATCCATAGAGAACGAACACAGTAGCTTCGATCGATGGATAATCGAGATTACGAACTCCTTTGCAGAGGTCTCTAACAACTATCCTGTTCATTTTAGGTGATGGCATGGGGAGATTTTGCAATTCACGAATTGATACATGATTGTTGAAATTACTGATTTGAAATCTCCAATTCATGAGCTCTGAATTGAGAATACCAAGAAGATAATCAATGTTGTACGCATCATCATTCTGACTTACTACAATATAGTTACAAGAATTTGCTAGAACGGTACCAGGTTGGATTTGTGCGAACTTCAATCGCCATCTCTGCCCCATGTTTGAAACTTGTTGACATGCAATCCGATCCATGTTGATGTGTTCAGCTCTGTTTGAGGTTTCAAGTGTCTTGTTGAATGTACTCAGTTTCACAAATTCAGGCTTATGTCGACTAGCTATCAATCCATACCGCGAGATGTGAGAACCTCTCACAAGTGGAGAATTAGTTTTGTGTGATGTTATAGAATTCTTATTGATGGTTAGATCTAACTCCCCTCGACGAATTAGAACAGCTGGAATCAAACCAAGAGAGCGATGAGCATGCAATGTATCTAGTAGTTTGAAACCAGATGCTTCGATTCGAGGAATTGCTAGTGTAGAACCCATTGTTCTCAGAATACGGTCTTGATTGATTTTCATCCTTTTTCTCTCTAAAGCATCCGTCAATCCTTGTCGATTGAAACCAATCTCAATAGTATCTGTTTGTCCACCCTTCTCAATTGTAATGATAGAAACTGACTGAGTGACCCCAGGAAACATTCGAGAAGTCTCAGGAAAATCATCAATTGTCTTCAGATTATTTTGCTGAAGCAAATGCTCTCGTAATCGCTGAGCTGAAACATCACCCAAAATGTTGGAAGGAATTATGCACCCAATGCGTCCACCATTTCGAGTTAGCTGTAAAGCTCGTTCTACAAAGAGTTGGTAGGTGTTGATGGAGTAGCTGATAGCGTAATGATATTCATTTGACCTTCGGAAGTAGTTGATTGCTTCTCTAATATTGATTTTATGATCATCATAGATAGATGTATGAATCTCTCGTTCTCCACTTGCTAGTCGCTCACGAATGAATTCTGCTAGATTAGGTTTGAGTCGTTCATATGGAGGATTCATGAAAACATAATCAAATCCATTCTTTGGTTCAGAAAATACTTCTGGAAATTCAGAGTGCCATTCGAAGGAGGGGATATTCATAGGACCTCTAAAGAATCGTTGATGGTTCGATTTGCCTTGGAGACCTCGAAATGAAATCAGCGAGTCCCCATTCTTCAGAGTGCTGCCAATCAATGAAGCAGGTAGCTTCTGACTTCCATCCCCTAAAAGAATGCGCAAGGAAATATCAGCCACTTCCAAGGCACCTGAATCTAGATCAACACCATAAAGATTTGAACGATTTTTTGATAGTGCTTCATCGACATCGGATTGCGGAATCCCGGAATCACGTGCCCTATCGATTGCGTGCTGTTTGAATGAATGCATGAGGTTTGCTACGGAAATCAGAAAAACACCTGCTCCGCATGCAGGGTCCAAAATACGAAGGGAAAGAAACTCTTCGAGAGACGGTAACCCGTTCCTGGAAATATTCCGAACATATTTTTCTAAATCGTCTTTCATTGTCAGATTTACAATATAATCTGCAACAGACTGTGGTGTATAATATGCACCTAGATGTCTTTGAAATGATCCATGATTGAGAGACAAAGGAAGGCGATATGAACCAAGAGAATGAATCCAACCAAGAAGGCTAACAAATTCACTCAGAGAGAGACTACAAATTTTTTTCTCTGGAATCAGTGTTGAAGAATCGAGTGCTTGCCTCACCAGATTATGAACACTTTTTCTTTGAACACCAAAACGGAATCCTTCAAAAGAGAGAGATTCCAAGGAAATCGAATTGTTGTTCAAACCAAGCACATCGGAAGAGTATCGACTTGCGAAAACTAGATTCAAAGCTGCCAATCGAGTAGCTTCAGTAAGTAATCGAGGTTCATCTGTAACCTGATTCTCGATATGGCTATAGACATCACCAACTATTGACCATGCAAGTGATCCTAGCTGCTCTTCCAAAGCTGAACCTCACAGGTTCAATGTAAGTGTGCAAGAAAGGTGTTGTGCTCTTCGCCTCACATAAATGAAGTATCACCTTGAAGAATGGATTCACTGAGACAGCCAATATTATAGGTCAGGAAGTCATATGTAGAACACATGGAGCCAGATAGAACCATTGCAGAAATCGAATACCTAGCATCGCATTGCTGGCCTGCGAAAGAAACTGAAAGGTATCACGGATGGATTATTCACTGGAATGATGCAGTGACATGGAGAGCCAATAGTGTCCTACCGTTAGCTGGAACTGAGGACACCTTGCTAGAGGATTCAATAGATTACATCATCAATTTCTACAAGGAACGAGATACACCACCCGCATTCAAAGTTACTGAGGTAAGTAAACCAGAAGGTTTGGATGAAACACTGGAAGAAATGGGATTTCAGAAACGAATGGTGACACATGTCCAAACGGTTCCAATCAAGGAGCTCACTTGTTTGGATCCTCAAGTTGGAGTTGACCTACTACGAGTATCTGACGAGTCAATAGATATTCTATTTCATCGAGAAAAAAGGGATGAATTTGCACTGGAGGTTAGAAGAGAAATCATACACCGTATAGAAGGCGAAAAGAAAATTGCACGAGTAATGATCGATGGAAAAATTGCTGGTGTTGGTCTCGGAGTCGTTGAGGAAGATATGTTGGGTCTCTTCTCTATACGGACGCTTCCTGAATACCAGCGTAGGGGAGTAGCTTGGTCTATTAACTGTGCCCTCGCAATCTGGGGTGAAGAGAATGGAGCAAATACTGCATTTCTCCAAGTTGAAGCAGAGAACGCTCCTGCAATTGCACTATACGGCGCAATGGGATTCAAAACGAAGTATACTTACTGGTATAGAATTCTGGAAGATGAATTCTCCTAGTAACAATATGAGTTCTCGCGTCAAGAGTCACCCTTTAAAGCTGGAAAATTAGTTTTCTATCGACAACGGATGCGAAATAAACACGTAGAAATTGAGATGTTTCAATGGCCACACTATCGGTCAGTTATGACCAGAAGCTCAATACATTGTGACCACTCTAACGCATCCTAGATACTCGTGAAAGAGGTTCGAACTTATGTTAGATAAATTGCAACAATGTGTTCGTATAGGCGAAGACCTTGGTGCGGATTTCGTAGAGGCACGCTACGACAATCTCACACTAAGGACCCTACAACGAATCAATGACATTTGGCAAGATATCCAGGTCAAATCACGAATGGGTTTTGCAATCACAGCCTATGTTGATGGGGTATCAGGATTTTCATTTACACCTAGTACTGAATTGAAAGATATCAAGATAGCAACAGAGACTGCATACAAGATGGCAAAAGCATCCTCAGGAGCTGCAAAACTCAAACTACCCTTTGATCGGAGAGATGCCGTGAAAAGTAAGAAATCAGATACTCCATCAGTCAATATTCATCCACGCGACCGAGATCTTGCGTACAAGATTGATTTGGTGAATCGAGGAGTCGAATCAGCCAGAGAGCATGGTGAGAATATAATGACTGCTCGTGGACTTTGGGGTGAGCTATATGGTCCAAAACTGCTCGCAAATAGCGATGGTACTGAGATAGACTGGAATTTTCTCATTACTGATATGATAGTATTAGTTACTTCAAAGACAAGCGCAGGCGCCTTAGTAAACGGTGCTGAAGGGCATGGAGGTTCCTATGGTCTGGAGGATTTCGAGTCAGGTGAGTTTACTCCTGAAAAGATAGGTGAAAAGGCGGGAAAGAATGCAAAAGAGCAACTAAAAGCGAAGGCTTGCCCAGCGGGTAAATTCAGAGCACTTGTCGAAGAAGATCTTGTTGGTGTTCTTGCTCATGAATCATTCGGTCATCTGAGTGAAGGGGACTTCGTCGTAACAGGAGCATCACCACTATCTGAAAAAGTTGGCAAAACTTTGGGAACTGAACATGCTACAATTGTTGATGGCGGTGTTCCCGATATCAAGAAGTATGGAGGACTTTGGTTACCTTATGATGATCAGGGAACAGCAACCAATCAGACAACTGTGCTTGATAAGGGAGTGCTCAAACACTACTTACACAACAGAGGTACTGCTAAGAAACTGGGACAGGAACCATCTGGAAATGCTAGAGCAGTCAGTTTTGTGTTCCCACCAATTCCAAGGATGACCAACACATACTTCATGCCAGGTACTCTATCTGAGGAAGAGGCGATTGAACAGCTAGGAACTGGAGTATTTGCAATCCAATCATCTGGAGGACAAGTTCAGGGAGATGGAAGTTTCCTGTTCAAAGCCATTAGAGGTTATTGGGTAGAAAAAGGAGAGATTCAGTACCCAATTAGGGAAGTTTCTCTCTCAGGAAATATCCTAGAGCTTCTCTCTCGTGTAGAGGGAGGAACAAGAGACCTGAAACTTACGTCGGGATACTTTGGTGGATGTGGAAAAGATGCTCAATTTCCATTGCCCACTGGAATGGGGGGTCCAAAGCTTCTCATTGATGAAGTGACTTTTGGAGGTGAAGCATGATGAATTTTGATGATTTAAAGGACGAATTACTTTCTGTAACTGATACAGGACTCAAATATGCGAAATCTCTTGATAGCTCCATTGAGTTCGAGATTTATCTCTATTACAATAACAGGACAGAAGCACAAATCTCCCAAGGTGTAGTGAATGCAAAAGCAGGTGCAGTTGGAGGAACTGCTGTTAGAGCAGCCAAAGGGAAACAGATTGGTTTTGCTGTAGCAAGTGGTGTGACTGCTGATAGGGTTAGGTTCGCAACCAAAGAAGCTCTCTCTATCATTCAGAGTGTAAAAGTAGAAGATGATAGATTTCAGGGCTTTGCAGATCCAGTAGGATCTGGAAAGGAGGGAGTTTATCATGATGATATTCTAACTTTTGGAACTGATGATCTAATCAAGAGTTGTGAATTAGTCATTCAGGAAGCAACTGCGGTAGATGAGAGAGTGAAAGTTGTTCAAGCTCAGGCTGATGCAGAGTGGGGTGGATATGCTGTTGGAAACACACGAGGTGTACTAGCAGCTACTCGTGGTTGTGGGAATTCAATCCAATGTCATGTTCAAGCATTTGAGAATGAAGAACGCAAAGGCTCATCAGATTTTGACCTCGCAAGAGACCGTTTGTACAATGCTGAGGGACTTGGAAAATCAGTAGCAGAAAAAGCAATTGGGTTGTTAGGTGCAAAGAAACTAGACCAGACCACCAAGATGACAACTATTTGGACACCAATGCCTGCAGGTCTGTATATCATATCAAGTCTTGCTCAATCTGCGGGTGGTAGACCAGTTGTTGATGGAGTTTCACCACTCTGTGATAGAATCGGTGATACCATTGGACCTAAGGAACTGACAATCATAGATGACGGTCAGAATCCAAAAAGGCTTGCTACTCAGGCGATTGATGCAGAGGGCTTGCCACAGAGGAGTAACCCAATCATTGAGAACGGAGTTTTGAAAAACTTCTTCTTTGATAGCTACTTTGGAAGAGCAATGGACCTCGATTCAACCGGAAATTGTGTGCGAGGCGGTGGAATATTTGGAGGAGCAATCCCGTATGAGAACCGGCCTAGTGCTGGAACAATGTGGTTGGAAGTCGAAGCAGGAAAAAAGAGGGAAGAGGATATTATTTCATCAATTGATGGAAAAGCAGTTCTCATCCGAGATTTCCCCTTAGGGATCTTCCATTCAAGTGTTGCAACAGGTGAATTTTCATGTGTTGCTGGTTCTGCATATCTTGTTGAAAACGGCGAGTTGAAAGGATCAATTGAACCAGTTTCGATTGCAGGCAATTACTATGAGGGATTCAAGAATCTAAGAGCCATTGGGAGTAATAAGGAAACCATCCCCTTTGGAATTTCTGTACCCACACTTGTCTTTGATGGCTTCTCAGTAGTCGGATAGAAATCTCGTTTGAAAGTTGTTGGGGATGTAAAAGCATCCCCAGCACTTGTATTTCTTTTTGCAAGCGCGAAACCATTTCCTAATATAGTACCTTGAATGCATTTTTTCGATTCATATGAAAGCCAGGGCTCTTGCGATTGTATCGCTAATAGTATTCGTTGCCATTCTCTCCGGACCTCTGTTGATGCCTGTTGCAGATGGAAAAGAAATCAGCGATGTTAAGGTATTGATGCTTGTAACGACAGCATTTGGTTGGAACTATTTTGATGCAAAGGAAATACTGGAATCATGGGGTGTGAATGTCACAACAGCGGCTCATGCATTGGATGTCAACGTAGCATCGTGCTATAACAAACCTCCTCGAGGAACAACCGCAGATTTTCTTCTAAGCGAAGTTGATAATGAGATTGTTACTCAATTTGATGCATTGTATATTCCATCAGGAGGTCACTGGCAAGGTCTAATTGGTAGTACAAGGGTCTTAGATTTTATCTCATATGCTTATGAGCATGGGGTACTCATTGCGACAACATGTATTGGCAATAGAGTAGTTGCTGAAGCAAATGGAATCGTCAATGGTTCAAGTGTTGTTAACTATTACACATCTGCACTCTATATGAGCCTAGCAGGCGCTGAAGTAAGAGATAATGAATATGATGTAGTAATTGACAATGGGTTCATCACTGGAGATTCGGGAGGTGGAACTACTGGAGGAGGATACCTACTAGCACCCACAAGTGAGATTTGTAAAGCAATTGTAAGTAAAACACTGGGATATTCATATGTTGAACAAGCGCAGGTTTTACCTCTCATTGGTGAGTCTGGTACATCGTTCAACATTTCTGCAGATATAACAGACCTAGATACAGAATTAGAGAGTTTATCTTTTGCTGACAATAACATCACTGAAGTTCATGCTCGAATTTTCACTGAAGAAAATCGTACTCTCATCGATACGATCGAACTTTCTGATTTAGATGGAGATTGGACCTTCGAGGGATCATTCATAGGAAGTGTGGACGGTGAGTATATTATCGATATTGAAGTGAAAGATACAAATTCAACACTTGAAATTGAGAGAGCGGTTGCAAATTTCACTGTTGGAATAGAACCAACCAATACCACTGGTGGAATCCTAGATCCATTATTGATTGGCTCCATTGGGATTGGTGGTTTTGTAGTCGTAGTAGGAGTTTTGATCATACTTAAAAAGAGAAGCTAGGAATCCTCAGGTTTCTTGAGATAGAAAGCCTCCCATGGATAGGGATTAGTGAAACCTAGTTTGAGTGCTAGTTTGACTGATATCTCGTTAGCAGCATCCCAGTGTGGAACGAGTCCCCGCTCTAAAGCATGGAGAATTAGTGCAGCAGACACAATAGTTGCCAATCCCTTGCGCCTATATTCTCCATCATTACTAGTACGAACTTCAATCTCAAATTCGTTTACAAAAGGTGTGAATGTAGATGCAACACTAACGATAATTCCATTATGCTTTATACAGTAGCCAAATCCATTCTCAATAAACGCCTCAGAAGAACCAAAGAATAGTGCAATATGCATGAACATATTCTTACCAAGCCTACGCACCGATTGGAGGTCAAGCAACTCAAGACTGAATTCCTCAGGAAGATTATCAA
>SDNZ01000183.1 GCA_004524565.1 Candidatus Thorarchaeota archaeon
ATACTTCAGTGTCTATGTCGGTGTCTTCTATGTCCTCGTTGCGTTTCTACAGAGCACTGCTTTCACTGAGGAATTTGGATTTGCTGTAGTCACAGTGAATCTGGTCATGTTCCTCGTCGTTGCATTAACATGGTTCTGGGAGACAATGGCTCAGAAGAATGTTTTCGATACTCCTCGGCTAGACAAGTCCACGATTTGGGTGATTCCATTAGCCATTCTGGCATTCTGGTATCCCATCAATACAGAAACCATGGCGTTGGACCTCAATCCTCTCCTATTTCTGACTAGTGAGGCAGGATTAGCCTTCTGTATGATGACCCCTGTATACCTCTCAGTCCTGATTATCTTCTATCCCAACATCAACATTGTCACACTGAGAGTGACCAGTCTGGTCGGGGTTATTATCAGCTTTTACAATATCCTGACAAACTTCGTCATGTTCCCTGATTTGTTATTCTGGAATGGAATACTCCACATACCTCTGATAGTGCTATCTGTCTACGCGTTCATACTATCGCTCTCACATGCCACGTTCTACTCCCCGGAGACTCTCTCGGAAGAAACAGATACGAATGAGAAAGAAGTTCAACTAACTCCTTAATCCTTCTAGAACAAAATCTGCTTCTCTTGCCTGAAGGAAAGACACTCAGATCTGAAGATCTCGCGATCCATAACGGCCTTATTATTTTCCCTTATGCAATCTCTTGTGGTAAACTCTCTTTATTCGCCATTATATTTGATTCTAAGGCATCTCTTGTCTGCCTCCATTGAGAGTAATAGTTTATTACAATAATCGCGAGACCAACAACAAAGAGGGCTGGAAATGGCATTACTATCCACATCCCGGCATGTGTTGTAGTGGAGTTCAACCAAATACACTGAAGTGAAACGAAGAGAAGATGAATAACTCCTGCTGTAAGCATCTGTCCAACTCTCTTTCGTTCAAACGAGCCTCTGCATACATGCCATGCAAAAATGATACCTGGTGTCAGCAGCATTATCAATGAGGTAATACTAAAGACAGATGAAATCGAAAAATTAAACCAGGTACCCTCTCCCCAACGGTTGCCATCCACCCTATCACTCAGTGTCCAGACTGCTGAGTTAAGCGAGAATCCTTCGAAGAAGCTGCGATTGTAATCAGAGCCCTGCCAGCTGAAGGTCTCTATCGTCATTGGGAAGAGCAGAACTGATACAGATAGCATCATTGCTGTGACCTTCTTTCTCAGAGTGCTATCTCCGGTCTCAGGATAAAGGAGCCCTCGCCATATTAGAGGAAGGAGAACCATGATTGTGAATGTAAGACCTGAGAATGGGATAAGATCAATAAAATCGGGGACATAAGCTATAACACTAGGAATCCATGGAAATACTGCCCCTATTGGAAGGAAGAGCAACAACACGATGGTTAACGCAAGCAACACCAGTCCTGCTGAACCTAGTAACTTGGGTAATCTCATATCTCGTTCCATGAAAAGCCAGAGAAAACAAGGTGCACAGATAAGCAGTGATGGCAATAACAGACCAAAGTGTGGAATGTAATGAATGGTCATACTCGGTTCCGATAGAACAAACGATATTCCAACCAGAATTGACCTCAGTTCAAATCGTCCATTTGCGCCATATATCCAATATGGAAGTATCAGTGAAACTATGAGTAATATCGCTGGACTGGCAATCCTTGTGATACTCAGTGATTTCACTAATTCCATAATTGATTATAGAACTAATATTGTTATCTGGCTTTCGAAGGTCTATTTACTGCTCGATTGGTAGAAAAAGTGAAAGAAATGGATAACCATCTCTCGATTCGAAATCTGTAACAACATCGGTTTCTGATTACTGACATAGAAATATTCAACTCTGTACAATGCATTCCAGCTCATAGAAAGCATGTAGGTGGTAGAACTTATGGCATTCGAAGAAACCCCTCAGATATCATCAATCAACCTTCGCAAAACGATTGTATTTTCCATTATTGGTGGTCTCATTATTACTTTAGTAACTTCAATACTTCCCAATAATACTGCAATCGGTGCATCAAATTCTGGGTACCCCTTCCCATTTCTCTCTCAACCCCTCTATCCAATTGGAAGCCCACCTACTATCATCTGGTCCGCTGTTATTATCGATATGTCTGTATGGGCAGTCTTAGCTTTTGTGGTAATATTTGTATACCAGTTACTCAAATCAAGATCTTCTTCTTAAACTACGGTCGAGGTTCTCCTTTGAAAATGCAAGTACCTCAATTCCGCATAGCTCCCCCTTGGAATCGTAGTCAATGACAACTCCTGCAGATATTTCAACACTCTCAGAAAATTTCGCAAGCCATGACTAAGGATAAGTAAGTGGTTTCTTTTTATTTCTTCAATAAACTTTCAACTAAACTAAGCATACTATATTTGTCCTATTCAATCCACTATTCACACTTAAATATGTGAAAACACATAATACACATATGGCAAACATCACACTCTCAATCCCTGATGATATCAGAGAACGCATGAGAAAGTATCCAGAGATAAAATGGAGTGAGGTTGTACGTAGAGCTATCCTTGAGTATCTTGATGAGCTCACGGGAAGTGAAACATACGATTCTTCATATTATGCTGAGTTAGCAAAACGTACTGGAGTAAGACTCGAGGACATACCATTAGATAAGGTTGAGAAACACTACAGAAAGATGAGGGACTTGGAATGGAAGCGTCACTCTACGACACGAACATCCTCATAGACCGTATGCGCGAAGGTGCGACATCTGTTAAAGGCTTCACGACAATTCTCAACCTGATCGAGTTTCCAAAAGCAGTCACCCTTACCAATCTTGATATTATCATTCCAGGAAAAGATGACTATGACAAGGGATTTGAATTATCACTCCTTCTACTCGAAGTTGGAACTCCCATTCCTGCGATTGACATAATACTTGCTGCAGTTGCTATCAATAGAAACCTGGTTCTTCAAACAAGAGACCAACACTTCGAGTATGTTCGCAAGATTAATCGAGAGTTTCAGGTTCAGATCAAGTAATTGCTTCAAATAAACTGACAAAACAGGGTGAAGGATTTTTTCAGAGGTGCCCTTGTACTATAAAATAAGAGTGAGTAAGAGAAGAGAATCCTCTCTCCATAGAAATATGAAAAAAGATACTACATCTGTTTCTCTTGCCTACAGATACTCAGGTCCGAAGATCTAACGAGCCATGACTGCTCATGTTGTCAAGCATTGAATAATATCTCTGGACTTTACGTTCAGAACCTGCTTTAAAACACAGAGTCAAATATAATGATGCGAATCTGTTACAGGGTGCTAGCGTGGAGAACAAGGAAGTCGATCGCGAACGAATTCTACAACGAATCTTAGAGATTAGAAACAACGACATAGAACCTGAAAGGTTGAGGGCACTCCTTGATGCTTGGGAGCGAGATTACGGTCCTGACTACAATGAGATTGCAGGTGAGATTCTAGCAGAACATCTCACAAGGAATGCGAAAACCTGGGTTAGGCAGCATGGTCTCTCAACTGCTGCAGACATCATTCAGGACATGTGGGAAGGATGGACCGAGGGTGAGTTCACAATTGAGAGGACCGGGAACGGTTACCAGATCCGTTGTACGAAGTGTCCTCATGCTGATGCCTACCTCACCATAGGTAGGAAAGACTATGGCATTCTCTTCAAGTGCAATGAGGACTTTGCCATCTACAAGGCGTATCCTGATGTGGTCTTTCGAAGGACAAAGACCCTGATGGAGGGTGACGACTGCTGTGACCATTTCTTCTCTGATACTGAGAAGTGAATGTTTCGTTTGATTGTTTTCATCGTTTAATCGGATAATGATTATTCAGGGTAGATACTCAGGTCCGAAGGTCTCACGACCATGACGCTCCAGCAGTTTCAGAAATATGCGTTCATTGTGAACTCCGTATCTGGTTTGAAATGCTTGGGGCACCGAAATCAAAAGTCACAAAGGTTTTTTCACAATAAGTAAGTATCCATGAACCATGCAATATCGGCAGCATAAGAGTCTTGAAGTTTCAGAGATTGGTGTGGGTTGTTATGCACTATCTGGTGCTTATGGCTCAGTGAATATTGACCATTTTGAAAGTATGGTTCGACATGCCCACGAGATTGGAATCAACTTCTTTGATACAGCTGAAGGATACGGGGATGCTGAGAGAATCCTTGGGAGGGTAGTGAAACCATTTCGTGAGGAGATTCTTATAGCTACAAAAGTAGGAATCCGTCAAGGTACAAAACCAAATCTTTCAAAGAATTATATCTATGAAGCATGTATCCGAAGTCTACGCCAACTTGATACCGACTATATTGACTTGTATCAGGTTCATTTCGATGACCCTCAAACTCCAGTTTCTGAAACCCTAGAAGCACTTGATTCATTAGTTTCTGAAGGGAAGATTCACGCTTATGGTGTTGGACATCTCCCAATAGAACGAGTAAAGGAATACTGTGAGTTAGGCTCTCCTTTCTCAATACTGATGGAACTGAGTGCAGTTTCTCGCAAATCACGTGAAGAACTCCTACCGTTCTGCAAAATACATGATGTTGCAGGAATTGGATTCAGTGCAACTGGACGTGGTATCTTGACTGGGAAATATGGGCGGGATACAAAGTTCGAATCTGATGATATCAGAAATTTAGACCCTCTATTTCAGCATGCACGATTTGAATCAGCTCTTCATATCAGGGACCAATTTGCTATACTTGCAAAGGACTATGGGGTGACTCCAGTACAGATGGCGATAGCTTGGGTGCTTACACAACCAAACATTGTTTGTGCCCTTACAGGATCATCCAAGATAGTACATCTTGAGGAGAATGCTGGAGCCAGTGGACTGACAATCAAGAGACAAGACTTGGAGATGTTGGAAGGTTTCTTTGCAAAAGAGGATACCTTGTTGGCGGAGAAGAATCTACAGGTCATTCATTCGATTTTGACTACTCCGCTCTCTTCGAATCCAATTCGGGTCTTTAATGATTTGATTTATGTTTTGGAAACCGGTATGGACATGAATCTACTATCTGAGGAATCAATGCACTCAGTTTTTACAGACCTCTGGTCTCTCAGGAAGAAGCTTGATGAAAGTTGTCTGTCAAAGCTAGCTAATATCCAAGAGAGAGTGAAGTATCTTTTCCAATAAAGTGGTCCTAGGAGTAAGAAAGAATAGTGAGTGAGAATATGCTCTCCTCTCTAATGAAGGACTGGGTCTGCAGATCCCACCAACTAAGGATTTGTACAGAGCAGATGCAACAGAATATGTGGCCTAATCACTTCGAGAGATCTTAGGACTAGTAGCATGAAGAACCTTACATTGTCAACATCTAAAAGTTTAAGGGTCACAAATTGAAACAAAATTGCGGAAATTTCATGAACCCCAAAATTCTAACCCACCTGCTATACCCAATCGTAATTTATACCATCATA
>SDNZ01000184.1 GCA_004524565.1 Candidatus Thorarchaeota archaeon
AGAGGCTATCTACTACCTAGATTGCAAGAGTCCAATGGAGCTCTCACCTCAAGTCTCGTGATTGGCTTATTCTGGGCACTTTGGCATGTTCCTGGATTCTTCATTCCAGGAATGGTTCTTCCTGCAATCCCACTTGACTGGTTGGTTGTATTGAACTATGTACTACGTGTGATGGCTCTCTCAGTACTCTTCACATGGATTTTCAACAACTCGCAAGGAAGTCTCTTCATCACTTTTCTCTTTCACACCTCACTCAATTCAATCATGCCAATATTAATGCAGATGTTTATCTATAGCTCTCCAGATATCTCCAGAACTATCTGTTTTACATGGTTATCAGCCGGATTCCAATGGATTATTGTCATCATAATTGTACTCTATTTTGGCTCAAACAAGCTTTCGCACAATGTCTGAATTCTACTAACTCACGCGTAATCGATATCGAAGTGCAATGGAATCGCCAATTCAAGTCATAGTACAGGTACAATAGAGGATACTCAAAGAACAGTCCTGTGTGCGAATTCAGGTTCATCGAGCAATCAGAAAGCATCTGTCAGTATGGAGTATTTCTTGTTGAGGATACTCAGAGAGAACCAGTCCTCGCCTATAATATCGACGCCACAGGACCAATGAGTGCTGATGCGGTCCTTGAAGGGATTGTAATGGGACTGGCAGAGGGAGATATGAGTGCTTACAATATCCACAACACAGAGGTCTTCCTGGAGAAGATATCTCTCTGGGTGAGTGAGAATGTTCAGAAAATAGAAGAACAATCTGAGGAACCAGAAGAGTGGACAGTGGTTCTCTCTGTAGATATCAAGGATCGAGCAATCATCTGGGAAGCTGAGGTAGATGGACCAAAGTTGTCCAAGAGCGGGATCTTGTATGACGACCCCAAGATTCTCCTTCATGGAGGGATTCGAATGGCAGTACGTGAAGTGCGAAAGGCCTTTGAGCTTGACATTGTTTCTGAACTGGGTGTTGTTTCCAATCTTGATGAGGTGATGAAAGAGCAGATTCCTAATGTGGTCAGAAGCCTACGGGAAGGGAGTGCATGAAACTATCGATCTCTTAGTGCAGCTGCTCTCAGACCATAGACCCTTCCAGAGAAAGAGGCGATGAGAGCCATCATAACTGTGACCAGTTCCTCCTGTGGTGTCCTGTTTTCATTCTCCATGAGGGTGAAGAGTTTCACACCATAGTCTTCGAGGATACGCTGTAGTAGGTCCACCCCAAATCGAGCAAGGCGGTCTCTATGGGTGATGAGGAGAGTATTGATTGCGCCACTTTGAGCCAGTGCAAGAAGGCGTCTGAGACCTCGCCGTTTCATATTCAACCCAGAACCGATGTCAGTGAAGACTAAAGGACGAGTTTTGAAGTGGGACCTGCAATGAGCGGTGAGAGTCTTGAGTTGTCTGTCAAGGTCACCATCAGTCTTCTGACGATGCCCTGAAACCCGCGCATAGACAGCACATCGTTTCTTGGCGGGGTGTTCCAGGACCTCTCGATGAAAGACACCAAGGATTCTATTCACTTCGGAGAGTGGAATCCTTCGATGGTTACCCGGAGTTCTGACACACTGGATGAAACCTCGCGTATCCCAGCGACGGACAGTCTTGGTGCATACACCCAATCTCCGAGCTGCCTGTGATACTGAAAACATAGACTATTCATTAGATTCTCGTCTGATAAATGTCCAGCTTTGTCTAACATCGCTGCAGCTGTTTGCAACCCCATAATCATAGAATACGAAACTGTAGATGGCACAATTGGAATGCAGGAATTTCCAGCTGATTCTACTGATATTCGTTTATTCCTCAGAGATGCAGTGGCCATCAATCTCTCAGCATTGGAAATGTGCACCAAATTAGAAGCATTCACCTGTAACCACAGTCAAGCAATCGACATAGATCTGTCTGCACTTTCTCACTGCACAAGTCTCAAGCGAGTCTATATGGAAAATAATCAATTCAAAACAATCGATTTGGGACCTCTGGGGACATGCAGCAATCTACGGTCTCTTCATATCGAAGAAAAGGATTTGGAGGTCTTAGACATTGGACCGTTAGCCAAGTGTATAAAACTGGAGAATTTTGCAGTTCACATGAGTCAAATAACGGAGCTCGATATCAGACCTCTCAGCCATTGCAGAGAGTTGAGAGCTTTCTCCATTATTGCAGACCATCTTCTCGATATAGATCTGACACCACTCTCAGAATGTTCAAAATTAGTTCGTGTTTCAATCATCGGTGAGGAGGTATCGTCTGTAGATTTAGAGTTCTTGAAAGGGCTATCCAAATTGGAGGAGTTAGCTTTGATCTATCTAAATATCTCTGAAATTGATCTCAGTCCGCTTCGTGGTTGTAAAAAACTTCAGTTGCTTTGGATTCAGGGTACTGGGATTCACGAGATTGATCTTACACCTTTGGAGAATTGTGTACATCTTCAGCGAATCTGGTTAGATGATAATTCATTGGAAGAGGTTGACATCTCATCGCTCTTTGTCTGTACGAATTTGCAGCAAATCGAGCTGGATGAGAACACAGTCCCAAAAGCCCAGCATCATCTTGGAGACCTCTCAGTTCGCTCAGCTGGAATAGAGGAGATTTTTGACAGGATTGAATGGATATAGTGTGTTTCACTACGTTGAAACGCCCTCTTATTATCAAAAATTATCTCTACTTACATATGGAAAAGCTCTCGACGTCGTCGCCAAGTGTTACGGATGGCATTCTCATATGTCACGAACTTGCAGAGTGGGCTGGTTTCACACTTGTGAAAATAATAGTACAATTGCATCGTGCCAAGAAATCGTTCTATAATCTTTGACTCACTTCCTTTGAGAATACTAAAACCCCTCCCATGAAAGTTAGATTAGTCTAACATTTATTAGGAACAAATTCTCATAAATGAAGGGTGGTTTAGGATTGACAATCGAGATGGAGCTTGTTCCCACACTATCCTTTGACTTGTACAATGGATGGGTTCTATTTGCGTTCTTCTTAGTTAATCATGCGATGATCTTTCTTTTATCTTCTCGAAAGACAGTATCACGGTTGACAGATTTCGACTTCTCGAAATGGGAGACTCGTCAACGGATATCCTTCACTATTGGAAAGATGTTCTCCCTAATCTGTATTGTACTAATTCTCTTTACGCCACTGAGAATAGGATCCTTGAACTTCTGGATTGGGTTAGTGCTTCTCTTCCTTGGGATTGCGGGACTTGATGCTGCAGTGATAGCCTTCAATCGTACTCCTACAGATACCCCCATCACAAGTGGACCGTACCGTTTCTCAAGACATCCGCAACAGGTTGCATTGTTTACAATCTTTGCAGGCATATCACTAGCAATCGGTTCATGGATTGCTCTGGGAGCTCATATCATCGCACGGCTACTAAATAGTGCATGCGATAGAGCTGAAGAACAGGCATGTTTGGAGTATTATGGAGAACCATATCAGGAATATCTTGACCGTACGCCTCGATATCTCCTCTATTGATGCAAAACGCGAAAAACTAGCTGCTTATTGCAGTATAGCCTGCTAGAACCTTTAGCTTCACTCCACAATTCTTTTAACCATTCTAATCGGCATAACGACTCGCACAACTCGTGCACATGGGCCGGTAGTTTAGCCTGGTAGAATGCCTCCTTGGCACTTTTGATGCAATTTGCATCATAACCAAAGTGGAGGAGGTCTCGAGTTCAAATCTCGACCGGTCCACCATTTTTCCTATGTTTTGTAGTAGCACATAATAGTCTACAATCCTTCTTGATTTCAAAAGGAAGTTGACAAAACTGATATAACTTGGATTATATTAACAAATCCACCTACTGGAGGTTAGAATTGGTTTGGAGGGTTCAATACCATCTTTAGAAGAATTTCGAAAAGTGCGAACAAAGATGGAAAAGAAATTTGGTCTGGAAACGCCTACTGATATTTGGAATTGGTACCATAATATAACTAATGAACCTACAAAACTAGGAACCAAGGCTTACTTAGTAGCGGGACTGTTCTCCGCAGGCACAGCGCAAACTATGGAATTTGTAAAAAAATCGAAGGAACTTCAAGAATTTCTGAAATGGCCTGCAAAAGCCCGAATTGTTTCTGAAATACGGCTTGCTCTGACTTATCTTTGGAGGTCAATTATTCTTGATGTGATAGCATATCTCATCAGACGATGGAGACTCTATAATCCACTTACGGGTGAAGTTCGTTTCTATTCCAATGATCGTATTCTAGCTAAGAATCTTGAAGAGTATTTTGAGTACATGTGGCAACTTGCAGGATTTGGTTTCTATAAACCTGCAGAAGAATTGAAATGGTTCTTTCCCATGGAATCTCCACACAAAGGATTCTATGTTCACCTAAATAATATTCGGGATGGCACTCTTCTCCCAAGGAAGTCTGTTCACAGTGTTATTGTAAGTGCTCCTCTCTCCTTAACTGAACTGTGGCATAAACCTGGTATTATCGGATCTGGTGGCTATCATATTGAACGACCTCTTGCTGGATGGGTCAACGATATTATGAAGCGACAATATCCCGATGATGTGAGGGAGTGGATAAAAGGCAGCGATATTACACGTTGGCGAAAGAAGAATACCTGGAAGGCAATGCGCCTTTCTACAGGGCCCGAAATGTTGAAGCATTTCCTCGAAAACCATCAATTGGGTACACATATTCGAGATATGATTCTCTATGACACAATTAAACCTGGAGAAGGGTATATTCGACAGGATGTAGTTGATATGCTTGACTTTAGATTTTATCCAGAGAAAGAAGGAACGAAGATTATAATCTGTGAGGATATTGATTGTGACAAACGAATTGACCTTAAGCCACTTTACTTGGATTTGAAAGAAGATTGGGATGAATCGGTAGATGAAGAAAAATCAGTTCTTCAAGAAGAAGAAGTAATCGAAAACGTTGAACCAAGCTATTCTGCTAAATGTCCATTATGTAATCATTCAAATTTGTATTCAAAATCAAATCTCCTACCAAATGGTAAACTCAGGTGTAAACGATGCACGAGTTTATTCAATCCCGATAGTGACTAGAGTAGGCCCCAACTTTTAAACAATCTATACTTGGCATGGAAGAGGTCGCGAGTTCGAATCTCGCTCGGTCCACCATTACTCTTTTTGCAACAATGATTTATTCTAGGAACATTTAACTCCCGCAAATGAAGCAACAATTATAGGGGATAGTTTTGTCGAAGCTTGACGGTATCAATCCTGATGAACGAGTTTTTCATAGAATACACTGTACATATCAGAAATTCAAAGGAGAACTTGTCTTAACAGATAAAGGAATCGTCTTTCTCAAATATTCCGGTAGATTTGTGACAAGTCTGGAACGAATGCATTATTTCGTTTTCGATGATATGCA
>SDNZ01000185.1 GCA_004524565.1 Candidatus Thorarchaeota archaeon
ACTGAATTATGCCGGATTATTCTGAGATGATGAAGCAGGCAAGGGAAGACACTCAGTGTGCAATGAAGGTCTGGGCTGATCTCCTCCCAGAGTTGATTGGTTCACGTTTGGAGAGTGCCTACACTAAGGGTTCCGCAAACAAAACATGGGACTCACACATAGATTATGTGCCAACAATCAGTGATATCGATATTCACATCACGCTTAAAGATGATAAGTCGCTATTCGGCTCTTATGCTGAAGATTTTGAAAAGGCAGTTGAGATGTCACAAATTTGTGAGGAAGAATTCATCAGAAGAAGACCCGACCATCTCCACATCCCTAGAATGCAGGTAATGGAAACTCACTTCCTAAAACAAAATGAGAGGTACACACCACCTCGGCTTCAAGATATCACAGTGCTATATGGAGAACCTAAGATTCCAAAAAGAATGCCAAAGAAAGATACAGTCCGAGCTGGCGATATAGAGAACATAATAGAGTTGAAAGAGTATCTCTCCGATTTACCCCGAAGGATTATGGATAGAACTGGACTTGATTGGTGGGCTATCATTCGAGTGATGTGCTGGCGTGTCTCACCATCTCCTGTTCGGATTATTACTCAGACTCATACTGATCCTCTTGATGTCTGGTCTTGGAATCGTACCAAGATACATGGAGCTCTTCTTGAAAGAGGATATGAGAAACTGGCAAAGCATTATCACGGATTCTATGATGCTGGGTGGCGCCTCTTTCTCTCAGGATTCACTGATCTTAAGGCATTTCGTGAAACCGCTGTTCAAGGTTATTATGTCCTATATGATAGCTATTGGGCAGTTGACGAACTGATTTCAGATGTCAATACTTCTCGATTAGAATTGTGACAGTGATCCTCTCTTGCGTATCAAAATTGCATTTCAGCGGGATACTGTACTCTAGTGAGGTGTCGCGACGAAGTGCAGAAAGTACCAAGTATCTAATGTATCTCATAGGTCATTCCTGGACTTTAATGCAAAACTTTAGAATTGCTCTAAAGCTCCTTTAGATCTAACATAACGTTCAGTGTATCTGAACATCAGACTTCCTACAGCTATGAATAGGACATCAATGATAACAAGGGATACAACCGCTTGAATCACTGCAGGGGTTGCCAGTCCATACATCAAGAATGACCTGAACGCATCAACGCTCCATGTTAGTGGTGACCCCAATGACACGAATTGTAAGATGGGTGGAAGCACTGCGATGGGATACGAGATTGGTGCAATTATTAGAAATACTTCTGATATCACCTCAATTATCATCCAACCCTGCTTGGCAAGAAGAACAATACAAGTCATTGCAAACACAATTCCTTGCATGCCAATCACTGCTAATGCAACAATTCCGAGTGCAGGAAGAACTCCCCACAGGTTAAGAGTAGCTCCAAAGAATAACACTGAGAATGTCAGTTGAAGAACAACCCCGAGTCCACCATGTTGAACATTATGAAGCATAGTCCCCCAGACTAAAGTATCACGTTTCATCGGAGTCGTCATTAAGGTTTCCAGGGTGCCTACACTTTGCTCTCTTCTGAAAGCCATTCCTGTTCCCCAAAAGAGGCTCATCGCTAATCCACTGAATGCGCTTCCTATTGCTATGAATGTGATCCAATCCGTAGTACCTGTATATGTTTCAAATACTGATGATGTTGGACTACCGGCAACTGCTGTACCAGCGAGGAACATAGGCAGGAACCACAAGAAAGGCATAACGATGAAGTACAGAACACTTAGGGGGTAGGAAAACTCTACTCTCCACTGTTTGATTGCGAGAGCATTGGCAGCTCTCAGTTCTGCTCGAATTCCTCCTCGTTTTATCATCTTCTCATGAATACCATCAGTAATAGCGTTACTCATCTTAGAACCCTCCCATGCTTCCTCTGTTTTTCGTCCACTTTTCTCCATAGTTGAATACAGCTATTCCAAGAGTCCAGAAGAAAACGATAATCACACACATGAAACCAACCGATTGGAGAAATTGGAAGAGATCGTAAGTTCCTGTAATTGCAAGCTCTCTTACAACTACTATTGCTATCGTAGATGGTATCAAGTATGCGGCAAATCTAGCTGGAGCTGGAAGGACCTGTAACGGATAGGTAATTGGTGAAACAGTAAATACTGCATTGTTAATCAATTCAGTCAGAACGCTCGGATCTTTGAATACGAGAATCATTCCTGCAAGCATGAATCCAAATCCATAGAATGAAATGATCATTAAGAGCATTATCAGAATTATCGGACCAATGGCAACAAATGTGTAGGTGACGCCGAACAATGCCATCGCTGTGAACAGCAGGATAAAAGCTGACAATGTCGTTTGCACGGTATCTGAGAATGCTGCACCCAAGAGAATGCTAATTCTCGGAACCGGAGTCACGAACAATGGTTCCAATGTTCCAGAAAATTGTTCCCACCGGAAGTTGTTTCCAATCGCCCATATACTTGCATCGATGTATTTGAAGATGAACCAACCAATGACCGCAAATTTGAGGAAATCATCGAACCCTGAAACTTCAGCAAAGTATTCACTTGTTCCAGGTCCTGCAACCGCGGTCATCATCAGTAAATATGGGGCTAGCCATAGAATCGGTAGTAGTCCCCATATGAGAACGTTGGTCGGGTACCGAATCGCTATTCTAAGATTCTTCACTGCAAAAATCTTGGCTGCATTCCAATCCATCATTCTTGGTTGGAAATCTGCCAGATAGTTATTTGCGATGTCTGCTTGTTGACGATGGGTTTCCTCTAACAAGGAGGTATCTTTGGTCTGCATCAGTCCTCAATCCTCCTTCCAGTCAATTTGAGAAATACATCATCTAGTGAGGGCTCTTTAATCTCAAAGTGCTCGACTCTCGCATTCTCGTCCTCATGAATTAGATTTAGCACTCTGTGCGCCAAGTCGTAGCCATCCTGTGCAGTCACCACAAGCTCTGAGTACCCATTCCGAATTGTAGAACTTGCTGACATGACGCCCTCTATGGCTCTCACATAGTCAAGATTGGGATTCCCCTTTGTCTTGATATGAATGCTATCATAATCTCTGACATCTTCCTTCAGTTCTTTTGGTGAACCAAAACTCTTGATCTCTCCCTCATTGATCAAGGCGATTTTATCGCAGAGTAGGTCTGCTTCGTGCATGTAATGGGTCGTGAGTAGAATCGTCTTAGTTTTCAATGAGTTACGAATGTAGTGCCTTAGGTCAGTTGCAAAGGTAGGATCTAGTCCCTGAGTTGGTTCGTCAAGTAGCAGGACGGGTGGATCGTGTATGAGCGACCGCGCAAATACGATCTTCATTCTCATTCCATGACTTAGCTCCTCAGTTTTGGTGTCTGCTTTCTCAAGCAATCCCATCTGGCCTAGGAGTTCGTCTGCTCGTTCCTTTGCCTCGTTCTGTGGCATTCGATACAGCTTCGCAAAGAAGATGATGTTCTCTCGTGCAGTCAACTTCCAGTAGATGCTTCTCTCATTTCCCTGACATACCCCCATTGAAGCTCGGGCGTATGTGGATTCCTTTAGAACATCATATCCATTCACTCTAGCTGAGCCAGAGGTGGGTAGAACAAGGGTGGCAAGGCATTTTATAAGGGTCGTTTTACCGGCTCCGTTGGGTCCAAGTAATCCGTAGATCTGACCTTTTGGGATATCCAGTGAAACCGACTTCAGAGCCTCTACCTGCTTCTTCTCAGTAGGTATGATGATTGCCTTCTTTTTCACACTGATGAAGGTCTTTGAAAGGTTCTCTATTTCTACAGCGTTACTTGTCAACGTTTAGTACCTCCCCAAACAGGGGTTGTAATGTCGGTGTTCGATTTTCCATTATTTATACTCAGGTCTTGCTAAACCCGAGTGAGAAGTAATCCCTCGGGTATTTATTCCCGATTTGTCAGTTTACGCATTCGAAACACCTACCGCCGAGTGGAGTTGTCTTAGTATATGAATTTTATCACTAACGCGAGTAATTTGTATTATTGCTGTATTCATACCAATTTTAGTAACTGATTGGGAACTTGTTCCTATGTTGCATGATGGGGAATCTTTGCTCAAGGTTGAGAATCGACGAGCGTTCCATAGCTCGAAAGAAGGTCTTGTTAAAGCTGTTAATGATGTGTCCTTTGAAATTCAAAAAGGTGAGAGTGTCGGACTCCTTGGTGAGTCTGGCGCCAAGAAGAGCTCCATAACTCTGGCAATTTTAGGCCGGTTCTCCTATAAGTGATATAGATGTTACAGTTTGTAATATTTTCACAAACGTCTAGTTATTCTATTGAATAGCTAAATATAGAGTAAGAAATATGATGGTTCGTGTAATGCGTTCCAATGCTCGTAAATTATACAGTCCATTTAGGAGAATTAGAAAAATGGAAAGGAAGCACGCTATTGTAGTAGCAATGTCTTTCGTTCTTGTGGGAATGATGTTCTTCTCTGTAGACGCACCAATGGTACTGAACCATCAGGAGGTTTCACAGAGTCTGCCATCTCCACAGGAAGTAACACAGATCGCAGATGAACCAGATTCATCAGGGAATATGCTCATCAATATGAATGAAAACCCCAGCTTTGAGGATTGGACTGGTTCCAGTCCTGCGGATTATAATGGTGGTGGTGGGTCATCATATCGTAATGCTGACTTTGCTTACTCTGGATCCGGAGTAACCGGTAACTATGGGCTTCTAATAGAATGTGAATCCTCTTCCCAATCAAGTGGTGAAGGATATGTGAGTCAGGGACCTCTATCGACATCTTCTCTAGTTGAACCCGGTCTATATCTGACACTTGACTGGAACGTACTACAGAATGCGGCTTACGATGAAGGAGCACGTGTTTGGGTTGAGGTTCAAACATTCGATGGAGTATCCAAGAATCGGAACTTTTACTATATCTTATCAGGAAATAACGCATTCTCAAATGGTTCTATTGACGCATGGTTTTACCTGAACGATACAATCGGTGATTGGCATTCACTAAATAGAAACATCACCGCAGACTATATCGCAGTCTGGGGTGCTGAAGATCTTGAAAGTAGTCAATATGTTAACTATGTACAACTTCAAACATCCTCCTATTCAGGAGACCCTGGACTTGTTCAGGCTGCTTTTGACAATGTTATTCTGACAAATGGAACATATTCTGAATGGATTGGGAATGGTGATTTCGAAACTGGAACCCAGTCACCATGGAGTGCTTCTCGAAGCTCAATGGGTTACATGGAGCAGAGTACTGACAGTACCCATGAAACTTACTCACTGAATATGAGTGTACCAGAATACACGGTAGCTTCTGGATTTGTTAATCTAAATAAAATATTCAATTATCCAGCAAGTTATTTTGCA
>SDNZ01000038.1 GCA_004524565.1 Candidatus Thorarchaeota archaeon
TACTTCTCTAGTGAAAGTTTGAACCCAATCTCCATAAAGTGAAGAGACTGCAGCCAAAACGAAGGCAGTTATTGCGGAACATCCTATCAAAACGTCAACCCAGACGATGTAGTCATTCCATACCAAACCTGAATTGATAAAGACAGACCATGATAGAGAATGGGTAGCAACAAGAAGAGAGAGGAAGGCAACAACCCCTCCAAGATAGAGTGGAGTTTTGGCTCCAGTCTCTGCGGCTTGATCTAGGAAATAGTTCAGTGGAGAAATCAGACAAATTGCAGTTATGAGCTCTATACCAACAAATGTGAAAATTGTCCATTCTTCAGCAGCATATGCATTCGTCAACAGTGGGAAGCCTATTGTAAATGTGAAATACATTAGAAATACAGCAAGAGTAGTTCTCCAAGGTTTTCTAATCGAGCTGAAGATTGCAGCTGCAACTATTAGGGGAATGACCTGAAGAACATAGAACTCTGGATTATTGAATGTCCAATATGTTGCACCTATTACCCACGTTGCCATGTACAAAAGAAGTACTATCAGGAGAGATGCTGAAAATGTGGAGGGATTCTCTCGTAGGAGAACTACAGTGAAATAGAGACTTCCAATTAGCAAGATAGAAAGCCCTATCATCATAAAGTATAATGGAAATCCATAGAACTCATCTAAGAAGTTATTAATTATCACGCCAACAATTAGTAGAGAGGTTCCCACGGTCCCTTGCAATGCTCTTTTTTCGGGAACTAAAATCCATAACTCAGCTGCAACAATCGCTCCAAGGAATAGTGCACCAATCCCAGTTATGAGAAACCTCAGAGTTGGTTGGACACCTACAAATGTAGCTATCGCCATGGCAATTCCTGCCATAGCATACGCCATAAGAGCTCGTCTAGTTCCAACACTGATATCTCGGTATATTTCACGAATTCGAGTGGCAAAGATTACAAGAGAGGATAGTAAAATGATGATAATCACTGAACCAGAATCTAACAGGACTGTATAGAAATCAAAAGGTACTTGCATTATATCAACCCCACAAGCTGCTAATCTCTCGCCCTCGTTTCCTCAGAGCTTTTGCAATTATGGTTATCAAATATTCTTCAGTAGCATTGATATTGTCAATCACTATTGAAAGAACTGAACCAGCTTCCTTTTCGTTATCAGCTTCGCAAATATAAAGAAAATCTAATCTCTGAATATAACCTACTACACCTTTGTCAGATTTCATATAGTTCGGAGTATCTACAGGGGTGGATCCACCATCACGTTTCAATGCTGTCGAAACAAGTTGAACAATTCCAGTGAGTAATGCAATTCTCTCTGCACTCTGCTCTTCTGGTGGATACAGCACTTTAGAGCCCATAGTATCAAGCTCTACACGTACTACCATTCGAACAACCATTATGATTTACCTCCAAAGGCTTTTGTTAACCAGTCTATTTCTGATGATTCCTTTTCCTTCTTGGGTACGGAATTATCTTTGTCAGAACGAAGGGGTACAACGATATCACGAACACCTAGTCCCTCTCCAGTGCGAGGATTATAGAGAGTTACCAGTAACTCATGATTGTTTTCGCATCGAATAATCAGTGTAGGCGAACGACCTTCAGTCTGAATCCTCTGCTTGACTTCATCAGCCTCTTCATCCGTCATTTGGATTAAGGCATTACCTTTACATTCTGGGCATTTGAACAGAATATCCATTGTAGTGCGCAGCCTCGAAATACTGGTCCCTTCCCATTTTTCGTAATTTTAATACTTAAGGATATTTGGGAGTAAGTTGCAAAAAGCATCGTCGAAAAATCGAGAGCAATCTTGCAGAATCCGCAATCTACGATGAGAATTAATGCTCTAGCCGAAGCCTTATGTTGCATAATGTAAACTGGTTCTTTACAGATAGCTTTTAGGTTTGAGAGGATAGAAATGACAGTTGAAGATGTAAAGCGAGTAGACAAAGGTTCCGCACTGATGCTGGCTAATGAGGCGGTTGTTAGAGGCGCTCTTGAAGCGGATGTTAAAGTAGTGGCATTTTATCCAGGATCCCCGACCTCGGAAATTCTTGATACATTTGGAGAAGTCTTGGACCATTTCAAGGATTACAAAATGCAAATCGCCGCTAATGAAAAAGTAGCACTCGAAACTGTAGCTGGAGCGTCTATGGCAGGACAGAGATCCTTCACCTCAATGAAAAGCGTAGGAATGAATGTAGCTAGTGATTCAATGTACAGTATTGCGTATACTGGATTGAATGCAGGTTGTGTCTGTCTAATCGCGGATGATCCATATGCCCATTCTTCTCAATCTGAACAAGATGGAAGATACTTTGGCATGACTGCATATGTCCCAATGATTGAACCATGTACTGCCCAAGAAGCTCTTGACATGACCAAATGGGCATTCGAAATTTCTGAGAAGCACAAGACACTGGTCATCATTCGAACGACTACGCGTGTGAACCATCAGAGAGGGATGGTAAACCTAGAGAAGCTTGAAAGGACACCGTTCAAGAAGAATAAATGGAAAGATGTCAAAGGTCAGTATTTCACAGTTGGTTCTGTTGCTAGAGCTCACAAAGCAAAGCTGCTAGAAAAATCGGCTGCAATCCAATCTGATTTTGAAAAAACAAATTTCAACTTCATCGTACCCGGAGATGGAAACGTTGGTATACTAACTGCAGGAGTTAATTTTCTTCATGCAAAGGAAGCCATGCAGAATCTCGAGATCAAATTGCCAATCTTCAAACTCGGGACTTTATTCCCATTACCTGAGAAGAAAATCTCAGAATACCTCAAATCACTATCAACCCTCATTGTCATTGAAGAATTGACACCCTATCTTGAAACCCAAATTGCAGCTATAGCAAAGTCAGTCAATCCAAGTCTAAACATAATTGGAAAGAAAAGTGGACACTTCAGTGAGATGCTTGAATACAATGTGTCAATTGTTGAAAAGGTGTTAGCTGAAGTCCTTGACAAGAAACCCAGTATCGATTATGATGCGGTTCTATCCAAGGCAGAAGGTCTCAAGGATATCCTCCCAGAGAGACCTCCAATCTTCTGTCCAGGATGTCCACATAGGGGCACTCTCTGGTCCTTTAGGCAAGCCCTACAACAATTGCGGATACGTGATGACATTGTCTTCAATAATGACATCGGATGCTACAGCATGGCATTCCTGCCACCTAACGAATTCTCTGATTCTATGTTAGCTATGGGTGCATCCCTTGGAATATCAGCGGGAATGGAAATGTCCCTGGATGACAAAGTGATAGCTATGGTAGGAGATAGTACTCTCTATCATGCCGCACTTCCGGGAATCGTCAATCTCATTCATCACAATTCTAACGTCACTCTTTTTGTGCTTGACAATAGTGTAACAGCGATGACAGGACAGCAATTCAATCCCAATTCTCCGTTTGATGCTGGTGGTCAGCCAGCTCGAAAGATCAACATGGAAAAGCTGTTCGAAGCTCTCGGGGCAGATAGTATCACAATCATTGATCCTTACGAAACCCGAGATTGCATTGGACCTATCAAGGAAGCTATCGAAGCAGATGGATTCAACGTAATTATCTCAAGAAGAGAATGTGCACTCTACGGAGACCGTCTAAAGAAGCAAGCCGGAGAGAAGATAATCCCGAGTGAGAATGTCAAAGATACCTGTCGTGGAATCTATGCATGTGTCAAAGAGTTCTATTGTCCTGCAATTACGATTGATGAAGCTGATGGTAAGATGATTATACAGCAAGACCTCTGTGATGGTTGTCTTGAATGTCGACAGGTGTGTCCTGTTGATGCCCCTCAACATATGGAGGTTGGGAAATGACTGAAACTGGAAAGACATTCAATATCATGTTCGCAGGCGTTGGTGGGCAGGGTCTCATGTTGCTCTCAGCAATCCTTGGGAAGGCCGCTGTTGACACTGGACTCAGGGTAATGACCGGTGAACAACACGGTCTCTCACAACGTCAAGGTTCTATCTATGTTCACTTCAGAATAGGAGATCCAATCTCGCCTCTGATACCCTACGGTCGAGCTGACATGATGATTGCAATGGAAGCCAGTGAAGCTCTCAGATATATCGAGTATCTCAAGGAAGATGGTGTTGTTATCATGAGCAACAGGATCATGCCATCGGTAACTGAAACTGAAAGAGTTGTTCTTGATAAACAAAAGAAGACCAAGTATCTCACTGTTGAACAAATCGTTGAAAGGCTCAAACAAGTCACAAAGAATGTTGTACTTTTAGATTCACTTGCACTTGCTATTCAAGCTGGGAATGAGCGGACAGAAAACTCGGTTCTTATCGGGGCGACTGCTGCTTGCAAGGATTTTCCAATACCTGCTGAAGAGGTTCGCAAAGCGGTACTCGCTCTGGTCCCACCAAAAACTGTTGATGCGAATTCGAAAGCTTTCGATTTAGGAAGAGATGCAGGAGGAGCCTGTTTAGAATCGTGAATGTACTACATACTAATCGGCAGTAAATTTTCCCTTGAAAGATACTTCTGGTGCTATTGTGCACACTCCACAGATTTATTAACAGCAGAAATAAATTCAAGTTCTGAGGTTTCTTCATTATGGTTAAGATTTATGATGCAATAATTATTGGAGGCGGTCCAGCGGGTGTATCAGCGGCTTTGCACCTCGCTTACCATGAACGGTCAGTGTTAGTTCTTGACCGAGGAACCAGTCCTATGCATTTCCATACGAATTCAATACTCAATTTCTCGGGTTCAGTCTATCATGAAGGAAGAAGTCTCTTGCGAAATATCCAAGGAGAAGCCAGAGCAGCAGGTGCTGAATTTCGTGCAGCTGATGTTGTTGAGATTTCCGGAAGGTATCCCCAATTCAAACTCAGGACTTCTCGTAGCTATAGAACAGAGGACAATAACGAATACTACACAAAGACACTTCTACTCGCTACTGGTACATCCCGTAAACATCCTAAGGTAAATGGACAATGGAGAGGATGGCTTCCTGTTGCGAACGTTGGAAACGGGGCATTCTATTGTCCTGACTGTGAGGCGCCCTTGTGCCGCAACAAAGAAGTCCTAATTGTTAATGCGGGAACGGTTGGAAGCGCACTACATGTAGCAAATACTCTATCTCGTTTTACAGACAAAATCAAGATTCTTATGACCGAAGATGCTTATGTTCCTTTTGAGAATCAAGACCTGACGAAATTGGATAACTCACCCTTCGAATGGACTCAAGGTAAAATCAAATCAATAACATTTCCACGACCTGGAGTTGTCCAATCAGTAACTCTAGAAGATGGCCGGAAATTAAAATCAAATGTTTTCTTTGTTGCTTTTGTGGACGTAGCAAGATCAGAGCTAGCTCAGCAGATTGGAATCAATATCGATGCCAAGGGTAATATCCTAACGGATCATCGTGGAAAAACTAACATTGAAGGTGTTTGGGCAGCAGGTGACGTCAGACCTATTACGCAGCAAGTAGCAATGGCGGTAGGTACGGGTAATTACGCAGCTCTTATGATGAATCAGTTTCTGGGAAATGAACACGAACAGGGGCAGCAGTTTGATCATCCAGACCACAGAAGAGCTCTACACATGGAATAGGCCTCTTTTGCATCCTCTAGTAAAATGTATAAGAGAGATACGCTTAAATATGAATAATTAAGGTTGAATAACATAACAATAGTTAATAAAACTATGTTTGGAGATGAGTTAAGTGAATCAGGTTGATAGTGGAGTTATTGATATTTTCAAGACGCAAATAGAAGTTGAACAGAAGACATTAGACAGGTTAGTGAAATTAGAAGAGGACGCAAAAGAAACTGCGGTTCGTCTTTCATTCATGGATTTGAGATTAGATACTTGGAAACATATCAAATTCTTAGAAGGGATGATTGAACTCCTCACTACTACTCCTTGCGATGAATGGTCCGCAAAAGTTGGACGATATGCAGGGAGAGTGAAATTAGAGAGAGAATTAGATCATCTTAGAAAAGATGAGGATGAAATGATCAGGCTACTTGACAAGGCTATAAGCAAGGTAGATGATCCAATTGCAAAATTACTCTTAAAGCATATGAAAGATGAGGAATCATCTCACTCAAAAGATTTAGCAAAATTAGTGAAGCTAATTCAACAGGCACCTTTGCAATCTAAGAAAGGGGAAAAGGGAACCGATATCGTCTGTGACACGGAGTAACGGAATTATAATTTATTGTGGGGAATCGGAAAATATGCCCGAGTTAAGTGACATTAGAAATGACGCTCCAACCTGCAAAGAGTACATTGACACTATGTCGCCTATGTATAAAGCAGGTTTCTTGCGAAGTAAAGACGGATATAATCTAAATACTGATGCTATAACGAAATTAAACGATTTTGCAAAGGACTATCATATTGTTGTCATATTTGCAGACTGGTGTGGAGATGCAAGAAAAGCTGTTCCAGTTCTATCATTGATTGAACAAGCTACTGAAATGAAGATCATTGCTTTGGGAGGAATGACGAAACCTCCATATGGGTCAGATAAATTTTGGGCAGTTCCACCTTCACCAGTAGAAGTCGATATCTTTGGGATAACGAGTAGTCCAACAATTCTAATTTTTAATTCTGATGGAATAGAGATTGGTAGAATTAAAACTCGACCAAAAATGGAGCCAACTCTTGAACAAGAGATTGTCAAAATAATTGAAGATAGTCAAGGTTAGTGAGATGCTTGGTACGACGATTGATGATACAAATTGATGAAGAGCTATGTGATGGATGTGGAAATTGTGTTCCAGGATGCGCTGAAGGAGCATTGCAAATCATCGATGGCAAAGCTAGATTAGTTTCAGAAACCTATTGTGACGGTCTCGGGGCA
Source organism: Candidatus Thorarchaeota archaeon (assembly GCA_004524565.1). Taxonomy (GTDB): domain Archaea; phylum Asgardarchaeota; class Thorarchaeia; order Thorarchaeales; family Thorarchaeaceae; genus SMTZ1-45. Next base: position 6,840 of record SDNZ01000038.1, read on the forward strand.
TGTCTTGGAGAATGCCCTCAAGGTGCACTAACTCTTGCAGAGTTAGATACTGTTGAATTTGATGAAGAGGCTGCAATGGAGCATGTCAAGAAAACCAAGATAGCATCCCAGGATGTAGGTTGTGCAGGAGCAGAGAAATTCACTCATGCCAAAGGTGCTCACGTTACTCCAGAGGACATACCAGTCCCTATTTCTGACCAAATATCAAATCTTGGCCATTGGCCTATCAAACTAAAACTCATTAGTACTCAACATCAAGCACTTGACGGAGCTAGATTACTAGTAGTCGCAGACTGCGCAGCTTTGGCATATCCATCATTGAATAATGATTTTGTCGCAGGAAAAGTCCCGATTATTGTATGTCCTAAGTTCGAAGACGGGCAAGAAAATTTCAATAAATTAGTCGAAATCTTTTACCTTAATGATATCAAAGAGGTGTCGGTACTTCACATGGAAGTGCCTTGTTGCTTTGGTCTCTCGAGAATGGTAGCACAAGCTCTGTTAGCAGCAAAGAAAACAGTACCACTTCAAACTTATGAAATTGGAGTCAAGGGCAATATCAAGAAAGTATATTGATTCTCGACCTTACCTAAATTCGGGCATAACGTGTTCATTGAAGAGTTGGAGCCCTCTCTTACTTGGCAAATCCTCAAAACGCAGGGTGAAGTATGAAATCCCAACTTCTCGAAGAGCCTCGAATTTCTCGATAATCTCCTCTGGAGTTCCCATTACAGCTTGGAATTGGTCACCATATTCTGCCAGTCGTTTAATTTCGGTTGCATATCTTTTCCGTTCTTCTTCATTCTCATATATCCAGAACCAACAACCCCAGGAAAGCACTATTTTCTTGAAGTCATGCCCAGTTTCAGAACATACTTTTTCGATATAGTCGATTCTCTCTCGAGTGGCGTCTACCTCCATGCCGCTGTAAATGTCAATATGATCTGCATATTTTGCTGCAGCTCCAAGTGTACGATTTCCTCGACCTCCAATAACTATAGGGAAAGGTTTCTGAACTGGTTTAGGTTCGCAGATAGCATCTTTGATTTGGAAGTATTTCCCGTCGTAACTGCATTTGTGCTGCTCAGAAAACATCAAGTTCATCATTTCAATTGTCTCAATCATTTGAGCAAGGCGAATCTTATGATTGGGAAATGGAAAACCAAAAGCTTCGTATTCATGCGGTGTCCAGCCTAACCCAAGTCCAAAGGGATACAAACGACCGTTGGAGATATGGTCAAGCGTAGCAATTTCCTTGATGAATAGCGAGGGATTTGGAAGATACCTCATCGTGTTGGTAGTAAGAGTTCCAACTGTTACCCGTTCTGTGCTAGCTATAAGAGCAGCTATCATAGACATGCAAGCATATCGAGACAAATCATCCATGGGATGATCTGGAACAATGATGGAATCAAATCCAAGTCGTTCACATTCTTGAGCTATTTCTTTGACCACAGGCCATTCTATTTGTTGGTAAGGAGTGATATTGGGATTCTCGCTGTCGGGAGCAACTGTAGAGATAACACGACTCAACCTAGCTCCAAATTTGATTTTTTGCTTCATAAAATTCGACACCTAATTCTTGATTCATTTCGTGGAATGAATGTGATACAAAAGATATGCGGGATTTAAGAATTCTCATCCTAATCATAATGATAAAGGCCATTTAGGCTTCAGTGAATAATATGGAACATCAAGTTCCGAATTTACCACAGCAGTTGGCATATGGGGAGTATCAAAAGCTAAGGCCAGATTCCCTCTGTGGTCAGCCATAATTAATCCAGCTTCACCACTTGTTTTCTGTCGTAGTTCGGACATCACTAGTTCAGAAGCTTCAGCAACAGTTTTCCCTTGCTCAACATGGTAGACTGCCATTCTACCCATAACAATCCTCAGGATTTGCTCTCCCCTACCGGTACAGCTTGCAGCAGCAATATCATTTGCATACACCCCAGAACCAATGATAGCTGAATCTCCTACCCTTCCTGGTAATTTACCTGACCATCCGCTAGTTGATGATGCAGATGCAATTCTCCCTTGAGCATCTACTGCAATGGCACCAACTGTATCGCACTCAGCTGAAATCATTGGAGTAGCAGACCTATTTGGTTCAACTTCCTCACGATATCCTTCTGCAATCATTTTCGTGTAGAGTTTGTTAGCCCCTCCGCCTACAATCTGGTAGTTATGAGTTCGTTCAAGAACATATCGTGCTAGCGAGATGGGATGGATTATATCCCTGACAGCCATAACTGCGCCACTCTCAAGTCGGTTGCCATCCATTATCATTGCATCTAGCTCTATTTCCCCATCTAGATTCTTACATGCACCTCGCCCTGCTGTAAATAATTCGGTCTCTTCGAGTACATAGATTGCTGATTCAACTGCATCCAGTGAAGACCCGCCATTGTCAAAGACACACATTCCAATCCTTGCTGCTTCTGTGACTGCCTTTTTAATAGCCTCATGAAATTTTTCTTTGAAGACTGTAGCGCCTCCATGAACTATGATAGCTGGTAAGGTCATCACTAACACCAATGTGTAAGAAGCAGATACGTCGTCAAAAACGTATCGTGAAGGAACAGTACATATCGAGAGGTCTCTAGAGACCCAGTCTGTGCATTTCCTCTTCGAATAATTTCTTCCTTTCCTCTAGTTTCACACGTTGGCGAGCAAAATCGCTCATTTCGAGCAAGCCAGACTTGGCATCTTCGTCTAGTCGTGCTATGTCCAGTTTGATCTCCTCTAGACGTTCACGAACAACGTCGATTCTAGAAGCTGCACCCATCTCTTGATCCGCAGTTGGTGCTTGAACAGAGATAATTTGCCCGTCTCGAATACGATAGATTCTATCACATTGTCGAGCAATTGATGGATCATGAGTGACCATGATTATGGTCTTACCAAACTCCTTGTTGACCTTGTGAAGATACTCAACTATGACACTTCCAGTTTCCGTATCGAGATCGCCAGTTGGTTCATCACAAAGCAAAACTTTTGGATCATTAGCAATCGCTGCTGCTATTGCCACTCTCTGGCGTTCTCCTCCTGAAAGCTCATCGGGTTTGTGATGCATCCTATCAGCAAGTCCAACAATTGTGAGTAATTCCTCTACTCGCTTCTTTCTATCTTTTCCAGGTTTTTTAGCAGCAAGCATTGGAAGCTCGACATTCTCGTATGCTGTCAATGTGCTGATGAGATTGAGCTCCTGAAAGATATGACCAACAACCTCTCGGCGGAGTGCTACAAGTTGTATAGGTGTTGCATTCGTTACATCGTAGCCTGCCACAACTGTACCTCCTGCAGTTGCTCGGGTGATGCCTCCTAAAATGTTGAGTAGGGTTGTCTTTCCAGAACCACTTGCTCCCACAATAGCAACCATCTCCCCTTCATCTACTCGCATTGAGAGACCGCGGAGGGCCTGAACCTCAACGTTGCCTAGTCGGAAGACCTTGACAAGATCATCCGTTTGAATGTACTTTACTGAATTATTCATCAACATTTTCTAACTCCTTAGTAAATCTATTTTAGATTCAGGTCTCCTCGAAGACCACCAAACTGGGATTATTGCGGCTAGCAACACTACTCCTAGAAGTATCATAATCGTATTTGCTGCTGCACCACCAAGAGTGATCTGATACCTAATGAGTCCGCTTGCATTACCATTCAATTGAGATACTTGACCAAGGTTCTCAATCCATCCAACTCCGACTCCCAGTAGGAGAGCAAATAGGACAGTCACCATAACCTCAGCTAACAGCGTCTTGAACAATTGCCACTTACTGAATCCTCGAACAGATAACAAGGCAATCTCTGCATCTTTCTCCTGCAATGTAAGAATCACGATCAATGCAGTTCCGACCATCGCAAGGATGACAGCAAATGAAATTGCTAACCACTGGATTTTTGTAGTACCACTTCGAATAGTACTGGATTGATAATCATACAACTCCGTTGTAACAGAGTAACTTGAATATACTCCATCTAATTCTAGGGCAAACTGTTCTTGAAGATAGGTCCCATTGGTATCGGGACTAGTATCAATCAGAATGTTTGCAGTTGAGGTGAATAGGAGGTTGGTTGCATTGAGAAAACTTTCTGATACAAAAGATATGTATGTTCCACCGACTGAGAATTCAAACTCTCCGAAGACTTGTTCTACTGCTGAGAGATACCCAACAAATCCTACAATCGTTAACGGATATGTACCAGTTCCAAAGGGTCCTTCCACCACGAGGATATCGCCCAAACCTAATTCTAAATCGCGAGCGACATCCCGGGAAATGATAATTCCATCATCACCAAGGTCTTCTAGCATTTGATCTAGATCGCCTAAGAACCACGAGCTTTCCCAGAACGCTACATTGGTCCATTCATCTGGTCGTATTCCGCGAGCTTCAATCGTATTAGTTCCAGCTCTGAGATTCAAATGATATTCAGGTGTAACCTCAATAACGCTATCGTATTGAGCTGTTGTTTCAAGTAAGCCTGTCATATTAGCGCCGGGATTAAGCTCTAATCGAAGATCTGCACCTACATCAAATCGTGCGGTTCTTTCAGTATAATCGTACTGCGAATAAAGACTGCCTGTCGCAAAAATTCCATAGGATACAATGAGGGCTATAATAAACACAAGAGTAGAGGTTCGAGCAGGATGACGTTTCACATTTCTTGTTGCTAGTTTACCAAACGCTCCAAAGAAACGTCTACCAGCATTCATCACCGCTTCCTGGAATTTCTGAGACCCTCGGATGAAGACCTTTGTCGCACCGTAGAGGAACATCAGTGGTCCAAATGTGTTAAGAATGCTATCTACTGCTATCCATCCCACGATCACCATGGATACAAAGAAGTTACCTAAACTTAAACTTCCCAACAAACCACTCATATCAACTCCAAGTGTCCAAACAATAAGTTTGTACGTTCCCAGAGCTAAGGATATAGTTGGTAGTAACCTCTTGTACTCTGAAGTTTCTTCTACGAATACATATTGTTTTAGTGAATCAAGAATTTCTAATTTGGATGCCCGACCTGCAGGTCTCCAAACTGAAAGGAGACCTAAGAACATACCAAGAATGACTGCTAAAATCACTGATATGATGTTATTTGATATAGCAAGAAAGATATCAACATTAGGAATACCAAGTACAAAGTATGCAGCGTAAGTTCCAAGGAAGATGGAAATCCCACCAGCTATTGCTCCTATCAATGCACCTTCAACTAAGAACATCCGTCGTATTGTACCTCTTTCATAACCTTTCGTAAGCAGCAGTCCAATTTCTCTCCGTCTGAAATTATAACCCACATCACTTACCATTGTACCTGTAAAGTATGACAATAAAAAGATAGGAAGAGATAGTGTTAGGAATTGAACGGTCATTGCTAGTTGCGTTATCTGGTAGAAGAAAAGAGGAAACTGCAAAGTTGAAGTTACTGAGGCACCATACTGTGTTGCTCGAGAACTTAACACTCCGGTTATACCATCGATACGTGCTGTTGAAGCACCAATATCGTAAGGATCAAGAATTGCAGCTCGATCCATTTGAAGGTGAATTCTATTTTTAATCCCAACCGAAGTATGATTTGCTACGGTAGCTGCTTCCTCAAGAACAGAACCAATAGATAGGTCCCAATCAGTCACAAGAATGTTGTAACTTCTATCAATAGTGAAACCTCTAGCTCCACCACCTAATCCTGATAGAAGTGCAAGGATCCCTCCGCTAGTTTCAGAAAATGCACTTCGGGCTCGTTCGGATATATCAATAAAACCAGCTACTGTCAAATTCCTATGAATAATGTAAGGTGGAAGGAACCCTTTTGAAACAACTACTGGTACGTCTATTATCATTCCAACTGAAAATAGTGATTCATTTGCAGAACCTCTGACTACATAAGTCTCATTTGGTCCCAAACCGGTTTCTGCATCACCGACAATTACTTGAATCTCTGACATGATAGCGGATGATTCTTCAACCCCCGCTAGCGTCATGTTTAACCCAGTACTATTAAAATTAAACGTGAGAAGAGACGAGTGTGTGCTTGCTACTATCCCATCCCTACTTGCTAGGTCACTTTCTAACTCTTCCAAATCAGCAATTGTCCAATTCGATCTAGAGGAGTCCACATTGAAATCATAAAGTATGTTTTCTATACTTGCATCAAGAGCATCTCGTGACAGTATATCTGCAGCTACATTAGTAGATGCAAAGAATGTAGTTGCTAAGAGGACACCAATCGTAAGAGCAATGAAAAGTCGATAGCTACGAATAACTCGTTTGATGGCATACCTAAACATACTGTCTTTGACCTCACTTTTTTAAGAGATTTTCCGCTTTTAAGGTTGGTGTTTGACAAACATCGAACATCGAGCAGGGATTCTGTGGTGATTTTAACAGAATATCTGGAAAATCAATGGTTCAGTTCAGTGTTGAGGTTTCAAAGCATATAAGATGATGGATACACCCGGTTTTGTATTAGAGCACAAATCTTCAAGTATCATAGTCATGTTCGTTGGTTATATCACCAAACTCCATCTGCCTTCTATCATACATCAAACCGAATACCATCACCACTACTGCAATTAAGATACTACTAGAAACAACAACGGGCAGTGTCTGTATAGGATCGACCGTAGGTTCTGTATCGGCTTCAATTGTTACATAGAGTATTCTTCCATTGCGTGTGTTATTGTTCAGATCCATTGCACTCACGAAAAGGGAAAATTCACCTGGGTTCGGAAATGCGTCGACATCGGCCTCGTAGAATGACCCATTGAAAGTCATCAAGTCATGTACGGTTACGTTTGGTCCAGAGATATTGATAGTGACATTTCGGATTCCGACCCCACCTTCATTATCAGTCACATTAGCCCAGACCGAGAAAGCTTCACTTGCATTTGGTCGACCTGTGTAATTCCAGTCCCAGATGTTAGGAGCTGTCGTATCAACCTGACTTAATTCAAAATAATTCGCAGAAGTCAAAGAAACAAATAGGGTTCCTGTCATGAGGAGAGTGAGAAGGACGAGAACAAAGCCAGTCTTGATTTGAAGTCGAACCATAGTAATCACATGTTCCATTATTTTTTGCTTAATTAGGCCGCTTATTCGCGCAGTAATAATTTGAATAGCTAATTCACTATCGTAAACTCGAGTTGTACGTTTGATTGCTACCAATCGAGAAAGTTTGGTAAATATGCAACGTTTGATAACCGCCAACCTTAAAAGGACTCAGAATAAGTCCATGGTAATTACTAGATAATGGAGTATTACTGAATGAATAATGATGAAAAAATGTTCGAAGAAGCTGACAGACGATTCCTGAGAAAACACTGGAAGACAATGAGTGTCTTTGCAGGGATAGGCGTTGCAGCAATAGTAACAGCGCTCTACGTACTTACATGGTTTGTATCTACAGCACAAACAGCTGGGTTTATTCCATCAATGCTTGGGCAGTGGACAGTTGGATATGCAATCAATTTTATCCTGCATCTGATTTTCTGGGAGATTCTCTTTGTTGGAAGCTGGGTAATAGCGTTAGTTGCAATAGTTGGCTATCGCTGGTGGAAGACGCTTTCAGATGAGGAAAAGAAAGGCAATCGCAAACGCAGTAAGCGTGACGGGGGCAATGCTATTGGTTTCTTTGTTGGAATTATGTGGCTGATTGTTGTATGGTTTGATGGTCGCTGGGCATTAGCCTTTGAGTCATGGACATTCAATAACTGGATCTATTCATGCTTGGCAGCATTAGGATGGACTCTATTGATATTTGGAATTCCGTTTGCACTCTACTTCGCATGGTGGATTCGACAGGGAACAATCGAAGAAGCAATCACTGAGTGATTAACACAGTTCCAACCATGAAGGAGATGATATGTCGTGAAATGCCTCTTGGTGGTTCACTCATATCATCATAAGAATACTGAGAAGATCGCCAAGGTCTTCTCTACTATTCTTGATGCACAGATTGTTGCACCTCAAGAGGTTGATCCTTCTGCGCTTCAAGAGTACGACCTGATAGGATTTGGATCGGGGATATATGGTGCTAAACACCATAGACTCATACTTGAGCTTGTGGATTGTCTACCACAAGTACATGATAAGAAGGCGTTCATCTTCTCAACAAGTGCAATAATCAGCAAATCCAAAGTTGCTAAAGACCATTCATTACTTCGAGAGATGCTGCAATCAAAAGGATATACAGTCCTCGACGAGTTTGCCTGTCATGGATTTAATACGAACAGCTTCATGAAGTATCTTGGCGGAATGAACAAGGGCAGACCAAATTCGGAGGACCTAGATGATGCAAGGAAATTCATTCTCACCTTAAAAGAACAATTCGTGTAGAGAAATGATTACTCGGATATTTTATTAGACGCGTTGTTCAACATCACTGAACACATAACATTCGTTATGAATGGAGGAAATTTAAGATATGTCACGACCACTCGGAGTAACTATACTTGCTATTCTGCAACTGCTTGGAGCTCTCTCTCTACTTGTACTGGGAGGTCTCGCACTACTTGTTGCATTAGCATTCCCACTGCTCGGATTATTGCTAGCAGCGATTCCAGTTATTATTGGAATTATAGGACTCATTCTATTCTATGGACTATGGAATTTGAAGAGCTGGGCTTGGATTTGGACAATAGTTGTCAACCTTTTGACAATTATTACGTCACTTACTAATATCTCAGCTAACATTATTTCCATTGCAATTAGCTTAATCATTGTCATCTACATGTTCTCACCAGGGATTAAATCACATTTCAGGTGAAACGTTTAGAGAGTCAATAATAAAGGAGTTCTGAACACATCAGTTGTTCAGACTTTCTTTCTCTTTTTTCGATATAGTGCACTTATATAGAGGTTACAATCTGTAACATTAGATATTTCTGGAAATGAGAGAGATATTTAATGAATTCAGAGAGAAAGACCGCACTTATTGTGGGATTACTTTTTCTAATTGCAACAGCTTCAACATTGCTTAGCAATCTCAGCTTTGGTTCAATATATGATGCAAATTACCTTACTTTAGTTGCTGCAAACGAAGTCCCAATAATCATAGGGGTACTCCTATTCCTAACTTTGGCAGCATCAGTTATTGGAATTACAATTGCATTGTTTCCAATCTTAGAGAAGTGCGACGACCTGTTTGTTAGTTGGTGGTCTTTATTTCCGCACTATCTTTTCCCACTACTAACCATTGTGTTCGGTATTAAAACCTACAAAGAAGTCAATTCTAGAGGAAGGAGTGAATGATCATGTTCGCAGAAATATCAGGACTTCTCTTTTTAATAATCATTGTAAATCTACTCATTGCAGGACAGAAATATGGGTACGAAACATTCAGTGAACTGGATGTTGATGCCAAACTCCAGAAGGTAAATGAAGACCCTGTAAAATTCAGGACAGGTATCAAACTAATAATCATAGAACATGCAATCATAATTACGCTTGCTATGGCATTGTTTATTGCTTTCAGTTCATACAACCTACTACTGGGAGTAATATGGGTCTTTGCTCGTGCAACAGAAGGATTGATGCAAATCAATAACAAGCTGAACTTTCTGGACCTCTCCACAGTTGCTGAACATTACCCTGATTCTACAGGTCTTGAAAAAGAAGCAATGAGTAACGTAGCTCTATCACTCCTGAGATCAAAGAATTCTACATTTACTAGAGCACAACTTCTATTTTCCATTGGTACGTTTGCGTACTCTATCACGTTTGTACTCTATGGAATTGTACCTTTGCTACTTGGATGGTTTGGAATTGCTGCAAGTATTATCTACGGACTTGGTACCGGAATTTACATCGTGAAAGACTCCAAAGCTCTATGGAACCTAGGAGGTTTCCTGATCTTCATTTTCGAATTAATTTTGGGAGGATGGCTCTTGTTCTATTCGATAATCCCTTAGGAGGAGCAACAAGTGATACTAGGCAAACCTACTGGAGTTTTCCTATTTGGAATCTTTGTGATGATAGGTTTCTGTATGGATTTCACTTATGGTAGCTTGATGATATTGGGTTTCATCGATATCCCACCTGCCTATGTAGCTATAGAAGTCTTCTATGGTACACTTCTCATTTTTGGAGGAATGATTGGTTTGACACTCTTCTATGGTCTATGGACGCTCAAAAATTGGGTTCGAGTTATACTCCAAATTGGTTTCCCAGCTCAAGTAATCTTCAACATTATCATTGATCCAACCAATTATGACAATTACTTCCTATTAGTAGTCAGCATTATTGTTGCTATCTATCTTCAGCTCTCCAGCACAAGAAATCATTTCAAGTAAAATTCCATAAAGGAAGAAACAAGCATGAAGGCAATTGTTGGTAAAAGATACGGGGCTCCTGAGAGTCTTCAACTCAAAGAAGTTAAGAAACCTACCCCGAAGGAAAATGAAGTACTGATAGAAGTTCGTGCATCATCTTTGAATGCAGCAGATTTCGAAAGATTGAGAGGGAGTCTTGTAACTCGTTTGACGGGACCTCTCAGACCAAAAGACAAGATTCCTGGAACTGATGTTTCAGGTACAGTTGAAGCAGTTGGTAGCAGTGTGACACAATTCAAACCTGGCGATGAGATTGTTGGAGACCTGTTTTATCATGGTTCTGGTGCCTTCGCAGAATATGTATGTGCTCCTGAAAAAGTGCTAACCATCAAGTCGTCAAGCATGACATTTGAAGAAGCAGCAACTTATCCACAAGCAGCAATTATCGCCCTTCAGAGTCTTCGTGGAGAAAGGGAGATTCAACCCGGACAGAAAGTTCTGATAAATGGCGCAGGAGGAGGAATGGGTACATTCGCTGTACAAATTGCCAAATCCTATGGAGCCGAAGTAACTGGTGTAGATAGTGAGAAGAAATTGGATATGTTACACTCAATAGGTGCAGACCATACAATCGATTATACTCAGACAGATTACACCAACACCAGCCAATGTTATGACATTATTATTGATACCGTGGCAAATCGCTCACTATCTGATTACAAACGTGCTTTGACTCACGATGGTCTATTTGTCATGGTAGGAGGGACAAGATCTGCTATTTTCCAAGCAGCAATTATTGCACCAATAAAAACAAGGAATGATAGTCAAAAAATAGGTCTAAATTGGTGGAGCAAACCCTACAACAAAGAAGACATGGATTTTTTAGCAATGCTCTATGATGAGGGCAAAGTAAAACCTGTCATAGACAAGCTGTATCCGCTAAGCAAAGTTCCTGAAGCTCTCAAATATCTTGAAGATGGACATGTTATAGGAAAAGCAGTAATTACTATGGATGGTGAATTCTCATAAGAGCAATCATTTGTACGAAATACGGACCTCCTGAAGTTCTTGAACTAGGAGAAGTTCCTAAACCATCCCCGAAAGACAATGAGATTTTGATAAGAAATCATGCGACAACTGTAATTTTGGGGGATTGCGAACTTAGAGGTTTCAAATTTCCCTACTATGGACCGGGTTTCAAGCTACTCATTCGACTTGGTTTCGGTATCAGAGGTCCAAGAAAAAAAATAATTGGGCAACAGCTGGCAGGGATAGTCGAATCCGTAGGAAAAGAGGTAACAAATTTCAAGCCAGGTGACGAAGTTTTTGCATGCACTGCAATGGGATTGGGAGCTTATGCTGAGTACAAATGTATGTCTGAAAAAGGACTGGTAACAACAAAACCCACAAACATGACTTTTGAGGAAGCATCAACTATTCCTGTAGGAGGCACTGAGGCACTTCATTTCATGACAGCTGCAAACATTCAGAACGGTCAAACAGTACTGATCAACGGTGCTGGAGGATCGATAGGAACTGTTGCTTTACAGATTGCTAAATCAAAAGGAGCTAAAGTGACTGCTGTGGACAGCGCTGGAAAATTTGACATGCTGCGTTCACTTGGAGCTGATCACCTAGTAGATTACAAACAGGAGTATTTTGTTGATAGAAATGAAACATATGACGTCATCTTCGATATCGTAGGAGTTACTACATTTTCTGATTGTTTGGATTCACTAAATGAGAATGGAAGATATCTTCAAGGAAATGGAAGGATATCGCGAATAGACAAGTCGACTGCAAGTTCAAATAACCTGAAGGCAATAGATACGCTTGCAGACTATTCCATTGAACGATTAATTGAGCTTAGAGAATTGATCGAGAAGGGAACGATAAAAGCAGTTATAGATACAACTTATCCACTTGAACAGATGGTTGAAGTCCACAAATTTGTTGAGGAAGGTGGCAAACTTGGCAATGTTGTCGTAACAATGTACTAACAAAATATCTATTACCAATTGCCAATATTGAAATTCTTAAATATAGTTAACTCGATAGTATAATCAGGTTTTTTAGATGACAATCAGCGAAGTAAAAAACAGAAACGATGTGAATACTCCCGAGGCAAACAAAGCGGTCATTCGTGAGTTTATCCAAGCTTACAACGATCGAAACTTAGATGTCTTCGATGAGTTAGTTGCAGAAGACTATTTCGACAATCTCTTTCAACAGCGAGGTCGAGAGCCATTTAGAGAGTTATTTACGATGGCCTTCAAAGGTTTCCCCGATTGGTATGAAGCAATTGAAGATATCATAGCTGAAGGGGACAAGGTCTGGGTTCGTATCAAGGCTACTGGGACCCACACAAATGAATGGGATCTCTTTGGAGTATCAGTACCACCCACTGGAAATAAGATTGAGATGAACATGGTATTCATCTGGCGATTAGAAAATGGAAAGCTTGTAGAGGGTTGGGAAGTTGATGACAACCTTGAAATCCTCAAACAAATGGGTGTAGTAGATTATACAGAAGAAGGCAAGAAATTCGCAGAAGTATTCAAGTAGATGGAGTAGTCCATCCGTCAATTTCCTAGAGGATGATTCGCATGCGAGCAGTGGTTGTAAACAAGTACGGACCTCCAGAAGGGCTTGAGATAACGGAATTAGAAAAACCTCTACCCGATTCTAAGGAAGTATTGATACGGAATAGAGCAACAACAGTGACATTCGGAGATGCAATGCTACGACGAATGGGAAGAGCTTCCAGACTTGTGATGGGTCTTTTCATGGGCGGTCTAGGAAAAGGGAAAATACTGGGCCACGAATTTGCTGGAGAGGTAGAAGCCATCGGTGACGACGTAACACTATTCAGACCAGGCGATCAAGTGTTCGGTTCGCCTGGAATGAAAGGCGGTGCACATGCTGAATACCTTAGTATACCGGAGGACTCATCGATAACTTTGAAACCAGACAACGTAACATTCGAAGAGGCAGCATCAATACCAGTAGGAGGAAATACAGCTTTGGACATTCTTCGCAGAGCTAATATACAAGAAGGACAGAAGGTTCTCATCCATGGAGCTTCAGGTAGTGTTGGTGTCTCTGCGCTCCAACTAGCAAAACATTGGGGAGCAGAAGTCACAGCAGTGAGTACCAATACAGAGTTGATGAAATCACTAGGAGCAGACAAGACTATCAACTACAAAAAACAGAATTTTACCGAGAGTAATGAGTCATATGATGTGATTTTCGACACTGTTCGTAAGCTATCATCATCGGATGTCAGAAGTGTTCTGAAGGAAGGTGGAGTTTTCCTTTCCACCAGTACATCAACAAAAGAGAAACCAGAGAATCTAGATTTCTTAAAACAACTGCTCCAAACTGGGAAGTTCAGACCAGTCATCGATAGAACTTACTCACTGGAAGAGATCGTAGAAGCGCACAGATACGTAGACACTGGCCGAAAGAAAGGGAATGTTGTCATTACTATTTCTTGAAGATTCTATGCAGTAACTTTTGGTATCGATTTTACTCAAATCATATTTTTTGAAAATGGACAAATTCTAAATGTTGGAATTGTGCAAATCGTCCCTTTATCCCCGATTTAGACTCGAGAATTTGGAGTTGTTTTTTCAATTTATCCATATCTTTGTACTTAGCTAAGAGGTCTTTAATCAGAGCATAGCAATTATTGTCAATGCACGTTTCAGCAATTTGCTTCATAAACGATTCTGGATCTTTGGCCTCTAAAAGGTCATCTTGGAATTTCTTACCAATTTCAGATACCTTCAGAGATGCTTCAGTAGTTGCATCATCAATTCCTGCCTCTTTCATTCGTTCAAGATGCTCTTTTGACCCCAAACTTGCTGTTGCTCGTGCAAAGATAGCAGACATACTGTTATCAAGTGCATCCAAATTTACAAGCGGAATATCGGGAGTCTTGAAATAGAGCATCACACCTCTCACTTGAGGATTCTCTTGAATCTCAAGCGAAATACCGATTTCTTCAATTGCCTTTTCTTTGTTCCCTTGGAGTTCATAACATGA
>SDNZ01000186.1 GCA_004524565.1 Candidatus Thorarchaeota archaeon
AGAGACTCATTTGCTTCATCCTTGGTAAGTTCGAATATCAGAGGACCTTTGAATTTGTCTTTGATTAATTCAAGTAGAAACTCTCGAAGAACTGAATCCCCCATAATTCCTGTTCCTAAGGGAATATGATCCTCTCGAGAAATAGCTCCGTCATATTTAGTGAATGTTCCATCCTGTAGATGAATCTCAGTAATTCGACCCTTGTGAGCTTGGTAGAAGTCCATTATCGATTCAGTGCCTGACATCTGGCAAAGGAGATGTGCTGTGTCAAAGCAGATGCTAGTATCTTGGTCATTAATCACATCACGCATAACATCAAAGGGAAATGTGATATTCTCGATTGCTAGTTTTCGTGAGTTGATTTCAGTCCTACTGATTATTTCCTCAACACTGGTTGCAGCAAAACCTGCAAGTAGCATACTGATTGTATACACAGTGTCCCTACTATAAGGAAGACTCGAGAATTCTGCGGCAAGATCGCCGGTCGCATGCAAGACAAACGCCTCAGGATTGAGAGATTTCGTGAGTTCAATAATGTCAATGATACTTTCAACACTCCCTTTCCGTACGTGTTCATTGAAAGTAGCTAGCTCAATTGACAAGTATGGTAGATGAACTGTATAGGCAATTCCTAGCTCATCCTTCAAGTCAATCAGACGTTTGATAGTATCAGGTGTAATAGAGAATGGAATGATTGGTTTTACGTCCAAGGAGAGTTCTATTGTCTGCCATCCCTCGGAAACAGTATCTTGAATCAGATTATAGACATCCAATCGGGAAAAATCAGGAATGCCATCAACAATTACTTTCCGAGCAATTTCTTGGAACTCTAGTGCAGTTAGACCAAACCGGAGAGGCATGATTCAGTTCAATTCATCACGTCCCGATAAATTGTACCATCATATGAAAGGTATATACCAGTGAATGTTATTCCAGATGTAGGTGACTTGAATGACTGTTACGATACGACTAATGGCTCATGCAAGTGTCCAGATAAAGACGGATACTCAGAATATATACATAGACCCATCCACAAAAGGTACGGGTCTAAAGAAGAATGATTTTCAACCTGCAGATTTGATATTGGTGACTCATGGACATCAAGACCATTTTGACAAGGATTTACTCCAGAAAATCCGTAAGATGGGGAGTCCAATTATTGCCCCGTCAAGTGTAAAGAAGGAGATTAAGAAGGGAGTAGTATGGGACTTGGACCGTGGCCAGCATATGGACATTAGCACTAGTAATGTACACATTTGGTCAACTCCAGCATACAACGTGAAACGTTTTCGACCCAATGGAGAACCATTCCATCCCAAAGAGTTGGGTGTGGGTTATCTGATACGAATTGAGGGAATAAAAATATACCATGCTGGAGATACCGATTTCATTCCTGAGATGGAGCAGTTAGAACAAGCAGAAGTGGATGTAGCTCTATTACCAATCGGTGATACATATACAATGGATATTGCTGATGCAACAGAGGCAGCTTCAGCTATTCAATCTAAGATAGTTATACCAATTCACGTAAAGGATGCCAACCCTGAAGCCTTCAAGACCAGTGTTGAATCAAAAACATCATCAAAAGTAGTAATTCTCAAAGCTGGAGAAGAGTATACAGTAGAATGAGTAAGAAGGAGACCGCGGTCTCCTACTCACTATTTCTATAAAACTAACGCCAAGACTTCAATTTCTGAAGCTCGTGTGCCTCAATTGCAGGGTCTAGTTCAAGGACTTCAACCTTGAGCATCGTATCTCCCTGTTTGATCTGCTTGACTACTTCAATCCCTTCAATGGTCTGTCCAAAGACTGTATGTCTACCATTGAGATGTTTCGTATTACCTTCATCAAGAACTACGAAGAATTGACTTCCACCAGTATCTCTACCTGCGTGCGCCATCGAAAAAGCACCTACTGTGTGCTTCTGTCGGTGTCCTCGGGTTTCACAGGGAATAGCATATCCAGGACCACCGGAGCCAGTACCTGTGGGGTCACCACCTTGGATCACGAAGTTATCAACAACTCTGTGAAAGGTAAGTCCATTATAGTATCCACTCTGAGTGAGAGTGACGAAATTCTTGACCGTGTTGATTGCATCATCATTGAAGAATTCTGCTACAAAATCACCGCGATTTGTTTGAAACCTAATCTTTGTTGGCAAGTTACAACACCTTACAAACTAATTTACGAACTGTGTCGTGCTATCTGATTCCTCATATTTATCCACTTAGGCGTATCGGAAGAGGCCTTGCCAATACTATTGGCTTATTAGCAGAACCAAGAAGATTGCGTTAGATGATAGTCGAGAAGGAATATACGGAAGGCAGGACTACATTCCTGAGTGCAGATGTACAGCATTATAGTGGTGATAAGAAGCAGATCTCAGCAAACCTTCCTGTATTCTATAATCCTCGAATGCGACTGAATCGAGACTTATCGGTATTACTTCTCTCAGGTTACTTGGAGTACAACACGATAGAATCAATGTGCGAACCCTTGACAGGTTCAGGAGTCAGAACACTACGATATCTGAATGAATGTGCAGGGGATTTTTCTGCCACAATGTTTGACGCTAATCCTGCTGCGGTTGAAACTGCGACCAAGAATGTCAAACGTCTTGGCTTTGAGAAGAGGGCAAAGGTAGTGATAGGTGATGCCAAGCTTCTATTGATGACAGAATCAAGAGAGAAACGATTTGATTATGTCGATGTTGACCCCTTTGGAACACCTGCACCGTATCTTAATGCATCAATTCAATCAATCAATCCAAATGGTGGACTACTTGCACTTACTGCAACAGATATGCCAGTTTTATGTGGAGCCTACCCGAAAGTTGCAATGAGACGGTACGGAGGATTTTCCATCAGGTCTCCGTTTGTACATGAACTTGCGCTGAGACTTCTTCAGGCAATTGCATTTCGAATAGCAGGATTGAATGATTGTTCAATCACTCCAGTCGCAGTACTCAGTACTGATCATTATATCAGAACATGGGTAAAAATCAAAGCTGATAGAAAGAAATCCAATCGTGAATCTGATAATCTTGGAGTAATACGATATTGTCAAGGGTGCATGCGAACCCAGACGGTTCCACTAAAGGCAGGACACGAAGATTCGCATTTTGAACATGCTATCAAAGATTGTAAAGGACCTATTAGAGAGGCAGGACCACTTTGGATTGGAGATCTATTCGATTCAAAAATACTTCAGAAAACTCAAGATTTATTCAAATTGGATGACCCATCTATCTACCACAAACGGGTACCTAGAATTCTAGAGGAAATGATTGAAGAGAATCCTCTACTGACATATCCATACATTGACATTCATGTACTCTGCGATTTGTACAATCTTACACCACCCAAGAATAGAGATGTCATTGAATATCTGAGAAGTGCAGGATATAAAGTGGCTAGAACACACTTCAAACCAACTGCAATCAGAACAGATGCTTCTATCATTGATGTAAAATCAGCAATTTCCGAACTTGTAGGATGATGAAAAACGATGCCAAGAAGCTCAGAAGGAGAACGACGTAGGAAAGACCCATATTATAAAGCGGCAAAGAAGGCAGGATATCGTAGTAGATCAGCCTTCAAAATAAGACAGATGGCGAAGAGTCACAACCTCTTACACGGTGTGGATATTGTTCTGGAATTATGCAGTGCTCCAGGTGGTTGGACTCAGATTCTACGCGAACTCAATAGTAGCTTGAAAATCGTTGCAATAGACTTGGATGCCATGCCTCCTGTTCAAGGAGTTCATTTCATTCAAGGTAGTATTCTTGAAAATGATGTTATTGAACAAGCTCAGCAATTAATTGGCAATACATTTGATCTTGTCCTCTCCGACTGTTCTCCCAAAGTATCGGGTCAATGGGAGTTAGATGTAGTTAGACAACTTGAACTGGCAGAACGAACCTTTGAGATTGCAAACCAAGTCCTTGGACCAAATGGAAAAGCTCTGGCAAAAGTCTTCCAAGGACCGGGATTTCAAGAATTCTTACAGGATATGCGAAAACGGTTCAACACTGTAAAACTCATCAAACCAGCAGCTTCGCGCAAAACTAGTGCGGAGATATATCTACTTGCTATTGGGCCGCGCAGGAAAGCGCAAAGTGAGAAGAAATAGGATAGATAGACTATCGAATATCTGAGCCCATCCATTCTTCTAATTCACTACAATCAGTTGGTGAATCTGGCTGTCTAATGCCACATTTACTAATTCGTAAACAATGAAAGCATGGACACCCGTTCATGTCTGTTAGACCACTGGGCTCGCTGTCATCAGTGATTGTTGCTGGTTTGAGTATGTATTTGTCGTCGTGTTCTTGTTTCTGCATTATCCGTCCCTCGGACATCAGAGTCGTTAGAGCTAACGTGATCTGTTTTTTATCGATACCAAGTCTTTCGGCCAGTTCATCAATGCCTAGACCATCCTTTTTAGCGGATTTTATTTCGCTCAGAATCCGGTCGACTGCATCGTTCATTTGAATGACCTTTGATAAGACACATGATAACGTTGAACGAACTACATAGAAGGATATTAAATAATCGGAAGGGGCTAACCATTTTCGACATATGCCGTATTAGAATAGGCATAAATGTACACAAGTGTTCATCCCTTTTTGTACAAATAGAGCATCTGACCGACTAGTTTCTTTGTGTCATATCCTCGTTTTGGTTTAATTGAAATATATGGATACTTCACTGGACCAAACACATCGATGATTGTACCGACTTCTTGTGCATTCTTATCCATCACTAGAGACTTGTCTCCTACAGGAGGTGTCTTTTCCGTTCGAATGATGATTGAACCACGGGTTGAAATGTGGAGTACTTTTCCTAATCGACGCAAATAATTTGGCTCCAGATTGATTCTATTTCCTCTTCTTACCTTTCTTCTTACTCTTCTTCTGTTCAGCAGCTATACGTGCAGATTCCCTCAAAGCTGTGGCTCTACGAACACCCTTTGCTAGCATTAGCATGAGCCTCTTCTTCTTATGACCCTCATCATTTGCAATAACGATGTAGCCTTTAGCTTCAGACCCGTCCTTTGGGTAACGTTTTTCGGGTTCTACTTCATACTCTAATCCTGCTGATTCCGCTGCTTTTTCTAGAATATCAAGAGTGACGTCAGGGGCAGATAATTTGCTTGGAAGCTTACGACCCTGAGATCTAGAGATGTTTTGATCAAAATATGCGGGCCAGAATATTAGCATTCCATTACGTTTTCTCATTCTTTGCACACCACTGGTCAGTTACCTAATCTCCGTCTGATACTCTTTTTACCTTTCCCATGGGTCATGTTTCA
>SDNZ01000039.1 GCA_004524565.1 Candidatus Thorarchaeota archaeon
GTCTGGGCTGTTCTGGCTGTTGTGCTCGTAGGTGGCATGCTCTTTGCGTCGTGGGTTCTTAGACCACATGTCCTACAAAATAGCGAGAAGACTGCTTCTTATGAATGTGGGGAGGAACCTATCGGTCCTGCTAGGATTACGTATCCCTACAACTATCTTGTCTATACAATTCTATTCCTTGTTGTGGACGTTATGGGCGCGTTCCTGTGGCTTCTGGCAGGGTCCTCATTCCGATTGAATGTGGATGTTGTTTGGCAAGTTCTTGTCTTTGTTCTGATAATAATGGGTGGAATGGGCTTTGCAATGAAGAAATTGCCCGAGACATTTCTCAGCGGTCAAGAAACCCTCACTCTCTACAGGAAGGCCAAGGCTGAGCAAGAGATGAAAGAGAAGATTGCAGGAGGTCACTGAAGTTGATGCAGGCTGATCTTGGTTGGTTTGAGCAATTGGAATTCCTCATGATAGCAGGTATTGTTATCGTGCTTGCGTACTTAGCCCTTGAGCACAAGGACATTGTTTATGCGGCGTTCTTCTTTGGATTCATGGCATCATTTGTTGCAGGTTTCTACCTTCTCCTTGAAGCCCCCTTCATTGCAGGTATGCAGATTGCTGTGTACACTGGAGGTATTAGTGCATTGATTATCTTCGCAGTTCTACTACTACCACGTGCACAGGACTCTTCTTTGGAAGTCTTTCCGTCAACGGTACGCAGATCAACTGGTAGTGTGATCGCTACGTTGGTTGGAATGCTATCTGCATCATTAGCACTCTTCTTCCCGTGGTACAGTACGTTCGCGCCTGATTTACCTCCGCTTGAGAATAATTTGGAGCTCCTTTCTCAATGGCTCTGGTCTGAGCATGGTATCTATGTTCAGATGATCGCGCTCATTCTACTCACTGCTATTGTTGGTGCCATTGCAATGTTGAAGATGGATAAAGCTGAGAGTATGATTGCGATTCATGGTGAGTTTGGTGTCGAATCAGTTGAAGACCCAATAGATGATGTAGCATCTATTGAAGAAGTTAAAGAGTCATCAGAGGAGGTTGGTAACGAATGATTCCGCTCTCATGGTACCTTTCTTTATCTTTCATCTTGATAGGTCTTGGAGCCTATGGAATGATGGTGAAGCGCAACCTCATTCGAATACTCATCGCGGCTGAAATTATGGGAAATGGTGTAAACATCGCCCTAGTGGCAGTTTCTATTTACAGTCCTGCATTTTCATTTTTGGGACAATGACTCATCATACTTGTAATCTCGGTGGCTGCAGCTCATACTGCACTTGCGATGGTCCTGATGCTCATGTACAACAGGCGATACAACACCGTAGACCTTGGAGCACCAATTTCGCTGGAGGATGAAGAGCATGTCTGATACTCCTGGTTCTGCTTCAACATTGGGCCGTGCGATTATTAACAAATATCCCGATATTGAATCGAAACCTCTTGATGGGAACAAGATTGAGTTAATCGTTCCTCCTGAGAAAATTCGAGATATTGTTTCATTGATTGATGAGCAAGTGTCAGATGCCTTACCTGAATCGCTGTTTGGAATCGATTTAACGGAGAATAAGTACGAACTTATCTACATCTTCTGGTCTCATGCAAACAAGATGCTTCTTCAACTTCGTGTTCATCTTGAAGGAGAAAAACCAGAGATTGAATCAGTCTGTGATATTTTCCCCGGGCTTGAATGGCATGAACGTGAAACTCATGAGATGTTTGGAGTCAATTTCAAAAATCATCCTGACCTTCGTCTATTGCTTCTTCCTGATGAACTTGAAGGAAAGTTCCCAATGAGGAAGAGCTTTGTTACTGACCGAAGTCGAATGGATGAGACTGGTCTAGCGCAACCCAAATCACGACCAGAATCTGGAGGTGAATCATCATGAGTCCAGATATTCTTGATGAAGCCAGTGTAATTTGGTTTGGCCCTCAGCACGTTAGTGCACATGGTTGGGCCACAAAACTCACACTCGTTGGGGATTATATCGTTGAATGTGATCCAAATGCTGGTTACTTCCATCGTTCTGCAGAGAAATGTCTCGAGTTTCGAAACTTCAGGCAAGGTTCAATGATTCTTGAGCGTATTTGTATGATGGAAGCTTTCTTAGCTGAATATCCCTACATCGCAGCAGTCGAGAAGATTGTTGACCTTGAGATTCCCGAACGCGCAAAGATTATGCGGACAATAATGTTGGAGTTCAATCGTATTCACTCATTGCAATTCTGGTGGGGTCAATTCGCAGGAGAGCTGGGTCTCTTCGCAATGCTCCTATGGCCATGGGTTGACCGAGAGTATACCCTTGATGCATTCGAGGAACTCACTGGTTCTCGTCATACTGTTTCGTATGCAACTCCTGGTGGAGTTAAGTATGATTTCACTCCCAAATTCCATGCTAAAATGGAAATTGCTCTAAGTCGCGTTAAGGAAAGAATGCCAGTATTCGATGATATGCTGGCTGGAAGTCCTACCTTTCGACTACGAACTGAGGGGGTAGGTCATTACACAGCAAAACAGGCTCTCAAGTGGGGTCTTTCTGGACCCAATATCAAAGCATGCGGAATTCCTATGGACTTGCGCAAAGATGACCCTGACCCGAACTTGGCTTATGGTATGATTGACTGGGAAGTTCCAACTACTCACAACGAGGAGCATCCTGGAGAATGTGATGCTTTCGATAGATTACTCCAACGGTTCAAGGAGATAGAAACATCACTTGATATAATTGATAAACTACTCCCACTCCTTCCTGAGGGTCCAATCATAGACCCGAAGGCTCGAGCAAAGGTGAACAGACTACCTGAAGGAGAAGGTTATGGCAGAGTTGAGGGAACTCGTGGAGTGACCTCGGTTTGGCTTAAGACAATGGAAAAGGCTCAGACTCCGTGGAGAGCAAAAATACGGGGGCCATGTTTTGCTTCTTACTATTCATTGAAGCATATTGTACCCGGTGCACGGTTTGCTGATTTCCCTGCAATATTCGGAAGTCTAGATCCATATCCTGGATGGTGGGATCGCTAGGAGGTTATGAAATGCAACAATTCGACTTCTATCTTTGGTTATCCGGGCTCTGGGACTGGATTTGGGGAGTTCTCCTATGGTTCTGGGGAATTCTCAAGTGGTTTGTCATCTGGATATTGGATGTTATCGATGGAATATGGGCTCTTGTCGCTCTTCCTGAGAATTTCATGTTTCTAGTTCGTGCCATCTTAATGCCGGGTCTGATATTCGTGCTCTTTGCACTTATCTTCACTGTCTGGTATACCCGTAAAATCTGGGCTCGTGTTCAAGATAGACGAGGACCTACTCATGTAGGCAAATATGGAGGATACCAGCTGTTTGCTGATGCCATCAAGCTCATGGCTAAGGAAACCATTATTCCATTGAAGGCAAAAAGATGGATGTATAGAATCCTACCTTCGCTGTTGTTAGTTATTGTTCTTCTTACCTTCGCTTTCATTCCATGGGATCCATATTGGAACATCCTAGGTGCTCCAGGATCTGCATTCCCTGATCTGTCTGTAAGTCTCGTTCTTATCTTCGCGCTTTTAACAGCAGTACCAGTATTCTCACTTCTTATTGGTTGGGTCTCTGGTTCAAAGTATTCACTCATTGGCGGATTCAGAGCAGCGAATAATCAGTTTGCATCAGAGATTCCAATGGTTATCTCTTCAGTTGGACCCGCAATGCTCGCTGGTTCATTGAGCATGTTTAGCATTGTTGCGGCTCAAACAAGCATCTGGTACGTTGTTCTACTCCCAGTCAACTTTGCTACTTTCTTAGTTGCATCCATTGCGTCCGTGGGTACATTCCCCTTCGATGCACCTGTTGCGGATTCTGAGATTATCTTTGGGTGGAGAACAGAGCTCTCAGGTATTTATTTCACAGTTGTTTACTTCGCAGAATTTGCTGAACAGATGCTCTACAGTGCACTCATGGTAGCGCTCTTCTTTGGAGGTTTCAACGGTTTGCCATTCCTTCCTGGAATTGTAAACTTTCTAATCAAGTGGCTTGTGATCTACTTCCTCTTTACTCTGGTCACATCTTCCTTCTATCGTCTTAGACAGGATCAGATTGTTCACTTATGTTGGAAGTATCTCCTTCCGCTTTCAGTACTGAACGTAGTCCTAGTGATGTTTGCTGTAGTCTACATCCCCGGACTTCTCCCCTTAGTCATAGGAGGCTAGTAAGATGGGATTTGTAGGAAATCTAGGTGACATCTTCAGAATCTTGAAACACGTCTTCCGCCAAGTCTTCAGGAGACCCTTTACATACTTCTACCCCTTTGAGGATAGACCCTATCCTGAAGCAACACGTGGTAGACACATTCACATTCGCGAAAAGTGCACTGCCTGTGCGCAGTGTGTTCGTGCCTGTCCAGTAGCAGCAATTCGTATTGACAAGGAAGACAAGAAGTTCGAGAAGGATTGCGCGCTATACTTTGATTACACTCGCTGCATTTTCTGTGGCGATTGTGTAAGTGCTTGCAGGTTCGAAGCGCTCTTTCATACTCCTATTGTCGATATCTCGGAAGGAGATCGTGAGGATCTTGTCTACGGTCCTGATAAGATCACCACTCTTGATAGAGATCCATTAGAGTGGCGAGGAAGGAGGTTCCGCTAGATGGCTTTTGGAATTCCGTTCATGTTCATTTCACTGGCGGTGATGTTCCTTGGTGGATTGTTCATCTACCTCCTCAAGAACAGAATCGCTGAAAGTGCAGGCAAAGTAGCTGTTGCTTTTTCACTTTTAGGAACACTGCTTATGATTCCTCCATTCTATGAACTCCTTACTGCTGGGCAATCTGTAGAGACCGCTATCTGGTCTGACATCCTTGAACCATTCGGACTTCAACTCGATGCAGTTGCATTTCCAATCACGTTTGCAGTTGTAGTCCTTGGATTCCTATCTGTCGTTTATGCAGTTGGTTACACGGAGCATACAAAGAACAAACCAACATTCTTTGCTAATCAATTATTCTTCATTATGGGAATGGTCTGGGTTACTCTTGCGACCAATATGATTGAATTTTTTATCGCTTGGGAGCTCATGTTAGTGCCAAGCTACTTCCTGATTTTGTTCTGGGGTTTTCCTGAGACTAGAAAACGAACTGCTCTGAAGTTCTGGCTCTATACTCAGTCTGGAGCAGTCTGTATCCTGATTGGCTTTGGACTACTTTATGCTCAGGCTGGATCGTTTGTCCTCGCAAACATAGTTGCCAATGGTGACCTCATCTTCAAGATTATCTTTATTCTTCTAGCTGCTGGATTCCTCGTGAAGATGGCAGTCTTTCCTATACATTGGTGGTTGCCACCCGTGCACGCGGAAGCTCCTACTCCAATCTCAGTCCTGTTGTCAGGGGCGATGATTGAAACTGGCGCATATGCTCTTGTTCGGTTCGGAACCCTGACACTTAATGATGCAGCAATATCCCTCTCATTCTGGGTGGCTGGATTGGGAGTCATTACGATGTTTTATGGTGGTTTCATGGCTCTAGCACAGGTTGACATCAAGAGACTCTTGGCGTATTCATCAGTCTCACAGATGGGGTATGTACTATTCGCTCTTGGAACTACTACAGTCATTGGAGTGTCTGGAGGAATGTTCCACCTCATCAATCATGCTTTCTCAAAGGGTCTGTTGTTTATGACCGCAGGTGCAGTCATCCATCAGACTGGTCTCCGTGACATTAAGAAGATGGGAGGTCTCTCGAACAAGATGCCCATCACTGCCTTTGCAGCTGCTATAGGTATGATGAGTATTGCTGGTAGTCCTCCATTATCTGGATTTGCAAGTGAATGGATGATGTTCCTTGGTGGATTCCAAGCTGCAATTCCAACACCCACAATAATAGTCAATCTACCATTTCTTGTCCTGACGATCCTGGCTGTTTCCAGTTCGATTCTCAGCGCAGCATACATGCTTCGCTTCTTTTGGCGAGTCTTCCTTGGGCCACATCCTGAGGAGCTAGAAGATGTAAAGGAGAGTCCAAGGTCTATGACCATTCCAATGATCATCCTTGGTATTCTCATTGTAATCTTTGGAATATTCCCGAGTTTGGCACTAGATGTCATAATCCCGGCGTTTGCAGGAATTCTCGGTCCATGAGGTGAATCATATGTTATTTGGTCTACCCTACTACCTCATCCTCGTAATCCCACTAGCTGGTTCACTCCTTGTTCCTCTATTTGGTCGATTTAGCGAGAAGCTACGTGACTGGACTCCTGCAATCCTCATGGGAATCTCTATGGTATTGTGTTGGTAGCTGTTGATGGACTTGGGAACCACAGACATGCCACACTGGGAATGGATCAATATTCCTGGACTCTATGTTCCCTTTGAGATGCTTCTTGATCCGCTCTCAATCATCATGGCAATTTTGTCCAGTACATTGTGTTTCCTGATCTATGTCTATTCCACAGAATACATGGCACATGAGGGCGACCGCGACAGATTCTTCTTCCTTATGCTGGCTTTCGGTGGTGGAATGCTCACACTCGTCTTGAGCAATAATCTGCTGATTGCATTTATTGGCTGGGAGATCATGGGATTCTGTAGCTATGGTCTGATAGGATTCTGGAACGACAAGCGAAACAAGCCAGAAGTAGACCCGATGGGTTATGAACAGAGCAATCCTCTTCTCCAGTTCGAGACCGAAGGTGAACAAAACACTCACAGTGGAACAAAGGCATTTATCGTCACACGAATTGGCGATGCGTTCATGCTGGGTGGGATTCTTCTACTCTTTACATTTACAAGTTCCTTCCTTTTTGTTGGTCCTGGAAGTATGACCGATCCTGCAAATACTTGGTGGACTGATATGGCCCGTTGGGGTCTCTTACTCCCAGCACTATTTCTCATCTTTGCAGGTGCTATCGGCAAATCTGGTCAAGCACCTCTCCAAGTGTGGCTACCGGAAGCTATGGCAGGTCCGACCTCGGTTTCTGCATTAATTCACGCTGCTACAATGGTTAAGGCTGGAGTGTACATGTCCGCTCGATTCTTGATCACAATTGTTGCAACTACATCATCTGCTCATCCAGTCACTGAGCACGAGATAGCATTTACTCCACTAGCATCTTTTGGAATTGAATCAGCAATAACATTCTTCATCGTTGTTGCTGTTGTGGGTGCAATCACTGCATTCATGACAGGGACAATGGGGATGGTCTCAAATGAGCTCAAACAGGTTCTTGCGTTTTCCACTTTAAGCCAGCTTGGCTATATGATTCTAGCAATTGGTACTGGTGGAATCCTCGCTCTTGATGGTCATTCTGATCCTGCGTTGCTGAGTGGAATTCTACATGTTGTTTCTCACGGAGCTTTCAAGGCACTCCTATTCCTTGCGGCAGGAGGTGTCATTCATTCAGTTCATACAAAGTACATGTCAAAAATGGGTGGGCTAAAGGTGTACATGAAATGGACATACAGAGTCATGCTCATTGGTGTGCTTGCATTAGCAGGAATTCCTCCGATGTCGGGTTTCTGGTCAAAGGATTCCATTATTGAGTACACGTATGAATTAGCGTTGCACAATCCAGTTGGAGTATTCCTCTTTATCTTGGCTGTTGGTGCCGCAGCGTGTACGATATTCTATAGTATACGTTTGATGGGGATGGTATTCCATGGTCCACGCCCAGAGCATCATGATGATGAACAACATGACGATGAGCATCATAGTGATCCTCATGATCCCGGTCCGGCAATGATGGTTCCGCTCTACATACTTGCAGGATTCACAGTCATTGCGTTCGCTGTCTTTCCACTTATACAGCAAATTGCAATCAATGACACTCACACCTGGCTGGAAATCATGACTGAAATGATTATGGTAAAAATCACGATGCCCGGATTGATTCCATTTGGAATCACAATCCTTGCTCTTCTAGCAGGTGGAGTTCCCGCTTATGTGATATACATTAAGAACGCTGCTACACCAAACACGAGAATTCCAGAGACTGGTATTCTCAGAAAGTTGTATAGTTTCTTACAACATCGTTGGTACATCAACGAGTCATATTATTGGTTCGTGAATAAGTTTCTCAGGTTTGCAGACCTATGGAGACGAAAGGTGGATGAGCCAATCATTGATGGCATTGATTTCAAGTCTGCAGATGCAGCTATTGGGATATCTACGAAGGTTCGCTGGTTTGATGATAACATCGTTGATGGATTTGCTGAAGGAGTCTCAACAACTGCAGTTGAAGCATCAGAAATTAGCATGGGATCACAGACTGGTCGTATCAATGACTATGTTGGTGTAGTAATATTCGGATTTGGCCTCTTGGTCATTCTTGCTCTTCTATCATGGGGGTTAATCTAGATGCAGCTCGATTTCGCAACCAATCTGCTCAATTTGCTACCTATGAATGTCCTAGTGTTGATGCTACTTGTCCCACTAGTTGGTGCTCTATTTGCATACCTCTTGGGAAGTAAAGGTGCACGAGCTATCACCCTGATTATTACAACTCTGGAGTTAGGTCTTGCAGGTTTACTCATTATAGGTACTCCCTCATTAGGTTCGGACCCAGGTGGAATGAGTCATACTGTCAGTTACATGCTTGCCAGACTAGGTACTGATTCAACTGCTCCAGTTTTCGAGATTATCCTTGGAGTAGATGGTATCTCGATGGTCATGATTCTGCTATCCAATCTTGTAGTTTGGATTGCCGCTATCGGATCGAATCACATCAAAGAATCGCAGGGTCTCTATTACACCTTCTTCTTGGTGCTTCAGACTGGATTACTAGGAGTTTTCATGTCATTGGATTTGATTGGCTTCTTTATTTTTTGGGAGCTCGTTCTAATACCGATGTTCTTCATTATAGGTCGTTGGGGAGAAGAGGGCTGTCGTCATGCATCAATCAAGTTCTTCATTTACACACATCTTGGTTCTGCAGTGATGCTTGTTGGATTCTTTTACCTCTACTTCATGTCATCAATGTTTGACA
Organism: Candidatus Thorarchaeota archaeon; assembly: GCA_004524565.1. Lineage (GTDB taxonomy): Archaea > Asgardarchaeota > Thorarchaeia > Thorarchaeales > Thorarchaeaceae > SMTZ1-45. The sequence goes on from SDNZ01000039.1 coordinate 8,956, forward strand.
TCAATGGAGTCGCAACACAAGTACCAACATTCAGTATGATTGCTCTTCGGGATCTCGGACTCGATCCATGGATTCAGATTGGATTTGCTCTTGCTATATTCATGGGTGCTGGAGTTAAGCTTCCGGTATTTCCACTTCACAATTGGCTACCCTGGGCTCATGTGAAAGCCCCCACACCAGGATCTGTCATTCTTGCTGGAATCCTCTTGAAAATGGGTGGATATGCTTTCATCAGGCTTGGTCTCTGGATGGTGCCTGATGCTATTGCTAGATTGGCAATTCCCTTTGCAATAGTTGCTATCTTCACATGTATCTATGCAGCCTTCACAGCGATGGCGCAGACAGATATGAAGAGTCTCGTTGCTTATACAAGTATCAACCATATGAGCTGGGTTTTACTAGGTGTTGCTGCTTACGCGGCAGGTGCTGGTAGTTCTGATCCTACAATCCAGGCTGCGGCAAACCTCGCAATTCAAGGTTCAATCTTTATGATGTTTTCACATGGTACGATAATCTCAGTGATGTTTATCGTCGCGGGTCAACTCAAATACAATGCTGGAACTCGTGAGATTCCAAAAATCAAAGGCCTTATGGAGAAGGCACCAAAATTATCTGCTGTTCTCATCATTGCCTCACTTGCTGCATTTGGTCTTCCTGGCTTTAGCGGGTTCATTGCTGAAGCGCTCATAATCTTCGGTGCTATTGTAGTATACAATTGGTCTGCTTTGATTGGGTTTGGTATCTTCGTTACAGTAGGTTACATGCTCTGGATGCTGAATCGTATCGTATTCAGTGACCCTGATGCTGAATCTGAGAATCCGATTACTGAAGCATCATGGAGTGATTTGGTCGCTCCAATCCTGATGTTGATCCCTGTGATTCTACTTGGAGTCTGGCCAGACTTGGTCTTGGATTTCGTGAAACCAGTTATCGATGCGATGTTAGCTGGAGGTTCTCCCTAATGTTACAACTTGATGCTATTGCTGAAAGTCTTAGACTGCTACTCACTCCATTGAGTGATTTGATACTCACATATGTTCCTACAGAATGGATTATGTCGCTACCTGCGATTACCTTGGTACTTTTCGGTATGATAGCTCTGGTTGTTGGGATGCGTTACAATCCACTTGGGATCAGTTTCATCGGAGTCATTCTTGCGATTTTCGAGATGCTGATGTTTGATCCAAGAGTAATGTCAGGATATTCATTTGGTACGCTCTTTGTGAGGGACGCATTTTCAGATTTCTTCATGTACATTGTGCTTATTGTTGCAATCCTAGTTCTGTTATCATCAACACTTTGGGGTGGTGACAAAGGTGCATACAACTTCTTACTCCTCATCTCCTTTGCAGGAGCACTCTGGGTCATCATGGCTACAGATCTTGTTGCACTATTCTTAGCTTGGGAAATTATGAGCACTCCAACTTACATTCTTGTCGCACTCGGTCCACGACGAGAGGCTATTGATGGGGCAACCAAATACTTCGTCATGGGGTTGCTGGCGACTATGCTCATGCTCTTCGGTATTGCTCTTACTTTCGGAGTGACTGGTACAACAGAGCTATCGGTACTCAGTGAATACGTTAATACACTCTGGGCTTCTCCTGTAGGAAATGAACCTGCAGCATACACACTCCTTCTTGCAATGGTGCTGTTCCTTGTATCCTTTGGATTCAAGGTGGGTATCTTCCCTGGTTGGCAATGGGTGCCGGATGCATATGCGTCAGCTGATGGAAGCGTGACTGCGTACCTTGCAGGTGGTTCAAAGAAGACCGGAGTAAGTGCACTACTCAGAATTCTTATGGTTGGATTCTTCTTTGCCCGAATTGAGTGGGCTCCCTTGATTGCAGGAGTAGCCATACTGACGATGATCATCGGTAATGTTCTTGCGCTCGCTCAAAAGGATATCATGAAGATGCTTGCTTATTCAAGTATTGCAATGATGGGATACCTATTCATTGGTGTTGCTGCAGCGAACGAGATTGGAATGGCTGCTGCTGGATTCCATGCATTTACTCACGCAATCATGAAGACTGCAGCTTTTATCTTAATCTGGGCAATGTCCTTCAAACTCACAAAACGTATTACGTACGACGATCTAGCTGGATTGAGCAAGCGAGCTCCTGCAGCTGCTGCAATGTTTGCAATACTAATGCTTTCCCTAGCAGGGATGCCATTGACTGTTGGATTCTGGTCAAAACTAGTGCTTTTCCAAAGCGCAGTCGTGGCAGGAATGTGGTGGTTAGCATTGATTGGTCTACTTAATTCAGTATTCTCCTTGGGTTACTATTTACGTGTACTGAAGTTCACATACATGGAGGAACCAAAGGACGATTCGAAGTTGAACTTACCAATGATTCCAATGGTCACCGTAGCAATCTGCGTGATTGCAGTAATTGCGTTGTTCATATTCCCGAACGTGATTTTGGATTATGCATTCGAGGCCGCCCAATTATTCTTCCCATAAATCATGAATACGGAGAATCAGTACAAGAAGCGAATTGGAAGTCATGTGTAATCTTTCAAGATTGCTTCTCTAGAGCATTCAATGAACATCTCATTGACATTCTTACCTGTCTTTGCTGAAGTTTCGATATATTTCAATCCAAGCCAATTTGAAAGCATAACCCCTGCTTCTTCAGGAACAAGTCGGTCTTCCCTATCAACTTTATTGGCAACTAGGACAGTTACAGCAGTCGGACACACTGCTTGAAAATTCCGATACCATTCATAGGTATTCATGAATGTTGAAGGTCTAGTAACATCGTACACAATAAAACCCATCGATGAACCATGCATGTATCTCGAACGTAGGTCTTTGTATGATGGTTGACCTGCGAGATCCCAGAGGACAATCTGTGTCTTCGAAACCTCTCCTTTCCTGAATTCAACTTGTATGTTCTTCACTGCAATACTAGTCCCGATTGTCGCCTTGTACTTCTCACCAAATCTATTCTCTGTGAACCTCATGATGCAGGATGTTTTACCGACAGCCCCGTCCCCGAGTGCTACCATCTTGAGAATGTAATCCACTTCAGAATCGACCAAGCTTGCAGCTCCATTCAACTGATTTACATAATGAAACCTTGATTTAACAGTTACTTGGTTACAGGGTCTTAGCGTTTTAACCCTTCAGAGAGGAATTTCGTGACTAAGGGGAAGTTCTAAAAACAAAACCTATTGAGAGTTATTCCATTCAGAAATCGTTTTAGCGAGGTTAGAGTGGAGATGAATTCGATAGAAGAGAAGAAAGAAGTTTCAAAGGTTAGAGTTTGGCTTCAAGAAGTGAAACTTGGAATTATACCAGCTTCAACTGTACCAATTTTCGTAGGTACTGCAGTGGCATTTGGTCTCCATGGAATTTTCCATTTGGACCTCTTTCTTATCACTCTCTTTGCAGGCATCTTTCTACATTGGGGTGCAGATGTAACCAATGATTATTTTGACCACACAGAAGAAAGAACTGGAAGTGATGATATCAATGTGGAATTCATTCGACCCTATAGTGGTGGTAGTAGAACGATTCAGCAGGGTCTGCTAACTCCCAAACAAGTTGCTCTTGGAGCAATTGCATGTTATATTATTGCAGGTATCCTTGGTTTCTATCTCGTGTTTCGATTAGGTTGGGTGATCCTTGCTTTTGGTGGAATAGGCGCATTCCTGGGCTTCTTCTACTCGACCCCTCCTATTAGATTCGTAAAACGTGGTGTCGGTGAATTCGTGATTGGCTCTACTTTCGGTGTTTTGATGGTGGTCGGGGCATATTATGTACAGGTACAGACTCCAATAGCACTAGCTTGGCCATTGATAATTCCTTTTGAACAATTCCTTGAACCTGGATTCATCTCAATACCAGTAGCAATCATGATAGCGTTAGTACTCTTTATCAATGAATTTCCAGATTACGTCGCAGACCGTGATGCAAAGAAACGGACTCTGGTTGTTCGAATGGGTCGTAAACTTGCTGCAAAGGGTTACACACTTGCTCTGACTGTAATGTATGTTGGAATTATTGTTCTAGTTTTCCTTGGTTGGATTAAGTTTGAGTCCTTGCTCGTTCTATCAACTTTGCCGCTGAGTACACTTGGAATTGTAACTGCACTTAGACACCATGATGAGAGTAGTAAACTAGCTCCCGCAAATTGGGCAACAATAGTTGGACAGATGTTAGTCGGAGGGTTTCTGGCACTGGGATATGTCCTCTATGGGTACTCTGTTGCAAGAGAGATTACGATAGTGATTGGAATTGTCCTCTTTGTAGTCCTTGCACTCATGGCACGGAAAATCGGAACGCCTGCAGCTAATGATTGAAGAAACATTGAATGATGTCTCTTTCTAGCAACCATTAGGCAATAGGATAATGAATCGAGCCCCTTTCGTATGGTCTCCTTTCACTCGATCTTCGACAGATATCTTTCCCCCATATTGGTCAATTATCTGCTTTACTAGTGTCAGGCCAACACCTGAGACCCTGCGGACTCTCTCATCGAGACCTGCGAGAATTGTCTTTTTCATCGTGTCATCCAAACCAATTCCCCAATCGATGAAATCGAATCGAAGGTACTCACCTGCCTGGGTAAGAGTGACCTCAACTTCGATATTAATTTCTCTAGATTCAGTCACTTTCACTGAGTTATGCAATAAATTGTAGAACACATCTTGCAAAAACTCGTTTGCCATTATGCAATACTCTTTCTTGCTAATATTCGTCTTCACATTTATCTGAAGGTGCGGGAATGACTGCTTCACAGTTTCAATCGCAACAATAAGATCTTCAGCTGGATCTGTCTTCTCAAGCTGGATATCTCCTTGATTGATCATGGTGAATTTCTTAACATTGTTAATTAGAGACACACTTCGATCGACCTGTTTGAGTGCTCTATCTGCAATGATTCTCAATCGTTCGGGTAATTCGTCATCTTCAAGAATAAGCTCAAGACTAGCCATGATTCCTTGATGCATATTATTGATGTCGTGTGCCATCAGGTCATTGAAAAATTCTGCTCGTGCTTTCGCCTCTTCTCGTTGATTTTCTGCTTCCACTCTTTCCGTGATGTCTAGTGAGAATCCTCCGATAAGAGGAGATTTCCCTTCTCGAAATATCGGAAACTTGTGACTCCTATACGTACGCATTTTTCCATCCTTATCACGAGTTTTTTGGATTCTATCTATTGGTCCTCTTGCCAGTACTTTTTGATCTTCAGTAGTTAGCTCCTCTGCTCTTAAGTGGTCAAAGAGATCTACATTGGAAAGACCCGTGCTATCAGGTCTAGGGCTCATTGACCTCATAAATCGATTAATGAAAATGACTTTGGATTCATGATCTTTTATGAATACAGGACCTGGTAAGTTATCTGCAAATGCAATGAATTGTTCTTGGCTTTCTTTCAACTTTTCCTCAGTGTCTCTTCGTTCTAGAACGGTAGAAAACATACTTGCAACAGTTGTGAAGAATCCTCTATCTATCAGTCCTATTGATCTCTTCTTATGAGATGCAACATTGATGACACCAATTAGAGTATCATCTGTTCCAATCAGTGGCCAAAATATTAATGATTGAAGTCCCATTTTCTTTGCTTTGAACATTCTTTCAATATCCTCTGAGATTTCAGACAAGTCTGGAATAAAGAGAGGTTGTTTAGTTCTTGCAGTCCGAGCTGCTAGAAAATTAGGATTGCTAACTTCTATGGATGACTCTGCTTTTACATCATCAAATCCAATTGAGGAGATGAGGTCTAGAGAGTTTTGTTCTTTATTGAAGAGTCGAACAGTTCCTAAATCAAACCCGAGATTTTCAATAAGACCATTCAGTACCTTTTCACATACTTGAGGTGTACTTTCGGAGCTGAGTGCTGCCTCAGCAATAATGCCAAATGCCTTTCTCTCCCTAGCGGTACTATCCCGAATTTCTTGGTCTTCTGTCACATCATCCGCATATGCGATTACATATCTTATATCTGAAATTTCCACAACATTGGATGTTATTTCAAGTGTACGTCTTTTTCCATCTTGAGTAGTTAGGTTGTATCGTTCTTTATCGAAGCTCCTTTCCAATCTTTCCACACTATGGAATCTTTTTAGTGCAAGTTCCCTGAGCTCTGGTTCCAAGACTTGAGTAAGTAGAGCGATATTCTGATTGAGAGCCATTTCTGTAGTAATTCCCATGGACTTGCAGAGTGCGTCATTGATGTAGAGAATTATTCCCTCGTGAATAATCACGACACCTAACGGTGAATCATCAAAGAACGTTTTCAATAAGACTGAGTCAATGATTTTCTTCTCAGGAAGTTCACCTTTATCCTCATCCATGTGATTCACCTAATTCACAAATCCACTTTGTACCATGCTTGCATCAGTTGTGAACGACTCTAGTAAAGATATCTATGATTACTTAGTCTAATGAAATGGTAGAATTTGGTGGAATATTCCAATGTACTTATTAGTACATTGAGGTACATTTATGCACAATATTTATAAATCCATGAGAAACGGCGAATACACCCGTAACTGAGTGTGGAGATATGACACGAGTGTGCCTTGGCCAATGGCAAAGGGGTCGTGTGAGGCCCGTTTAGTCAGTTCACCAAATCACACCTCTAGTGTTTCTGAACCTACTTTTTCTCTTGAAGCAACTCTTGCTTGCCTTTCATGTACTAAGTTGATCCACAATTTTGCATGCATGATGTTTGTTCAGATGAGACGCCACTTTCCAGAAGCGGGAAAAACACGGAGATAGATTAATGAGACGTGTAAAGACAAGAATTCAGTTAGACATTGAAGATACACCAACACACTATGTGAATATTCTACCATATCTGAAGAACCCTCTTCCACCACCGCTCAATCCTGCGACGGGGGATCCGATAGGACCAGAGGCTCTGATGGCACTCTTCCCCGAGGAGTGTGTCAAGCAAGAGGTATCCATGGAGAAGAAGATAGAGATACCTTGGGAGGTACGTGGTATTCTTATGAGGTCTGGTCGCCCATCTCCTCTCCAGAGAGCAGTTGGTCTCGAAGAGGCTCTAAAGACCCCTTGTCGAATCTACTACAAACGAGAGGATGTTTCTCCAACTGGTAGTCATAAACTGAACACAGCAGTGGCTCAAGCCTATTACGCCAAGAAGGAGGGAGTTGAACGATTGGCTACCGAGACCGGTGCTGGACAGTGGGGAAGTGCTGTTGCTTTGGCCTGTGCATATTTTGATATCGAAGCTATGGTGTACATGGTTCGTATCAGTTACGAGCAAAAGCAGTATCGTGGCACACTAATGAGAACCTATGGGGCTCAGATTGTTCCCAGCCCTTCTGATAAGACTGATTATGGTCGAAAGGTGCGCAAGGAAGATCCTGACCATCCGGGTACCCTTGGTATAGCAATCAGTGAAGCAATTGAGGATACAATGAAACATGAGAACACCAAGTATACACTAGGCTCTGTTCTTAATTTTGTCTTGCTTCAGCAAAGCGTCATTGGTCAAGAAACAATCATGCAACTAGATAGCATAGAAGAAACTCCCAATTATCTAGTAGGCTGTGTAGGAGGCGGGAGTAATTTCGCTGGAATGGCATACCCGTTCATCGCGGAAGAAAGATTCCGTGATGTACAATGCATTGCTGTAGAACCCAAAGCTTGTCCTTCCCTTACGGAGGGAGAGTACCGATATGATTTTGGTGACACTGCAGGGATGACTCCAAAACTTAAGATGTACACCCTTGGCTCAGACTTTACACCACCAAAGATACACGCTGGGGGATTGAGGTATCATGGAGTAGCTCCCACTATCAGCGCACTTGTCGAGGAGGGACGTATTAAGGCACGAGCTTATGAGCAGCTGGAAGTGCTTAATGCAGGAGTTCTATTTGCAAAAACTGAGGGTGTCATTCCAGCACCTGAATCCGCCCACGCTATCAAAGCAGTAATTGACATCGCATTGGAAGCCAAGAAGAAGAACAAATCTCAGGCAATTGTGTTCAATCTGTCTGGGCATGGACACTTTGACATGGCAGCCTATGGAGCTCTCCTTGACGGTACACTCAATGGTGAATCAGTTAGCACAACTTCACGGGTACAAAGCGAAACTGTTTCAATTACAAAGGGATAAATCCGCATGCCGTTAGTCATCTAGCGGCTTCCCCTTCTTTTTTCTGGACACTCGGATCATATTAGCTAGAGCTTGTGCTCCTCTCTGAGGACTAGAATAGAATGGGATGCCTGCTGCTTCCAAGACCTCATAACCCGGAGGTTTGTTACTATTAGGTGACGAAAGAATACTCACTACTGGCTTTGCTACGTCTTTTGATGCATCAACTATCTTGTCTATTGGGATGCCACCTCCAATATCATCTTGATAGTTCGGTGCAAAGACAATCATAATTGCATCATAGTACTCTTCATTCAATATTGTCTTGAATGCATCTGCAAAGATCTTTGGTTGTGCCCATCCTTGGGCTAAGAGGTCAATTGGGTTCTTGATTGGGATGTCAATAGACATACCGAGCATCGATTGTATCTTGCTTGCAGTTTCTTCAGTTGGATTAGGTAACTCTACACCATTCAATTCCAACGTCTGTGCTGCAACCAATGCAATTCCTAGTGTATGCGTAACGATTGCTACACGGTTGCCTTGAGGTCTATGCTTACAGACAGAAAGAAGGTAGGCAGTATCTACCATCTCGCTAACACCTGAAACTTCAATACCGCCTGCTTGCCTAATCGCTGCACTGTAGATGTCTGAGTTTCCTGCAAGACTTCCAGTATGGCTCAGCGCTGCATCTCTTGACGCTGGAGTCTTTCCAACTTTAAAGACTATCACTGGTTTCTTTGGAGTTGTCAATGACATCTCGTCAACCATTTGTCTCCCATACTCTGTTCCTTCGATGAAGAGACAGATAACCTCTGTTTCAGCGTCTTGCCGGAAGTAGCGTATCAAATCGTGGAAATCAATATTGACCCGATTTCCAACACTTGCAAATTTCGAGATCCCGAGTCCACTATCCGAAGCTCTGTAAAGCATGAGGCCAGTGACTCCACCACTCTGACTCACCATGGCAACTGATCCACTTTTCATTTGAACCGGGTGTGGGAAGAAGGTCGCATTTAATCCAATATTCGGATTTCCTGCTCCAAGACAGTTAGGACCAATTACTGCAATATGCGCATCATCAACAATCTCTCTCAACTTCTTCTGATGTTCAATCCCTATTCCACCAAGCTCTTTGAATCCTGCTGAAAATATGATTGCACCACCAATGTCCGCTTCTGCGCAATCAGTTATGGAAGGAATCACATGCTGAGGTCCAACAGCAATCATAGCTAGATCAATTTGGTCTTCAATATCTTGAATGCTGGAGTAACAAGTGCGATTGCCTATAGACTCCAACCGGGGATTGACTGGATACACATTCCCTTCGTATGTGTTCAATGCTAAGAGTGCAAGAGCGCCAAGTTTCTCTTGTTTATCAGATGCACCTATGACCGCTACTGATTTCGGGGCAAACAATCGATTTAACGATTCATTCTTCCAGGACAATCTCACGGTCTCCTCTAGGTGTGTTCCAGAATGATTGTTTCTATCTTGGTGATTATCAGATTGGAAATTTCTTTACGCGCAGTATCAAAATTGTGGAGGTCAACAATAGCTATCTCTGCTTCTTTAGCCTTGGCAACCAAGTACTCCTGTATCTTCCTTGTCGAAAGAAATTCTTCCTCTCTTGTAGTTGAGTCCTTCGAAACAGTTCTCAGTTTTCCAGCAGCATGTTTTGTAATGAACATTGATCTGTGAGTGTCTTCACTCGGATTGATAAGTATCTCCAAAATTCCTTTGCTAATATGACCAATCGAACCCGGTTCAAGATGAACTCCCTCGATGATAGCCGATGCACCTTCAGAATGGATATTTTTTACCATCTCGAATACTGATGGACTTATCACTTCACATTGTGCGATGTACCCTCGTAAAACAGGATCGAGCTTTGGATCCCCAGATTGTCGTCGAGTATGTGCTTGGTAGGTATGACAATAAAGTTCTGGATATTCATCTTTTGAATAAATTCCTCTGAGAACTTGTCTAACAGTATCCGTACTGATGAATCGAGTAGATGATAGGTAATGTACGAAATCTATTGCAAGCATCGATTTGCCAGTAGCAGATGCCCCCTCAAGAGCAAGGATCAATGGTGGTATCTTGTCTGAGGTTCCTCTGAGTTCTTCGTATATGTTAAGTAATCTAAAATTCTTGGAGATTTCGGAAGAGATACTTCCAAGTGTATCACTCACATATGTTAGCAGCTTCTCCTCTGCTGCAGGGTGAGTATCTCCCAAACCAGATAGGATTTGAGCGGTAGCAAGTTCGGAGAGTCCGCATAATCGTAGTCTACCTGATATTGTAGTTAGTGGATATGGGATTTCTAGATCTTGAATTCTCACTCTCATGATACTGACACTCAACTACAAGTGTCATATTCATTCAACCTCAAAAGCCCTTCCGTGAGCAGAAACCTTTGGTTTCTCGACCAACTGCACCACTCAAAGTTCTGCCTGTTACAGACCTCGGTTTCTTTCGTTTTTTCGGCTTTCCCATGAAAGGTCTACTCATATCGATTTGACCATTCACAGTGATGATTGGGACTTGTGATTCAACTAAAGTTCCGCTTCGTCCTTTTGACAGAATCATACATTCATCATAGAGATTGACGTAGCCATTTTGGAGTTCATAGGCTTGACCTTCCTTGATTTCATCTATGTCTTCATTCCATAGAGTCAGATTTACGATAGCGGTTGAATCTCCCACAACACAATCTGAAATCTCATGTCTTCGTCCGACATTACGCTGAGTCACTATACGGGTCTTTCCTTTCTTTATCACATTGAACCGCACATTGACTATACGAGTATCACGAGTGATTTGTGCTATAGGGGTCCATTCATATTGTTGTGTTGTAGCATTCTCTTGTTCCAAGATAGAGACCTCAAATCCACAGATGAGTACGTTTCTATCCTAAAGAATACCTACAGATTCTATCCGTGAATCTCTTTCAGCGCGAGATTGAGCTGGTCGAGCCCCTTTACGAGTTCTTCCTGTTCTCCACCAAAGCCAAGACGAAAATGACCATCTAGTTCCATCCTTGAGCCAGGAACCGTGAAGGTTCGATATTTCGTAACGAGAAGTTGACATAGTTCATCAGTACTTCCACCACGCTTCAACCTTGGAGCACATACTACTCCACTCTTTGGTTCAATCCACTCTAACCATGATTGGTTTTCCATCCAATCCTTGACAATACTGTAGTTCGAAAACATTGACCTTCGCAATCCTGACAACAAACTGTCTTTCTTTTCCAGCACCGACTTAGCAATTGCCTCTCCAATTGAAGAATTACAGATAGTCACTTGTTCACGAACAGCTCGGATTGCTTCAACAATTGGAGTATCAGCTACTACCCAACCAATGCGAATCCCTGGCAGCCCCCAAGTCTTTGACATACTCGTTAGACTTATCGCATTTGGACTAAGTGTTGCTGCTAGTGGGGGTGGTTTGTCAAAAATCATGTCTCTATAGGTCTCATCGACCATGAGATATGCCCCTGCAGATTCTGCAATTTCAATAGCTTCCTTCAACTCATCATGGGTAATTACTGATCCTGTTGGATTGTTTGGGTGAGTAAGAGTAATGAGTTTCGTATTCTTCTTGACCAGTTTTCGTAGTTCATCCATGTCTGGTCTGAATTGGTTTTTCCAAGTCAGTTTAAATAATGAATGATCTCTCTCAAGAGACCTTGGTATCTGATAGAGTGATGGATATGTTGGGTGTTCGACTATCAAGTGGTCTCTAGAACCGACGAGATGCCCAATAACCGCAAAATTCCCCTCGCTAGCTCCAGTGGTCACAGCTACATTTTCCATTGACTTCCCTGAGTATTGTTTCGCAA
>SDNZ01000040.1 GCA_004524565.1 Candidatus Thorarchaeota archaeon
ATATCTTGGAATGGTTGCTATTATTCTTGTTTTTATATTACTCAATATCCAAACTAATCCCATTCTTTTTGATAATCACATAATCCAAAACGATATAGAATTAGCCACTTTCAAGACACTATCTGATGAAACCACTGGAGTGAACCTTACATGGACCTCGCGAACACAGCAAACGCCGCAACGCATAGAAAATGATTCAGTTGTTGCTGGAGATCACATTGTCGTAAATGGAACATTTGCTCCATCTCTTAATGTGACAGAATGTGAGATGAATATTTGGAATGGTTTTACCTTCACGTCAACTCGTCCTGTCATTCCTGCTAGTGACCCAGATGCATCTTTTGATGACTTGATTATCTATGAAGACTTTGATTGGGTTGTAATCAAAGGTTTTGTGCAAGGATTGACTGTGAATATTACATGTAACTTTACCAATGAAAATTGTGACTTCATGGCATGGCTAGGAACAATGGACCCGTCACTCTATTCCTATTCGAAGAGTCTAGTAGATATGGCTACGGATAATAAACCTGAACATGATTCATTCACTTGGGAATCCCAAAACGATACTATGGTGCTTGGTTGTCTCAACACTGCCAATAGTAGTACTGGTGATTGGTCTGTGATGATTCAAGTTGGGGTTAATGTTACAATTAGCAGTGCAGGTTCAAGTATTGCTCTAGATACTTACTATCTTGGAGATAGGAATCAGACCTGTAACATTTTAGTGATTGGAACAAACAATACAGATGGTAGTTTGATTATCAGCAGGGATAATGTATCTCTCTGCAATTTCTTTGCCCCTGTTGTGGTGGTTAATTCTCTAGTGATTGTGAATGACGAATTCACAAACATATCTTGGTCTTGTACTGATTTGAATCAAGATGATGTCAATTATTTTGAGTTATGGGTAAGCTCTAATTATGGTGCTTCCTTCATCTTCCTATATGGAAATTTCACTGCTACAACTTTTATTTGGGATACCAGCGGCTGGTTGGAAACAGAATACCTTGTGAGAATTAAGGCTTTCAGTGTTGATGTCACCTCTGAGAAAAATGGTTTCGACGATCCTCCGAATAGCTATTGGCCAGGTGATTTTAGTTATGGCTATTCTCCTATTTTCGCTCCTTCTGGTCCCAAGTTAATTTCTCTTTCAGTGAGTGCTGTTGATGATGTAAATTATGAATTTGGAACACAGGGTAATTCTGTGAGTATTACGTTGCATTTCTTCCCAGTTCATCCTGGTAGTGTTGACTTTATTGTCAAAGAAAATGGAACCCTTTGGTTTGAAAGCAGCGTTCAAATATTCTCTACTGAAGTAACTCTTCAACTTGATATCGACGGACTTTCGATTGGATCCCACGATATACAAATCGACTTTCTGTTTAGTGGTCATGTTCTTGTGAATTTCACGGTAGATGTCAGTGCACCTCCGTTGAATCAATATATCCCTCTAGTAGAAGCAATTGGAGTAATTGGGAGTATATCTGTAATTATTCTGGCAGTCATTTATTTCAAGAAACTAAGGTAGAGAAACAGAATAGAGATGAATATGATGGAAATACTGTTGATCAGTATACATCACTTATACCAGTAATTGTTCTTCCCCTAATTTCATTTTACTTTCAGTTAGATTTCCTGTCATGAAATATTTTAGAAAAAGGAAGAATGACAATGCCTCCGCTGAATGATTGGAAGCATGTCATCAATCTATTACTTAGTGCGTTTCTCTCTGATAGAGGCTTGAGCTGCTGCTAAACGAGCAATTGGCAATCTATAGGGTGAGCACGATACATAGTCGAGTCCTATCTCATGGAAGAATTCAACAGAACGAGGGTCTCCTCCGTGTTCACCACAGACACCAAGCTTGATGTCAGGTCTGGTCTTTCGACCTCTCTCGATTGCAATCTCCATAAGCTGTCCAACCCCTCGTTTGTCAATACTGACGAATGGGTCATTTCGTAGGATGTGTCTATCAAGGTATTCTGGCAAGAATGAATCAATATCATCTCGTGAGAAACCAAAACCCATCTGTGATAGATCGTTTGTTCCAAAGGAAAAGAACTGTGCGCTTTGAGCCATGTCTCCAGCTCGCATGCAAGCCCTTGGAATCTCGATCATTGTACCGTACATATACGGAATATCGAAACCAAAGCATCCTTTCACTTCCTCGTATACTTTTGTAACAATGAGTTCCATTGTTCTGAGCTCAGCTGCTCCAATAGTTACAGGAATCATGATTTCAAGATGGACTTTCTTACCTTCTTTGATCAGTTCTCCACCAGCTTCGAGAATAGCTCGAACCTGCATCTCATAGATTTCAGGATATGTTATTCCCAAGCGAACTCCGCGGTGCCCCATCATTGGATTATTTTCATGAATCGCCTCACCACGTTTCCTCACTTCATCAAGTTCGATTCCAAGGGCAGTTGCAAGTTTCTCCTGACCAAACCTGCTTTGAGGAACGAATTCGTGAAGAGGTGGATCAAGAAGTCGGATAGTGAAAGGTAGACCTGCCATAACTTCCATTGTGGCTTTCACATCTTTCTTAACAAAGGGCTCTAGCTCTTTTAGTGCATGTAACCTCTCTGAGCGAGTATTGCTCATGATCATCTTACGGAGAATGAAGAGTGGTTCATCCGACCCAGCTCCATAAAACATGTGCTCTGTACGGAAGAGGCCTATTCCTTCTGCTCCAAAGTCAAGAGCGATTTTGGCATCTTCAGGAGTATCTGCGTTAGCTCGTACACCCAACCTTCGATACTTATCGATACGCCCCATAAACTCTTGGAGCCGTGGATTTTCAGTAGCTTCAATCATTGGAAGCTCTCCTTCATAGACAAGCCCCTCTGTTCCGTTGAGTGTGAGTGTAGCTCCTTCCTTGTAGATTTTACCACCAATAGTGACTTGTTTTTCAAAAGTGTTGACATCAAGACCGGTCGCACCTACAATGCAACACTTACCCCAACCGCGTGTAACTAGAGCTGCATGGCTCGTCATTCCACCACGTGCTGTCAAGACTGCGTTTGCTGCTCTCATTCCCTCGATATCTTCAGGCGATGTTTCTTCACGAATGAGAATCACGGACTTTCCATTTTTCTTCCATTGGACTGCTGCTTCAGAAGTGAATACTATCTGACCCACCGCTCCACCTGGTCCTGCTGGGAGACCTCGCGCAATTGATGTAGCTTGTGCTTCAGCTTCAGAGTCAAGAATAGGATAGAGTAACTGACCGAGTTGATCTGGATTCATACGAAGAATTGCAGTTTCTTCATCAATCTCTCCTTTCTTCAGCATGTCCATTGCGATATTCAGTGCTGCAGTAGCAGTTCTTTTTCCAACACGGTGCTGGACTAAGAAGAGCTTGCTATCCTCAATAGTGAACTCGAGGTCAATCATATCTTTTGTATCTCTTTCAAGAATATCGCGAATTTCGACGAGCTGTTTGTACATCTCAGGCATTGCTTCTTCGAGAGTTGGTAGATCCTTACTCTGGTCATTCTTACTTGCTTCATTCATAGCATTGGGTGTTCGTGTTCCTGCTACAACATCTTCACCTTGAGCGTTAATCAAAAACTCTCCGTAGAACTCATCCACTCCCGTTGCTGGATTGCGTGAGAATGCAACCCCTGTTGCTGATTCATTTCCCGTGTTGCCGAATACCATCGATTGGACAGTACATGCTGTTCCCCATTCATCTGGGATATTTTCAATTCTCCTATAGGCAATAGCTCGTGCGCCTCCCCAAGATTTGAAGACTGCACCAACTGCACCCCAGAGCTGCTCGAATGGGTCATCTGGGAATTCTCTTCCAAGGGTCTTCTTTACAGCATCCTTGAACTCACTGCAAAGCTCCTTCAACTGCTCAACATTCAAGCATGTATCAGTAAGACATCCTGCTTCTTTCTTCTTGCGCTCAAGGATTCTTTCCATCTGTGCTCTAATACCATGTCCTTCCTCGGGCTCAACTCCTGCAGCTTTTTCCATGACTACATCGCTATACATCATAATGAGTCGTCGATAAGAATCATAGACGAACCTTTCATTCTGACTAATCTCAATAAGACCAGGAATCGTAGATGTCGTTAAACCAACGTTCAAGACGGTCTCCATCATACCCGGCATACTTTGCCTTGCACCAGAACGGCATGAAACGAGAAGAGGATTCTTTTTATCTCCAAACTTCTTGCCCATTGCTTCTTCAATGAAAGTCAATGCTTCCTTTGCTTCTGCTTTGAGTTCATTACTGAGACCTCCTGTTTGAAGATAGAGGTTGCAGACATCAGTTGAAATTGTAAAACCTGGGGGGACTGGTAAACCAAGAAGAGTAGCTCCCGCTAACGAAGCGCCTTTTCCTCCCAGTAAGTTTTTCATAGTGTCATTTCCATCAGCTTTTCCAGCGCCAAATTTGTAGACATGTTTACCTTCCAATTTTGTCATTTCGAACCAACTCATTCGAATGAATGTTCAATTGTAAATTTGCAGTGAAAAATAACCACTGCGAATGCTTCTTTCTCTTTTGCAGCATCATTAATAATCTGTCTATAGGGTGGCTGAAGATTTTATTATTGTTGTCTTTCCGAAAGCCTTTTTCCTAATTTGTAGTGCTTTCTGAGTTGCAATCCGAAGAAATAACATAGACGAGATGAAGGACTTATGATTGACCTCACCAAACATGAAGAGCAATTAGAGAGAACAGTTCAACGAGCAAGAGAACGAAATATCATCATTCCGACTTTTGAACAAATGAAGCATCCTGAATTGATTCCGGAAAAAATCAAGACTGAACTTCGTGGAATCGAACTTTGGGATGTGGTGCCACAGAATCTCTTTCGAATCTCTTGGAAAAATGAACCAAAGGACAAAGGAGGTCAATATCGGCCCTTAGCAAATTACATGGAGATTCCTCCAGAGCTTACTGGCGTAGAAGCAAGAATAATCGCATTGGTTGGCAAGTGGTTTCCTACTGGTGCTCATAAAGTGGGTGCAACTTTCGGATGCCTTGTTCCCCCGCTAGTGACAGGTCAATTTGATCCTACATACCATAAGGCAGTCTGGCCTTCGACAGGTAACTATTGCAGAGGAGGAGCTTATGACGCATCTCTTCTTGCATGTGAGAGCATTGCAATTCTTCCCGAAGAAATGAGTCAAGAGCGGTTTGACTGGTTAAAGACTGTGGCTGGAGAGATTATCGCTACTCCTGGCTGTGAGAGTAATGTCAAGGAAATCTACGATAAAGTCTGGGAACTCAAGAGGACTCGCGATGACGTCTTTGTTTTTAATCAATTTTCAGAATTCGGAAATTATCTTTTCCACTATGATGTGACAGGTCACGCTTTGGAAGAAGTTCTAGCTAAAGAGCTTCAAGGTGATAAATACAGAGGTGTCTGTCTTACAACAGGTTCTGCTGGAACCTTGGGTTGTGGGGACTACATGAAGCAGTTATACCCGACATCAAAAGTCGTAGCTGGAGAAGCTGTTCAGTGCCCAACACTCTGGCTTAATGGTTATGGGGGACATAGGATTGAAGGTATTGGTGATAAGCATGTGCCTTGGATCCATAACGTACGAAACACCGACATGATCATCGCAATTGATGATGAGGATACAATGAATATCATGAGACTCTTTAATGAACCAGAGGGTCGTAAGTATCTCATTAATGATATAGGCGCTCCTGAAGAAATTGTTAATCAGCTTGATCTCTTAGGGATATCGAGTATCGCTAATCTGTTGATGGCAATCAAGTTTGCCAAATATTATGAGTTGACCAAGAACGACGTTGTTCTTACAATTTTCACTGATTCAATGGAGATGTATCAATCACGAATGCGTGAAGCTCGAGGTGCGCATGGTTCTTATTCGGTCCTTGATGGTGTGAAAGACTACTACGGTCATTTGCGAGCTCAGAAGACAGATGCTCTGATTGAACTCAACCATTATGATAAGAAGCGAGTTCATCACTTGAAATATTTCACTTGGATTGAACAGCAGGGAATGGAACTCGGTGAGTTGAACGCTCAATGGTACGACTATCCCAACTACTGGGAGAACATTCAGCAGATGACCCCAAAGATTGATGCCCTCATCACTGAGTTCAACGAGAAAGTCGGTCTCATCTAGAAAATAGGTTGAATACTAGTAAATTCAATCGCATATCGCAGAATGTATAGACTACATTTGCTGAAAAGCATCTGCGTTTATACAAATGATGCCGATACATGTCTATATAGGGGAATTTGGATAATTTCAGCGGAGCGGAAAAATTGCATAGCAGAAGACTGGTTATCATTCCGTTACTGGTCGTACTCCTAGCTGTGCTCCCATCCACCTCTTTCTTTTATTCTTCTGAATCCGAATTACCTGATGATGCTAATAACTCTGCACCTGTTCGTAATTTTGAGACTACCGATATTCAAACTGGTATCCTTGATCCTGTAATTATCGAACATAGAGGATCTTCGAATGGAATGACTCGGTCCGGTTCTGCAAGGACCGATGTAAATCCAAATCCGTCATCTGAAGCTTATCTACCGGTAGGTGCACCAAACAATTACTACTCAGGAATGTGTGCTGGTGGTTACTTCCTTGTTGGTTCAGGTGGTTCTGCGGACTTTAGTTCGCCCACTGGAACAATATCATTCTGGGCAAAGTGGAATTCGAACGCTCCACATGGTAGATTTTGGGGACAACATGGAGACTTCGAGACTCGCTGGTCAGGTGATGAGTTAATTATAGATTGGGATACCGATACTACATTACAGGGATCCAAAAATAACTGGATTGTTGATCATTGGTACTTTTTCGCAATAACTTGGAATCAATATACTAACTCATTGGCGATTTACTGGGGTGATGAAACTACAGCTCCAGTTGAAGATGCATCAACTGCAGGATGGTCCGGTTCTGTAGTTGGATTGCATACTGAGAATAACATTATGAATTCAATTGGAAGGGTAGGCGCTCAAGTAGATGGAAATATTGATGATTTTAGATACTACTCATCATCTAGGAATATAGAAGATATTCAGGATGATTATCTTTCAACTAGCACAATCTCGGACCCAGACTTGGCCACTCGCTACAGATTTGAGAATGACTATACTGATGATGTTGGAAATCTTGATCTACAGATAGTAGGCGACTGCAGTATCTCTCGAGATATCCCACGGATGCCCGATGGTTGGATTGGTGATCAGATTAAAGTAACTGCTAGTGATGTAAGGAAACTCTACGCGATCAATGGAACATTTGAGAGCGGATCCCCTGGTACGAATGAAGATTGGACTGGCGATGGTCTTTATTATCCAGATGGTTGGTTAGCTCGACGTAACTATACATCCGTTTTAGGAAAACAAAGGGCATCATATACTCAAGATATCGATAGTTATGTTTTTGTAGAGAATGAGGGATACTACTTTGGAACGGACTACCGACATTACGATAATACCACCATTTACTGGTATCAAGACGTGGACAATACTGAAGAGAACCAGTTGTTTCGCTTCAGTCTAGATTACAATTATATGCGAGGTCCTATCGGAACGAATTTCGAAGATATTTTTCATCTCCGATTTGAGATTTTGAGTGGGCTCAATTTGCTATGGAATTGGTCTATTGATTTAACAAATGTCACTCAGCGACAGAATTGGTTTAACACCGGTCAAATTCTTGTTAATATCACGGAAGCTCCATCATCTTTTAGAGCACAGGTTGTACTATCAGTCGACACTCCCTCGACATACATTGCCATCAGTGAAACAGATAGTGATCTCGATGGAGATTCGACAAATGGACAATTCATAACTGTTTACCTTAATAACTTGGAATTAAAGAGTGCTGACACATTGAATTGTCAACAAGTAGATCTAGCAGTAGCTACCGTGAATACAGGGGATATTAATCTCTCAGGTTTAGGTGTTACACTTCTAAACTATACATCTTGGGCTGACCCTATTATTCCAATCCATTTCAGCTCTAATACATCAATAGTATTTGATTATTCTATTTACTTCAGTAAGATGCATAGGCTGTACAATTCATCATTTACAACTAATCTAGCAAATATAGGTGCATCTTATACTGTTGATTTTGGTACGTCTGTTAACATTACTTTCTACACATATGTCCAATCATCTCCAGAAGCTAAGGACCTCGGATTCATCATTTATTGTCCGAGGGATTGGGAAAATGCAACTGTTGAAGATCCGTTCGGAGAATCTGTTGTTATTTCACATTCGGACTTCATTCTAGTTCCTTCAGGTTCAGTAGATTCTGTTGGTTGGTGGAAAATAAAGATACAAAGTTACAATTATGCGAAGTCCATATCAACACAGGTCTACGATGAAATGATATGGTGTGATGATACGAGTTTTCTAAATGGAGACCTACTTCGATGTTCTGTGTCGATAGGTACCGAAACTAGTTCAGTTCTATCAGTTGGCAATCTTGAAATTATTTGGTACCTCCCTGAAGATTCAATCTGGTCAAGTGAACTCGTCAGTAATGCAAGTGGATCTCTTGTTAGTAGCAATAATTGGACTCTCACATCAACAAACGAAACTGCGGGTGAGTGGTGCGTTACGGCTATGTGGTCTAATGGTACTGAAGTTGCTTTTGGACTTGTTACTTTTGAAGTGTTTCATCAATTGCACATTGTACCTGAATTGACCCATATTGAAGCAGAGCTAGATGAAGTATTTACAGTCGCTATTTACCTGCTCGACCAAGACAATGAAACCCCCATCACCTTTGGTGCATATGTAATTGGTAATTGGTCGACTGGAGATATACCATTTAGTCCTAATCTTGCAAAGGGATGGTGGGAAGCTGATATCAATACGACATCAATTGGAGTTGGGAACTTCTTTCTGACAATCAACGCAACCATGCCATATCATCTAAAAACAAGTTCAACAATAACTCTGAGAATCACAACGGTCACTGTTATGACTATATTGGACAATCAGTACATCGAAATTGAACCTGATGAATCATATGAGTTAGACGTACGTTATATGTTCCTTGATGGAACTGGCATCGAAGACGCAGATATCATTGTTCTTTCATATAGTGGTCCTCCAGATGGGCTTCTATTCAGTAGTGGAGTACCTATTGTCGGTCAATCTGGAAATTATACTATTGAAATTACTGCTAGATTCAGTGGTACATATTTTGTTACATTGACTGCTTCAAAAGATTATGTGAATACTGCAGCAACTTCATTCTACATTATTGTTGGATTAGTTTCAACTGATGTTGGAGTGTCTGGATATACGCCACCAGAAGTTCTATACTATAATCAGACAACTACAATTTCTCTCTTCTATTATTATAATGCAGATATAGGAATAGAGGGTGCTACTGTAAATGTCACTTACAATCCTGTAAGTATCATTGAATGGAGTGAGCTTGAAAACGGATACTATAGCATTTCAGTACGAGTTCCAGCGATTGGGATGTACTCTGTCTATTTACGACTTTCAAAATTGGGCTTCGATTATGCAGACGTATCATTCGTTTTCAATGTTGTTGAGGTACCTACCTCTCTCTCAATAACTGGGATGAATGATAACTACTATGAAGGTCGAACCTATGAATTCTCTATCTTCTATAACTCATGTCTAATATGCGGAATATCTGATGCAGATCTTACGCCATCTGTTGCTATTCGAGATTTCTTTGAATTATCTGGATCAGCTAACGGATGGTATAATTTTACCATTACCCCATTAGCAGGTAATTGGAATGTAACAATCTGGCTAACAAAAGATGGATTTGAAGAGCAAGTCTATAGATTCATTTTGAATACTGAGATGATACCGATACGGTTAGCTCTTTCTCATCAGCTAAATGCTACCTATACAAAATATTCGAATTCAATACTGGCTCTTACAATTCTACCGCTTTCAGGGGATACCAATCTATCGATACAAGGTGCAAACATTAGCTATGTGTTGACAGATGTTGCTGGAAATCAATTGATTTCGCAAGGCTATTTTTCTGAATCATTTGGATACTTTAATGCAAATATTTCAGTACCCGATATTGGATTGTACCTGCTACGGATTACAATATTGAAAGAACATCATCTTACATTGATTCAAGATATTGTGCTCAGCTCAATAAATCGGCCTGAATTTGTCTATACTTCGTATTTCCAAGCTGGACTAATCGGTGCCTTACTTTTGTTTCTCTGTTTTTCATCAGTCTTGATTAGCCGAAGATTTTACAATTCTGTTACAACTAAACGAAATCTAAAACTATCAGAACTTAAGGGTCGACTTGAAGATGCCAAGAATCTCATTGGTTTACTTATTATTCAACGGAAGAATGGTCTCCCCATCTTTTCAAGAATTCTAAAAGGCGGATTTCAAGAATCTCTACTGAGTTCTTTCATCACTGCAATCTCTAATTTCAGAGAAGAGATATCTATGGATTCAGCAAAATGGATATCTATTCCAATCAGTGAGGTGATCACTGCAGTTCAGACAGAGGAATTAATCTGTGTAATCATCACAGTAGAAACCGCATCGAATAGGCAGAGAACTCAACTAGAAATATTCAGTAGAGAAATCGGAGGTCTCTATGACCATGATGATATGTTCGTATCTCCAGTTATTCGTAAGCTAAATTCTGAAGAAATGAATCCGTTCCATGAAAGTTTTGACAGTCACTTTGATGGTGCTATGTTTTCGAAATATGTGGGTGTCAAGAAATACTTACCAAAACACTTACGCGCTATATCTAGAGTTTTCAAAACAGAAAGTATCAATCATGGTGTTACAATTGAAACAATGATCAGAGCTCTGATTGGTCAAGGTATCAATGAACGAGTAGCTTACAACATTGTGATGGAGTCATTGGATGGCGAATATCTTATTGCATCTGAAATGAAATTGCCAATTCCGATTGAATTTGATTCAGAAACTGACTTCTAAACTTTAGCGATGTAATGGTTTGTTCATAATAAAGACAAATCAGACGCGAAATGAAAGTAGCAGACCACTTGATAAAAGAACAGATAATTTGTGGTGAGTTGCAAGTGAACTGCATTTATCAGGAATTATATAATTTAGATATACGGTTGTTCTCCAAATGGAAGAAATCACTATCAGGTATTGGAGTCCTCACGGTAGACAAGAGGAAACCAAATTTCAGTGTGAACATACGAAAATAGACTTGGTAATGCGAGCAGCACAAAGAGTGGATTTGAGTGGTGTTGCTCGATGTAGTCTTCTCGAGAAACTAGATCTCTCCCATAATATGCTTGAGGAATTGGATTTGTCACCAGTCTCTAGGTGCTCCTCTCTCAAAGAAATCAACCTGCAAAGTAACCACCTGACAGAGCTCAATCTCTGGCCGCTAAAAGATTGCAATAGGCTGACCTTCATTGACGTTTCAGAGAACCGCTTGCACGGACTTGATTTGACTCCAGTTTTCCTAAATACAAAGATTCGAATGGATTCATCTGTAGTTGTATCAGCAGATAGTGTGCTTAGATATGTCTTCACAAAAGAAGAAATTATGAAGCGATTTCAGTTGCTAAGACCCGATGGGGCAAACTGGGCAGTTCCTCCTGTGGTAATTTGGAAAAAGTATTGTGAGATGAAAAAGCAATATGATTGGGCATACCTCAAAGAACGCATGATCTCAGTACTTCAAAAAATGTCACCAATTCAGTGGTATGGTGCACAACGAGGTCTCTTGCAGGGACTCGGTATTGCTATGATAGAAGGCTTCGACGGAGATCCGCGATTGCTTCTAGATACGACTGTAAGTGAGATGTCCTTTATCGAAGCCCAACAGGCAATCTTCGATTCTGCTGTGAAATTATTAGAAGAACAGCTCCAAAATGATGGTCCTACCCTTTTCTTAGATATTGAGAATATGCGTGAAACAAGTGCATCCAAGCTGATTCCACTAATTGTAGAAAAGAGAGAAGATGAAGTGGAAAAATCTACACTCTTGGTAAAAGGAAGTACAGTTTTCTTGAGACCTCTATGGTTGACTCATTATGGATTTAATATTCTGTCTGCCACAGGAATGGGCCTAACAACCAACCTTGAGGGATTAGAGACACTGAGGAAGAATTTCGATGAATTGGATCTTGAATTAAGAACACAGAAGGTCACTGTGGCAAAGGATGTTTATGATGGTACTGCCTCAAAAGGAATGCAGAAGCATGTGTTTGATTTGATACGTGCAGCCTTTGATTAATATTGAATAGACCTTACCTCCTTCGACAGGTTAAATTATAGATTTACCTGAGAAATCCTACCATATGGAGTTGTATTTTGATTGACCGTAAACAAGAAAGTCTTCACTGAACCTATTGTTCGGGCAAAAATTAGCAAAGTACGTTTTCCAAAAATCTGTCCCGTATGTGGTGAACCTGCAACAACGATTACATGGATAACTACTCGACCTCAGAACAAACGGTGGCTTCGACCGCATTGGGATCCGGGATTTTATGCAAGGGATCGAAAGATCCTTGGTATATCTTTGGCTGAGAAAAAGAGTTTTCCAATTCATGTCTGCGAGAATCATCATGCTAACGATGATGGTGAATGGAGAATGCGGGGCATCACCTCACTCCTATTAACAATTGTTGCTAGTACTTCTATCTTTGTCATTATGTTTGCTGGATCTGATATCTGGGCAGGTCGTGGAATTAGCCCTTGGGTTCAAGGTTACCTTTTAGTCTTAGGAGCGTCAGTACTTATTGGTATTATTGCATTTCGACCAAATGCTTTGGAGTCTGCAGTCAATATAATTGGATTTGATTTCGATGTGCAATATGTTTGGTTCAAACTTAGAGATCCCCAGTATCGAAATAGTTTCCTTCAAGAGAATGGTCTGGTTGCAGAGTTAGTGAACTGGATTGTAAAAGTTTAGCTTCACTTTCTACTCTCTTTCTTTTCATAATAACTACGAACTCTGGAAAGAGCACTGATAGCTTCCTTCATATTATGAAAGACAGGTAAGCCATGTTTAACAAAGACATTCCATGCTTCAGAACGTGGTATTGGATACGCTACATCTGGTATTGCAACAAGAACTGGCTTCTTCTCACTCTCTACTACCCGTTTCCCTGCTTTAGCCATTATCTCCCAATAGTCTACTAGATTATCCTGAGCATCAAGAATAGTAGCAACTTGATGCATATTATGAACATCAGCTTCTATGATGAGGGAATCGAAATTTGGTTCTTCCCCTACAAGTCTGATGACCTCGGAAGTTGTTTGATCAACATAATAATCCGCAGCAAGATCGATAGGATTTCCAAGACCCGTGCCTACATCACGAATTAGCGGATCTAGCTTGTCTATTGTTTCCTGAGAAGTCTTTGGGACTTTCAATCCGTTCTCTACACAGAGGTCCGTGTAGATGACACTTGTTCCTCCACTAATTGCGATCAAGCCCACATTTCTGGATTGAGGTGGAGGACTAAGAGAAAAGATGCTCAAAGTAGCAACAAGGTCTTCCAAGGAGTCTACTGTAATTACATTTGCTTGACGGAAAGCCGCATTCCAAATCTCGTTCTTCCCAGCTAATGCTCCTGTATGTGAGGCAGCAGCCCGAGATCCTTCGTTGGAGCGACCTCCTTTAAGCACAACAACAGGCTTTTTCTCCGCAGTTCTCTTCAAAGAATCGAGAACTTCCCGCCCATTCTTTGCTCCTTCGATGTATGCTCCGACTACCTTTGTTTTGATATCATCCCTGAAGAAATCAAGCAACTCTTGGGGTCTGATATCAACTTGATTTCCAAAGCTGAATACTTTACTGAATCCGACGCCAGATGCCACACCTGAAGTGTAGGTAGCTATTGCTACTCCTCCTGATTGTGATAGAAAACCGACATCTCCGGCAAGTCTCTTTGAAGTAGGCATGAAAGCAAACCCAAGTTCTGGATACATAAGACCCATACAATTTGGACCGAATGCTCGCATCCCATTCTCATCAAGAATCTGTTTTATCTCCAACTCTCTCTTCTTACCTTCTTCAGTACCTAGTTCAGAAAAACCACTAGTGAAAATTGTGACTCCCTTTACTCCTTTCTGATGACATTGCTTTAGAGTTTCTGGAACGTACTTGTAAGGCACAGCTATTATTACATAGTCGATTTTGTCTGGTATCTCATCAAAGCTCATGTGTATTTTATGACCTAATACTTCTCCACCCTTATGGGAAACCAGCCAGACTTTGAGATCGTGGTTCCATTGGAGCATAGAATGTGCCCAGTAATAGCCAAGCTTGGCTGAGACCCCTACTATAGCTACAGATTTGATATCCAGCATTTCTGCAATGGTAGGTCTATTGTTTGGTGTCATTCTTGTTGCTCCAAGTTCTCCGATTGAAAGTGTCTGTGATTTAAGACTAATGGATGTGGTCAAAAAGAAGAGTGAGGAGAGGGCGCCGGCTGATACATTGGAATCTAGGGGAGTCGAACGCTTGTCTGCGGAAACAAACGTGTGCCCGGGAGGGCGAATCTAGGGATTCTATGCAGATTGTCTTAAGCCGACGCTCTTACTGAACAATGCTAATAGTACTTAATATAATATACTCGTATATATCTAAAAGCGTAACTACTCGTGAATGATGGCCACTCTGCTACTTACTTGAACCGTTTCATTAATAGCAGTACAACCAAATGAGAATTCCATGCGTCACCTCTGGATTCTATCAATCTTGTTTCTCTTCTCGTTGAGTCTTGTGAACTATCCACTAATTGAAGTGCAAGACTATGAACCACAGGAGTTTATCATTCCGAGTCAACTAATCAATATTGAGCGGAATTGGGCCGCTCACATTGTAGTTGTGAACTACGATGAAGCTGTAATTGATGAGAGTGAACTCCTTTCAGGTATGCCTTCTAGTAGAGTCTATGCTACAAGTGATGTAATGATTACCTACAATATCGAGTATGAGATATTCTATGCAGATGCAGAGTATATCAGTGACCTCACGCAAGTAGTGATGGACAATTCAGTGAATGGAAGTGAGACCGGTACATGGCTCGATGAAACAGCCTTGCTCTATCAGCAAACACATCTCGACGAACCTCAACGTATCTTCTACCCGCGCGCTGGAAGAGTAATTGATGGATATGCAGTTGAGGAATGGCTCGAGGCGAATCCTTTCGTTCCTCATCCAAGTCTGGGATATACTCTCTACCTGGTGAATTTTTCATCTTTGGACACGTCCGGTCATGGCCTTGAGCATTGGTATGAGTACCATCCCATAGATCCTGACACAGGTGAAGAACAAAATTGGTTTAGATTGGAGTGGGACAATTCGCTGAATCCAAATGTCACTATGGACTATGCTAACTTTGGCGGGCGATTCAACACATACATAGTAGATCCCAGTGCTCATCAGTGGTATCTCAAATGGTGTCGTATTTGGTGGAGTGACTCTATTGGGACCGAATACGATTTTTGGACAGAGGATCTCGAGGACAAAGTCGCAGCCTTAAATCTCGGTTCACCTGCAGGTATCAATGCACTCAATGTCTATCTTAGTGAATGCCTCTGGGATCCAATTAATCAGTTATTTTTCCCCTACCAACACCAACCTGCAAGTTATGTTCAATCAGGTCTCTTGAGAGCCCTTGTCATTTGTATGGATGTTGAAGAAGGAACAACCGTAGATAGTCTTCGATGGGTGACTGATGCCAAGATGCAGAAAGCACACCTCGAAGAGCTCTACCCCTTTATCAGCTGGGACGTTCAGGTAGATTTCCTTGATATTGATGAGTATCCCGATTGGAATACAACTTTCTGGGACCATGCCACTTTGTCACCAGATGGTACGACAATTGCTGACGGATATGGGATGTTCTATGATATTAGGGATAATATGAGACCTCAGTATATTGATGCTGATGACCCTAATATCAACGTCTTTGGTGTTGTTTTCATTAAGAAACAGATGGAGATGCACATATCTGGAAATACCTATACAGGTCTCGGTGGTGGAGGACAGACTGTTATCTGGAAGGCTTGGGATAGGTACTATCGTCCTGATGAAATAACTCCCAAGGATGGAATTTCAGCAATCCAACTTCATGAAACAATGCATGCCATAGGATTTCACCACACATGGCAGCACGAACATTACTCAAGTGATTTCTCATTTGGTCCAATGGGATACTTTGCTTTCCATAATGGTACAGCTTCATTCGATAAGAACTGGGTACAAGGTACCTATCTGGACCAGATGGAAGCAATCCTCTGGGATGATTTCTCAACAAAACGAGCTGGACTTGGGATTGATGAGCGACCCGAAACCTATGTTGCTGAGCAAAGAATCCTTGAACTCTTTGAGTCAGCTGACGACCTCTATAATGAGATGGATTGGCTCAGTGCCTATGATACTCTCAGGGATGCTTCCGATTGGATTGACCGAATGATGTGGTCAACTCTCGATGATACCGCCCCGGTGATTACAAATTTAATTATAACTCCAAGCATCAACACGAATGGTTTCTATGTCACAGCTAATGTCACAGATGACCTATCAGGTGTTGAAAATGTGACCGTTTATTTGCAGATTGACAGTGGTGATATTTTTCTTTATATCTGTGCAGAGAGTAGTGGGGTTTGGGTTGCATCGATTCC
Source organism: Candidatus Thorarchaeota archaeon (assembly GCA_004524565.1). GTDB lineage: Archaea > Asgardarchaeota > Thorarchaeia > Thorarchaeales > Thorarchaeaceae > SMTZ1-45. Next base: position 16,623 of record SDNZ01000040.1, read on the forward strand.
AGCGTTCACAGCTTCTTCCAATGTGGAAGTCTGGATTAGAGCTTGGGATTGGGGTATGAATATTGCGGAATCAACTCATTTGACTCATACAATCACTACGTCCCCATACTCCATACCCGATTCTAGTCTATATCTATATATTATGATTATCGCAGGATTGGCAGTTGTCATAGTTGTGATTGTTGTAGTGCTCAGAAAACGCTAACAGGAGTTTTGCGAGAACTCCCCATTTAAGTTTCGTAATTTCGAAAGCCAGTACTAATAGTAAGAGATTCGATTTTTCGAACAGTTGGGCATTCTATAGAATCACCATCTATTCATATAGTAGTAAGGATATTTTTTTTCATCCAGTCGACCTAGTCGAGAATATATTCTATAGGAGACCATCCAATGAGAACAAAGAAAATGATGGGTTTGCTTCTTGTACTATTACCACTATTTCTTGGAATCTTTATCACTCCTGGAAATATGATGTATGATGGACAAGAGACTGCGGAAAGCAAGACCGTCGAACTCTCCAATGGAGAGACTCTAGAAATTGCACCTGATGAAATCGTTACAGAGTATCATATTTCAGACGCACCGACAGAGATGTCAGGGACGAGCGATCCTCTCTATGCTGACGAATCTGGTGTGAGAATAGATACTTTTACCGATGAAAACATGTACTATCATTCTGGAACTTCAACTGTTGATACTGCAAACTTATCGGTGCCAATTGGAGAAGGATGGGAATCTTATGCAGTGTATGCTGACGTGACAAGCATCACTGAGAATCGCACGTGGGTAGAGAATTCAGCACTGGATGATGGAACTCATTGGACGTTCTTAACTCATGACGAACCCTCAGTTTTCAATCCTTCATACACGAATGGACTTAGTTCTACATGGAGTGCAAATGGTCATGGTATTGGGAATGGGGCAGCAATTTTTGGTCTCGACACTGGATATTATCACAATCAAGGTGGAGGTCTCGAGGGCTGGTGGTATGATGTTGGCGACAAGGCGTACATGGTCCAGAATCTCACCATTGATAGGGGTGACGTTTCCAAGCTGGGTATCTCACTTGATTACTGGGGAGATGTAGCTTGGGGCATTATGACAGGATTCTTTGAGCTGTTTGTTTCAATTGGTGACCCTGATAATGGAGGGACTTACCTTTGGAGTCTATCATACGATGCTTTTCAGGATGATCTTACTTGGTATTCCACTGGTTATATTGAGATTGATATCTCATCAATTACCTTGCCTAACATCTCTCTGTGGTGTGGTCTGAGAACAACAGCTCTTGAATGGTGGAGACCTGATATTAGTCCCGAAGGACGAATGGACAATGTTGTAGTATATGTGACAGCAAAAGCAACACCTGAAAATGTCAATCTTCAAATGAATGGTGTATCTGTCAGCAATGTGATACAAGGTGTTGATCCTGTCTTCGGTCTTGGTACTGTTTATTTTGTACCTATTACACCATGGACATCAGGCTCTGCTTATGCTAATTTTTCATGGACCCCTTCACCTAATCCTCCAGATCCAGATGAAGATATCAATGTAAACATAGATGTCGATGTTTGGGTATTTGCACGGAAGCTGGCAAGTCCCACAATAAATAACACTGAACTGATAACGCTGGGAGACAAATATTCAGTGACAAATGCCTCCGTCGTTAATTGGGAAACAAATTACTATGTTTCAATTCCTGGAGGGTATGAGGATCAGTTCTTCTTCAATATCACAACGCCCTTGAATAGGGATATTACATTCATTTCGCAACCTGCTCTTCGATACACTAACCTAACAAGTGGTTGGGATCTAGGAAATCCTGGAGATGGCGTAGTCAATGTTTCAGTCTACGAACTTGGACTGACTGACCCCACAGGATTTTGGATGGTTCGGGGGAATTCTCCGAATATGGTCACTAATCTTCAAGTCTGGGATGATGGTCTCGGAAGCTGGGTACAGACAAGGACCTTCAGAGCTAATGAAGATACTAGATTCAGAGCGATTCTTCCAAGTATCTATGAAAATGATGTTGTCACATTTACCGTCTATGACTCTTATGGTGAAGTTTGGGACACACTCACTGGAACAGTTGACTCAAGTGGATATGCTGTTACTGGATATGTCAATTTAGATGCAGTCAGTGCACGAGTTGGTTCTTGGGAGGTACAGGCTGTTGTTGAAGATTCGATTTCTAGCATTGAAGTTCACAATATCGGATACTATCGTAGAGGATTCAGTATAGACCATTCTACTCAGCTTTCAATCAAATACCCTGTTGCAAGTATTTCAACCTGGAGCATCAATGTTACCTACGGTGACCTAGTGTTTCTCCAGCTTAGAGTACGAGACACAGATAATTCTGCCCTGCTACCTGGTGGAGTAATGACACATTCCAGTACCGGATGGCCAAGTGGACTTGTCAATGATATGGGTACTGGAGAATACAGTGTCACCTTCGATACGTCCCTTCTATCATCAAATGGAATGTATGAAATTGACCTCAGCTGGACGAAAGCAAACTATGATTCTCTTGCTGATACTTTTACTATCAATGTGATTTATGATACTAATTTACTATCTTCCGATGCGCCAGGTGTAGATGTTGCTAGTGGCAACAATGCAGACCTTCACCTCTACTATGAGGATATGCTTGCACAACCAATCCTCGCAGCAGACATCGTGTGTAATTGGACACAGAGTTACACCGTTACTCCTGATGGTAGTGGGAACTATCTATTGAGTCTTGATACAACAGGAATGGTTCTTGATATCTACCCCGTTGAAATTACAGCTTCTAAGGACTACTTCGAATCAATAACAATCATTTTGACAGTTGATGTTAGAGAACTCCACACATCCGCAATCCCCTCGTCAAGTCTGCTCTCTCTACCTGTTGGATATACAACCTCATTTACAATTACTTACAGAGATACAGACCTCAAAGTACCTATCAGTGGTGCTGAAGGTTATATCAACTGTAATTGGTCTGACATTCATGAAACTGGAGACCAGAACTATACTGTAACAGAAACTGCAGCCCCTGGAGTTTATGAGGTTGTCATCTATTCAATGGATGATGATACTTTAGGTTTCTATAATGTAATTTTCAACGTTGAAAGATATGGTGCACAGAATCATACTTTCGTTGTCACAATCGAACTTAGAACTCACCTAACGTCTCTCTATCTGGAGAATTCAGTGGATCCAACTGCGTACACGGGTAACATCACGATAAATCTAGTCTACTATGATGTTGATGCCGATACGGGAATCGTGAATGGTACAACCTTAGGTGGCTATGTCGAACTCATTATCACAAGCCCAACTTTGCCCTCTCCACAATACTATGTTGTAAGTATTTCTCCGGAAGGTATGTACACTATTCATATCCCTGCAGATCAATGGGGCGATGTTGGAGATGTTACTCTTGATATTGAGATGAACTGGATTGGTGTTAATCTCAAATACTCTGATCTGGACCTGTCAACTATTGTTGTAATCACCGCAGCTCCAACAGACATCTACATCGGTGAGAACCCTATCATCACTTCGTACGGTGAAGATATTAGCTTCAGTATAGTTTACTACGACATAGGAGGTCTCACAGGTGTTGTGAACTCCACTGGTCCTTTCGCAGGTAATGTGCACCTTTACATACAAGTTCTTACTGCAGGTGAAAGCATAACTCAAGCTGATATGACAATATTCGAAATAGACGCAACGAATAGACCCGGAGAATATAGAATCACATTTGATTCATCACTACTCAGTGGTCTCGGTGAAATCGAACTTCGAATTTCATTGAACTGGACGAATGGTGCATTACCATATTACCAGAATCAGGTTATTGTTGTGTCAGTCAAGACAACTCATCGACTTACCGTTGTTGATTGGGATTCACTGCCACTCACTCCTTATGATGAGATGGTCAATTTAACATTCATATTCAGAGATTCATTAACTAGTACTCCCATTCTTGATGATCCAAATCTCTTCATTACAATTCCTGGATACTCGTTTACTATCCTTTATGATGGTGATCTGACCGGTATTTTCATAGTACAAATTGATACATCCGCATTTACACCTGGAAGTCATACCTTCACATTAAATGTAGAGTGGACCGGTAGCCCCTTCTATCAGAACAGAACTG
>SDNZ01000187.1 GCA_004524565.1 Candidatus Thorarchaeota archaeon
CTGAGCCTCAAGATACTCGGTGACTGCTACCATGATTAGGCTTGTCACCAGTGCTCTGTGGGTATCAGAGAGATGGCGAAGCTCCAATAACGTTGGATAGTGCAATAGATCTGGAATAGAAAGCCCCTGTCTTGTGTTGAACATGACCGAGAGGATTTGATCATCCAGGAGAGATTCAAACCTGGCAGTGAGCGCCCCCACGAAGTCCTGTTTCAAGCGGTCACCATATCGCAATTCGTTTGTGACTTCCTCCATAGCAGAGTAGAGGTCATTCAAGAGAATTGAGCTTCCTCTCTTGTTCGTGAGGAGATTCCATCCTGCATTGGTATACGCTCGTCTGAATATCTTCGATATGTGTTCAGTGAGAATACCCTCTGTTGGCCAGTGTGCAATGAAACACAGAGTGATGTTATTGATATGGGTCTGAACTGGAACTCCCGGAGGAACATCAAAGAAATTGTACCTGAAGGGTGATGTGATATCATCACCAGCAGTGAATATCCGTAATTCCGGAGCAACTGCTGCAAGCAGTCTCCATTCAGTCTTGGCAGGGACAATGGCAAGAAAAGGAATCCCGTGTTGATGTATCTGACGAACGATCTCCAGTCCAGTATTGGTCTTACCACTTCCAGGATTCCCATAGACACCCACATGAAGACAAAAGGCATCAAGAGGAATACTGTACTCTTGAGCAGTTATTCTTCCTCTGTCAACAACATGACCAAGAACTATCGAATCAGTGTGTGAAGTATGAAAAGGGATAGCGAAAGCTGGTGGAATGACACGATTCTGTACACCTGGTAGAATATGGGATATCTGTAAGAGTCCAGTGACCCGTGCACCACTGATTGAGCTCGCCCTACCAATATAATCACGAAGAATGACTTTTGGCCACTCATTTCGTAGGCGATTGGCTGACATAATAGATGCCTTTACTCCTCCCCATACCCCGTTGATAGCAGCCTCTACTCGTCTGAGATCAGATTCTACATTTTCAGCCGACTCTCCACGAATTAAGACCACTATCCCTGTCCGAAAGGCACCAGTCTCTTCACATGCTTCAACCTCAGCTATCTGCTTGTAGGTCTCCCGAAGTTTATGGTCCTCAACTCGATAGGGAAGTTTCACCTGTTGTTTAGTATCCTCTTGACTATCATTTCTGAATTTGTTTAGCTTCGGAATGGGACCTGAAGCAAGAGAGAAGAGAGCATGCCCAGAGATTCGTTCTCTGAGAAATTGTTGAAGTATCTCACTCCAACTACTTGACAGGTTATCTGGTAATGTCTCGATGGAGACTCCGCCTAGATAGCCATGCTCAGATTGAACCACACTTGGAATAGAAGTTCTTCTGAGCAAGCCATAGTCCAGTTCGTGATAGGTACGAGACAGGTCATCGGAAGTAATTGCTTCATAGTCATACTCAACACGATCTAACCATGTTGTAGCAATCTGTATTGATTGATTGCTCTTTGCCACTGCACGCTTGATGTCCTTATCATGAACAACCACAAAGAGACGAAGGCCAGCTAGACCATGCTCACACTTTGCCTCAAGAGTGTACGTGACAGTGGAATTCTTACTGTCTTTCCACAGAGGGTAGAGCCACTTTAATTCATCATTCTCTTTGTCTTTATTCACTCGACTCTCATTCTGTAGCGGAACACCCTTGATTCGAATAGCTGCAAGAACGACATGACCCTTGCCATATCTAAGACATAAGACATGATTAGAGAGCGTTCCTGAATTCTCGGGGATCTCAACTACTTGTGGTCTGTTATTCTTATCCTCGCTTGATGGTCGGAAAGCCTCGATGACCATCATTGGTGTAGTTACACCAAGCATAAGCAGTGTCAGTTCTAACGATTCTATACCAAGGAGTAATTCCGCTCCATAGAACACAGCGATTCCTATGAAGCAGGTGATCTCCGTGGCAAAACGATTACCACTGGAAGATAGACCAAGATGAGTCATGGTCATAGTCAATATACTGACCCCAAAGGCAATCAAGATAGGAATTATCAAAGACAGTAAGGATATTGGATCAAACGACAATAGATAGACACCTCCCAAAAAGGTCAAGCACGGTTGTTAGAAACACAAGCGAGAAGCAGATATTCACCACAGGAAACACAGCTAGAAGCAATACACCAAAGATTGCACCGTATGTACCGTGTTGTCGCGAATTATCCATGAGATGACGTAGTATCTCAATACCACCAATACTACTACCAGTCACTCCAATCGTATAGAGGAGTATTGTAACAGAGAGGTCCATGTACAATCCACTGTATCCAATTGGTATTGGAATCGGTGTTGTTGTTCCCAGAACCTCGATGGGTATGATGTAAAATATAGGCAGAATAAAGAGCTGCGGCATTATTGTGTGAAAATATTCATGGACAAGAAGAATGAGCCCAACAGATAATAAGCTCCAGAAGTAACCTCGAAAGAGTGCTTTTACCAGGTTATCGCGGTTGCTTCCGAGCTGAGTAATTATGCTTCGAATCATATTCATGCCGCTGATCATTATAATGATGTATACAGTGATGAACAGGCACGGAATTGCTGTTGGAATATTCCAGACTGTACCAGCAGATATGGTTCCATAAATAACCAAGAGGGGCCAACCACGCTCAAGAATCAACCAACTCCCTGCGAATAGGGCAATAGACTTGAATGGAAAATCAAGACCTCCAAAGACCTGGTTTATCCATCCCTTGAAGGATGCATTTGATCTATCCCAGTGTGTTTCCCTTGGGTCCATTTGCTTGTAATAGAGTGCAGTCTTGTTCGCATAGCAGTGTTCAAGACTTTTAATCCGCGAAACACAATGGGTATCATCGCTACTATCTTCCATTTTCATCCCTCAAACAAGCTCAAGCTCTCAAGAAGCCAGAAAGTCAGACCAATGGTCAATATCGGAAGCAATACAACAAGTATCCGTCCATACACCCCTTTGGATGATGCATCCAGTTCCAGATGAGCCTGTAAGTCCGATAGTGCATCAGGAATAAGAAGAAAGAAGGGTAAAAGACTACAGAGAGCAAGAATTATTCCGAAAGACTTTGGAACTTCAAAATCCATCGATGATACATTGGCATGAACGCCTACAAGACGAACATAGTAATCTGGACTGGACACCTTAAGCTTGGCATGTTCCTCACCAAGGAGTATAGTCTCAAGTCCTGCATACCTGATATGGCATAATGATAGTGAACCAGTTTTTACACAGTATGTACCACTAAATGAGTCATACTGGCTACTGAACGGTTCTTCAACCATCAATCTATCTCTGATCTCAGAGTCGTGGTTGAAACTGAAGATGATAGTATAGCTGGTGCTGTTATCAAGTTGCTCCAGCTCCAATTCATAGAGTTGTCCAGGTTTGGCGAAGATTATGTAAGGATTGGTATCATCCTGCTCTTGGGCAGTACATACCATACTATTACCTGTAAGAAGAACCATTGAGAAGGTACATAGTATCAAAAAAGAAAACAAGGAATGATGGGCAGTAATACGCATCTTAGGTCGTCACCTCATGTGTCTTAGAATAGGTCTGTAACAACACCAGTGAACAGACAGAACGATAGATAGCACACACAGATCAACAGTAGAGGTAGAAAGACCTGGAGAATAGCAGAGTATATTCTGTACTTCAGTCCGCTAAAATACTGAGTCTGACTGAGTTCCATGTCAATGGCATCGACCAGGTTCTTTGCCCGTGGAGGAACAAGAACAATCACCTCATACATCAACCAGATCTGCATTGCATTAATTCCGAGACCCAAGATGAGTCCCACCATTCCTTGCGTTAGGATTTCAGCAGGAGCCAGAAGGAATTTCACGATATCAAATGGCATTTTTCATCACAAGGAATAACTTGCCTTTAGTTTACTTAATCATTAGCCCAGATGATTTGGTACAATGGACAGTTCTAATTGAACAATGGACAACTGAGTTTATATGGAATTGAACAATGGACAATAATGAGGGTTCATATTGAGTCGACATAAGAAGATAATTGGCGATTGGACATCTACACTTCTCACTCTCCGAAACAACGTGAGAAGTCATCCAGCAGGACTAGGTCGTGCATTGGATATTCCCAAATCTACAGCTCTGTATCGTATCAGGAAATTAGAAGAGGATGGTCTTGTGCTGGGATATACTCCTGAGGTCATTCCTTCATTATTTGGGAGTCCGTATCTTGTCCAAGTACTCATTGATTCGAAACTATACCAGTTTCAGACCGAGTTGGAGTCCACAATCGCGGGACTCGTAGATTTTCTCAAGACTAGCATTGGACATGCACCTCTAACAGTCTATGTGCAAAGAATTCAGAACGAGTTACACGTAAACTGCATTACAATGACAACAGATATTGAAGCATTGAAGACTACCATCTATCGTAAACAAAATATGGCAAGAGATGCTGTCACAGCCCATCTTCTTGATCAGGCTCATGGTATCCCTATGTATCATCAATCTTCAACGATCGATAATTCCGAATCAGCTAGTTCTACAGAAACAGGGAGGAGGGATTAAATATTACTACAATCCCATTGACCAAATGGTTTGGAACAAGAGGGCTAAGTGTGATTAGTTTTCCAATTGAAGCAGAGTATGTTGTGCTAAAGCAAATACGTGATAATATCGGGGAAGAATCGCAAGCCATAATCCACTCCAAACTAATAGATGATGATATGAAAAATACAACTCTCATTGATGCTACAAGAAATGAACCCACTGCTCGAACTACACTGCGCCAGCGGGTGAGTGATCAACAAAGTGAAAACGTTCTAGAGAATCCAGCTGATGTAGAGGGAGTTCTCAATCGTCTCGGGAAGTTAGCCGAGTCAATCAAAGCAGATTGGTGGATATGGTGGTCTCCTTCTGATATGGTAGCCCAAGGTGTTACAGATGATGCAATCAGTCGATGTTTGCGTATCGTTGCGAAGGCCTTCTCTAAGGTTCGATTTTTGGCTTTTGCAGCAAAAGGAGTTCATACTGACCGAGGTCTTGCTACGTTGAAGTATATCTCCACTGTCTATGTGGACGTCACAAGAGAGTCGAACAAGGGAAAGTTCAGGCACAGGTGGCATTTGCTCAAGCATCCAACTATCACGATGGAAGGTGAGATCATTGAAACAGACTGATAGATGTAGTACTGGGATCAAAGCATTGAATGAGATGTTA
>SDNZ01000041.1 GCA_004524565.1 Candidatus Thorarchaeota archaeon
CATTGTGATTTGTGGGACACGGGTCTCATGCCATCCTCCTGTGACATCCAAACAATTCACTCCTGCTTCAACCAATCGAGGAGCAAGTTGTTGATTATCAGCTAGAGTCAATCCATCAGGTACAAAATCTTCGCCACTCATTCTATAGAGGATTGGAAATTTTGGACCGACTGCTTTTCGTACTGAAGAGACCACCTCAAGTGGAAATCTAGAGCGTGATTCAAAATCTCCACCATACTCATCAGTCCTTTGATTGGTTGCCTTTGCCAGAAATTGATTTATGATATATCCTGCGGACCCAAGAATCTCAACCGCGTCAAAACCTGCTTTCTTGGCTCGCTGTGCTGCTATGCTGAAGTTGGTGATAGTCTCCTGAATCTCATCCAATGAAAGCGCACGCGGAGTCTCTCGTGTAAGACGGCATTTTACTGCTGATGCAGATACAGCCTGCTGTTCCAGAACAAGGGAGTGAGCATATCGGCCTGCATGATATAGTTGTGCTGCAACTGGCAAAGAGAATGAGTGAATCGAGTCAACGAGTAGCTTGAGACCTTCGATATGTTCATCCCGAGAAATACCTATCATAGTTGGGCTGCTCTTTCCCAAGTGCTCAGTATAACACCCTCCAACGACAATCAAGGCAGGACGGTATCTTGCACGTTCTTCATAGAATCTTACGAGTTTGTCAGTTACTTTTCCATCTTCTCCGCAATAACCAAGGTGGGTTGCTAACATGATGAGCCGATTCTCTAACCTCAGGTCTCCAATTAAAACAGGTTCCCATATCTTCATACTCAACCCCTATCCATAGAAACTGAACCAATGTCTCAAAGAGACCTCCCCAAATCTCTCAAAACCAGCAGTAATCGAGTCAGGAACCATTTCCCGTTGGATGAATGATTCCACAGAGAGCCCGGTCTTCAAAGCCGCCTTGACGTTCTCGCGGAGCTCAGACAAAGCTTCAATATAAACAGCTAATTCGCTCAGTCCGCAAACATGGCCATGTCCAGGAATAATGATATCGTACTCACCTGAATGGATTTCTTCAAGAGCCAAAATCCATCTATCAGGATCGCAAGTAGGGTCTCCAGCATAAGGGAATTGTTCGTTGAAGATTAGGTCTCCAACAAATACACTATTGTGGGGATGAGAAATTACTACCGAGGAACCAGCGGTATGTCCTCCGAAAAGTTTCACCGTAATTTCATTATTGGTTCCAAAGCTAATTATATCGTTAAAGACGATATCAGGGAGTCTAATCACCAAACTTTGAACAGCCTCCCAGAGGTCGGGTCTATCATCCTTCACTTCATCATATCGTTTTCGAAGAGTTTCAGGTTCCCAGTCTTCCTTCAGGTTTTTCTCACATCTTCTAAGCATAGGTTCTGAGCAGATAAGATTCACAGGTTCAAAAGCTTGAGCACCAAAAACGTGATCACCATGTGAATGTGTGAAAATTAATTTGCGAATAGGTAATCCAGTTTCAGATTCAAGAAACTTCTTGGTTTCAGCACTCTTCGGGTGAATCATACCTGAATCAATCATGATGACTTCATCTTCAAGAACAATGGCTCCATGATTTCCTCCATTAGAGCCATCGTCGCATACGAATATTCCATCAATTATCTTCCTGAGAGCCATGTCTAATAGAGAGTCACAGCGGATAGATATAGTTGTTCACTTAATCTAGTGAAGAAAAAAAATCAGGATCTTAGAGTACGCAAAATGCCTTCCAGTGACCCTTCAGTGCCTTTAAAGACACGTTCTCGAAATTCAACACCTAATCGGTCTGCAATACTTCTGCACGCATCCATATCCACACCGGGAATATTAACAGCTGAGAGCTCGACTCGCATCAGGGGTTTGCATTTTTCCGCAAACTCAAGTATTGAATCAAATGCCATTCTACCAAAACTGGGTTGACACAATCTGAAGTAGGTATCGGGATCAGGTGCATTGAGGGAGATCTGAATCCTATCAAGACCTGCCTCTGCTAGCTCTGATGGAATGTTCCTTTCTGGATGAATAAGAAGCGCTTGTCCATTAGTATTCATTCGAACATTAATAGATGATAAATTTTTGATTTTCTGAATTGATGCAAGTGTGCCTTCAATGTTGATTGTAGGTTCTCCGAATCCTACGATTGCCACATCATCAAATCGGTCATTCCAAGTCTTCTCGATTTCATCAACAAGTTGCTCTGGAGTGGGATCTATAGATAACTGCAGATTGAATCCAAATACACCATCTGAAAAATTTCTAACACAAAAGAGACAATTATTGGTACAGCGAGAAGTCGGGTTGATGTAGAAGCTTGTACCTCTCCAGTAGGTAAGATTGGACTCTGACATCGGTTTAGCACGTCGGTTTACAAATTGCTACAATTGAGTAGTAGATTATAGCTACTCTAAAATTATGACTAGGTTTGTTCCATTTAATATTGTCGAAATCGCGTGAAAACCCTATTTAGCAAAGTGCCAACTTAGCTATAGTTATCTTGATTGATGTGGTAGGTAATTTGTGAATCGAAGTGTCAATGAAAACAAGAAAAGAGCTTGCATCACTAACTTGTGTTCCTTGTAGGGGAGGCATTCCACCTTTGGAAGCTCAGAAAGTGAAGCTTATGCTTGATGTTATCCCGGGTTGGAAGAAAGTGGAAAATTCTGTAGATAAAATAACTAAGACATACAAGTTCAAAGATTTCAGTAAATCAATGGAGTTCGTAAACAAAGTGGCAGAGATTGCAGAGCAAGAGAATCATCACCCAGATATCTTCATACACTGGAATGAAGTGACAATCACCGCTTGGACTCATGCAATCAATGGCTTATTTGATAATGACTTCATCGTTGCAGCAAAGATCGATGAACTGCATTCATAATTATGCAGCTTTTCCTCTGAAGAATAGAATCAGTCCAATCACCACAGGTACTGCAATCATTACTCCAACAATAACGAGTATCAGTGGAGAGAGAACAAAAGCTTGAAACATTGTCATTATTGCAGTTACCCAAGTCATAAGAAGTGCTACGACTGCGCCATACCGGATTACTTGTCCTTCAATTCCAATCTTATCGATTACAGCTGCCGCATTTTGTATCTTAGCAGGACTTAGCACGCTAGCTAGACCTCCACCAATCCCATTTGATGCAGCCACGACTATTGAATTGGCACCGACCGCTGTACTTGCTTCAACATGGTATTTCGTGAACATAGCTATAGCAGAAGTTTCGGAACCAGAAATGAACCCGGCTAAAAGGCCCATAAAGGGAGCTAGGATTGGGTATAGAATTCCAATCCCTGCGGTTAAACCTGCAAGTAGAAAAATCATATTGTTGGTAGGATCAAGACCGTTTGCAAGATTTGTTGGATTAAGCCAAGTATCAGAAACATCAATGATCCATCCACTGAAATTCATCACTTCAGCCATGGCAAAGAAAATTGCTGCTGCTAATACAGGACGAGGTGCACGTTTCCTGAAACTAGCGAAAGTTCGTTTTAGTACATCACTATTGGTTTTTAAAAATGGCATTGAAACAATTGTAGCAATTAACATAAGCGTATAAGCTTGCCAGAGTACTCTTGTATATAGAGCACCAGGATATCCAGCTGAAAGTATCTGGAATCCCAGTATTGAAAATTCCCCTATTGTTACAGGCAACGCAAGATCATGGAATAAGAATTGAAATATCTGAGGAATCAGGTTCGTAGCCAAACTGAGAACCACCAAGACAACCCAAGGAATACTAGCCCGGTGTAAACTGATTTTTGTTTCAATTTCATGATCCTTCTCATCAAGTATCGTTCTGTCAATAATTGGTTTGTTTCTAATTTTATTGAAGAAAAAGAGAACGAGTAAAACTGCAGCTCCAGCAAAAACATTGGTCAGGGTCGTTAATGGAAATATCACATTACAAACGATTGCTATCAATCCCGCTGTAATGCCGCATATAGATGCCAGGAGAAGTCCATCGCGGCTGGAAAGAAGTTTTCTCCCTCCAGCAATCCAAAGCATAGAGATTGCAATCCCGAGACTTACTACAGGCATGAACCATGCGAAGACTGAACCTGCTTCTTGTATAGAGATTACAGAACCCCACGCTGAATACTCCCCTGTAAAGACTACCACGGGAACGCCAAGCAATGCAAACGTGGTAAGAGGATCATAGCCAATTGATGGAAGAGCAACAGCTACCATTGGATTGAAGCCAAGAGCTAGCATTACAGGAGGGAGCATAGAAACCGGCGTAGCTCCAATACCAACAAGGAAAAGACCTAGACCAAAACTGATCATGAGAATCTGCATGGGTTTACTCCCGCCTCCGAGAGTTTTGAAAAATACAATAAGCCGTTGTAGTGCTCCAGTCTCCTGCATGAAAGACATCATGAGAATAGATGTGGCTACCATTAATGAGATTGGAAACGATTTAATGATACCAGCAAGACTTGCTGTTAATGCAATTGGCACATCAGTTTGGAATGCAAATATTGCTATGATGATTGTTACGAGCCACACAATGATACCCGTGATATCAGCGGCTTTCTTCAAATAAACCAGGAGCACGAATGCCAAGATAATTGGTAGAATAATCAGAAAAAATCCAAGAATCGGGTCCACTGGTTATTCCCTCTTTTTCAGAAAACCGTTTTCAAAGTACCAATCAATAGCTCGTTGGAAACCCTCAACCATGGTCACCTTCGGAGTCCAACCTAGTAAACGCTTTGCCTTCTCATTTGAGTAAACTCTGGTAGCGTACATCATATCAACAGACTTCCCATGCCAGAAGAATGAATTTTTCTTTCTGTTTTTAACCGGACTTAAAAGCATCATTCCGAATTTTGCAAATATACGAGGGACACGCAATCGTGGTGGTTTAACACCAAGCTTCGTTGTCATTACTTCAACAAATTCTTCCCAACTCAGAGGTTCATCCGGGCATAGAATGAATGTGTTGTTGAGTGCACTCATCGGTGTGAGAGCTGCAACAAATCCAGAAACGATATCATCCACATGTGTATACATGAATTGAGCACTAAGGTCAGAGGGTAGAGCAAACACCTTTCCTTCGTACAATTGTTCAGCAACTTCAAACATAACATATAGATCACCCTCACCCATCACTCCTGTTGGACGTATAATGATATGAGCTAAATCTGTATCTTTAGAGATTTCGCGAATTGCATTCTCAGCTTGAATTTTACTCACACCGTAACTATAGTCGGGTCTGAGTTCAGTCTCTTCTGTTCCAGGAGGGAAACGTATTGGACCCATGGTTTCAGTGGTTGAGCAATAGATGAATCGTTTGACTTGAGTTCCTACACACGCATTCATTAGATTCTTCGTACCTTCAATATTCACCCTGAACATGAGTTCTTCATCGCGTGGATAGAAGTTAAAATATGCAGCAAAGTGGATTACTGCATCGATATCTTGAGCTGCTTTCTCAAGACTATCTTCGTCAAATAAATCACCCTCACGAACTTCAATGTTTTTCGGGAGACCCTCAACATTGCTGGTGGATCTAACAAGGGCCACAACGTCATGGCCTTCTTTAAGAAGCAATTCGATAGTTTTCCCACCGAGGAAACCAGTCGCTCCAGTAACCAGAACTTTCACAGAACTCAACCTCACTGAATTGCGCCGCTAGCTCCCATTTATCTGTTCCCACTCAGAACTGTAAATCTAATTAGGCCTCGCGTTCAATAATAAGTTGAAGAGTGGTGCGACAAAGTGGACCAGGAGCGGAGTAAGGATTCTCAAAAAAGACCGGATGAGTTGACACAAGAGGATAACGCAGCTGAACGGTGGTTCACCATTGCTTGCGACAAAGCTGCTCAGGGAAAACAAAATGAAGCGGAAGTTGCTATTAGAAAATCGCTGAATATACGTGATGACTATCCAATCGCGTGGGCGATATTGAGTGCCATTCTACTTGCTGAAGGTAGAGAAACAGACGCAGAGAAAGCTGGGAAGAAAGCAATATCTCAATGCAAGGGATTGAAGATGACATGGCCAAAGATGCGGTCAATTATATTTTACAAAGGGATTGTAAAAGGATCTAGTTGGAAAGATCCACGCAAAGTTGTCATTGAATCAATCACTAGTAATGAATGGGGAACTCTACTATCAGCCTTAGGGAAAGCAAGTAAACAGAATTTAGATGATGTTATCACTGTAGTTGAAGAAACTCCAACTGAAGAAGTACGAACCCCAATAACAACTCCAAAGTCATATGGCACAACAGGGAAAATTTATGAAATGAGAGCAGAAACAGAATCCAAAGAGTTAGAAAGTTACATCGATTACACACCGGAGAAACAGGAATCTACATCAAGAACAAGAGAACCAAGGAAGATAAGACCCCTGGTAGATGATGCTATAAAACAACCCGTCATTGCTGAAAAATCGCAGCAACCCTCTGATGCTTCTATTTGGTTCACTGCCGCTGAATCTCAAATAGAGCAAGGAGACCTCAAGGATGCAGAGGTTGCATATCTTAAGGGATTGGATATTGATCCGAGTAGAGGAGAGGCATGGCTCAGTCTAAGTAGTTTGAGAATGGGTAATCATCAGTATGACGAAGCAGTTGTAGCCTTGGAACGTGCGGTTGACCTAATGCCAGCAAGTTCAGCTGCATGGTATCAATTAGGGTATTGCCTTCAAAAATTGAACAAATGGAAGGATGCAATACAGCCCCTTAGAAATGCAATCAAGATTGACCAAAATAATGCCGAATTCTGGATGGCCTTGGGTCTTTCAGAATTTCATCTTAATCAAATTGAAGCATCTGCACGAAGCTTGCTTCGAGTACTAAGAATTGCTCCAAATCACAAAGATGCATTATTCCATCTAGCAATGTGCATGGAACGTCAAGGAAATAGACAACATGCAATCAGTTTGTATCTTAAACTTTTGAATCTTGGAGGTCTTACTCATACAATGCTAAAACGAATGGAAAGCGCTTTCACACGATTAGGTAGACCTCATGAAGCACGAGAAGCTAGAAGGCAGGCTGAAATTGCTCGACAGGCTATTCGACATTAGCTATGGATAAGTAATCAATGAATCTAGTTGTGGCAATATCTCACCCGCTTTTCCTGAGATGTGAAAGTCTACTGCAGAGGTTAGAGGTGTTCGTTCGATATTCATCTCAATTAACTTACCGCCCCTCTGCTTTACAATGAGGGGGAAGGATGCTGCGGGTTGAACTAGTGCAGAAGTTCCGATTATAAGGCAAACATCTGCTTGCTCCAATTCATTATACACATTGGAGAGTGTGTGACGATTCAGACTTTCACCAAACCAGACAACATCAGGTCGTAGATTGTTTGAACATTCTGGACAAACGGGGATTCCCATAGCTGGAGAATCCAGTCGACCTCGATATTCGCATGAAACACACTTCAATGCCCAAAGGTCGCCATGGATTTCATAGACAAGTGTTGATCCCGCGCGAATGTGAAGCCCATCAACGTTCTGTGTGATGAGAGACTTGAGCAATCCCTTTTGTTCCCACTTAGCCAAAGTAAGATGAGCAGGATTTGGATTACATTTAGATATCAGACCTTGACGCCAAGTATACCACTCCCACACCAGAGAAGGATTTCGTCTAAATGCGTCAGGTGTTGCCAACTCCATAGCATCATAATTTCGCCAGAGACCATCTTCGCCCCTGAATGTTGGCACATTGGATTCTTTTGAGATACCAGCACCAGTAAGAGCGATTAGATATTCTGCGTTTTCTATAACATATGCAATGGATTGCAATACTAGAGAGTCCATCTTGATGCACTTTATCCTTTAGATTTTCATAACTTAAGACTCTTCGTTATTGAAGAATAAAAAGGTGCCAGCGCCAGCAATCTTATTAGGCAATTCCGTAGGATAAATTCACAATAGTGAACGAAATTCTGAGGGAAATTATTGGCAATAGCAGATAAGAAGCAAATCAAAAGAAGAACATGGATGATGCCGCAGGAAGTCGAGGTTTGGTACGTCCTTCCAGCAATCCGACGTGAACTTGCTAAAATCATGAAGACAAAGACCGTTCCCAGAGTTGGAGAAGATGGGAAGAAGAAAGATCACAAGGTTACACAAAAAGAGATTGCTAAGATGCTTGGAGTAACAGAACCAGCAATAACTCAGTATCTGCTCAAGAAGAAAGGACGAAGGTCCCGTGGAGACCAAGTTGTAATTCCCGAAAGATTCCTTGTAGAACTTAACAAGTCTGCAGACAACATGATTAATCAGTATGAAACAAGGGGATCAAATGAAGACATGTTCGAGGTCATGACTTCTGAGATTAACAGATTAATCAAAGTTATTCGTGATGATGGAGCAATGTGTGATATCCATCGACAATTCTCTGCGCATGTCAAAGATAATTGTAGTGCTTGTAAACGCTAAGAACGAATGCTTTATCCGATTGCAAAGGACCTAGAATTGATGTCTTAGGGTGGTACAAGTGAACGGAGAAATTGTTGTTACAGTTGAGGATGCATATGCAATCGTCAAAATATCTAGACCAACAAAACTCAACTCAGTCACAAGAGAAATGTTAGAATCCTTCAGTGAACAAGTATCATCTATTTCGAACAACCCAAAAATACGAGCGATTATTTTCACAGGCGAAGGGAACAAAGCCTTCTCTGCAGGATTTGACCTTGAAATGGTGACTGGACTAGAGGGACAAGAGATCACAGATTTCTTCAAACTACTTGAACGTACAATGCGTACAATTAGACAAAATCGCTCATGTATAACTGTTGCAGCTGTTAATGGTTATGCAATTGGTTTTGGTGCAATGGTTACAGTTGCATGTGACTTCAGGATCTTCTCGGAGAATGCGATGTTTCGTCTTCCTGAGATTGATTTGTCAATCTTTCCTGGAGCTGGTGCAGCATCAAATCTGTATCATTTGGTTGGTCCATCGCGAGCAAAGGATATTCTAATGACAGGTCGTAAGGTATCAGCAGAGGAATCTATGCGAATAGGTCTCGCAGACAGATTAGTTAGGCAAGAAGAAATCATGACTACTGCTATTGAATTTATCAAAGAGTTATTGGCGAAAAACCCTAAGATCCTCATTAGGACAAAGACACTTGTAGATGCAATGACTGGTAAAGATCTTGAAGATGCGGATGGTCTAGAAACAGCATACCTTGATGAGTGGCTACGTGAAGGATAAGTATTAACAGCGTTCACTCAAAATTACACACCCATTCGTTTAAGAGGAAGTTATGAGACATCAGAGGTTCCTCAAGCAGAGATGGTTATCATGGCTAAGAAGGCAATTGTAGCAATTGGAGGAAACAGCCTCATCAAAGATAAAGACCACAAGACAGTGCCAGACCAATATGCGGCAACAGCAGAAACATGCAAGCATATCGCAGATATGATTCAGCAAGGTTGGGACGTGGTTATTACAAGTGGAAATGGCCCCCAAGTCGGATTCATACTGAGACGTTCCGAACTGGCTGAGCACGAACTCCATCCAGTTCCATTAGACTACTGTGGAGCAGATACACAGGGTGCCATCGGATACATGATTGAACGAGCGATGTATAACGAGTTCCATCATCGTAATATGGACAAGCACGTTGCAGCCGTGGTAACACAGGTAAGAGTATCCAAAGACGACCCAGCCTTTGAAACTCCAGCAAAACCCATTGGATCTTTTATGAATGAAAAGGATGCAAAGAAGAAAGCTGATGACGAAGGATGGATTGTAAAGGAAGACTCTGGTAGAGGTTGGAGGAGAGTGGTTGCTTCACCAATACCAAAAGAAATCGTAGAACTTCCAGCAATTAAAACCCTCATAGAAAATGGAATAGTTGTCTACGCTGTTGGTGGCGGAGGTATACCTGTTGTTGCGGATGAGAATGGTTACCTGAAGGGAATAGCAGCAGTTATAGATAAGGATCGCGCTTCAAGTCTTCTTGCAACGGGATTAGATGCTGATGTCCTAATTATTTCCACAGCTGTTGAGAAAGTATACTTGAACTTTGGAAAGGAAAATGAACAACCTATTGACAAGATGGATCATCTTCAAGCCAAACGATATTGCGATGAGGGGCACTTTACCCCAGGAAGCATGCTACCCAAAATTGAAGCATGTATCGAGTTCATCAAGAATGGGGGAGAGATGGCAATCATAACGGATCCACCAAACATCAGTCGCGCACTTAAAGGTGAAACTGGAACGAGAATTGTACAGGGATTCGCAGTACCACCCCCACCTGAGAGAAGATAATTGACTAGACCACTACATTAATCGTGTAGTAGGTTTCAGAATCTTACGATGCAATATGAGTCCAGAACAGGTTTCGACTAGTAATGCTCCGAAAGCAATTGGTCCCTACTCGCAGGGGATCAAGGCAAATGGATTTGTCTTCTGCTCAGGCCAGATTCCAGCAAATCCAGAAACTGGTGAATTGGTAACCGGATCAATCACCGAACAGACAAGACAGTCTCTGTCAAATGTCAAAGGAGTCATTGAGGCTGCGGGTTCATCAATGAGTAAAATCGCAAAAGTTACTGTCTTCTTGAAAGACATGAACGATTTTGTTGAGATGAATACAGAGTATGCAAAATGGTTCTCAGATCCACCTCCTGCTCGAGCAGCGGTGGAAGTCGCACGACTACCGAAAGACGTTGGCGTAGAGATTGAAGCAATAGCTGAACTCTAAGAGGTTCCCTCATTTTGTAGGTGATTATAAACCTATTATGTGATATGAAGTTGCATGCTGTGAGAAAACGCACTTACAGCGTGCATGATTCACCGGGAAATGAGTGCATGTTAGCTGAGCCACCACCTATCTTCAAGAGCTACTTGTATGCAGAATCCCAATGCTTTTATCTACGTCCGACTGGTCCAATCATGCATATCGGATGGCGATGCTTACAATGGATTCAGGCCAAACAAGACTTCTATCAATTTTGATCATTGCTATAGTTCTATCAGGCACAGCAATGATAGGACTCGTTTTACTACAACCTTCGGGGAATGATTCTTCAAATTATTTTGTAACAATTGCAGGTCCGAATGAAATGTCTCGAAATGTGACTCTTTCAGAAATGCTTCTTCTAGATACTATTTCAAGGAACAGTTCGTATCAAAACACATACGGAAATGTGGGAGGTATAGGTATCTATACAGGAGTAAGAGTGGCAAGCCTACTCGACTTAATTGGTGGTATGAATAATAGTCAAACACTCAGGGTAGTTGCGGAGGATGGCTATAGTCAATCGTTTAATAGGTCAAAGGTGTATCCAAATGAGACTATCCATGACATTCAGGGTGACATGATTTTAGCATATCAATACGAAGGACTAACTATCCCAGACTATGAGGATGGATTTAGATTAGCCTTCTTACCCGAAGATGGTTATTATTCAAATGAAGATGCTAATGCTACTACGGATCCCAATCCTGCCGCAGCGGGACCTCAATGGGTTTCCAACGTTGTAAGATTAGAATTATTGGAAAACATTTACACTGAAACACTTGCAGTGAATGAAACGTTCCTGAGAACATTGTCTTCTATAAGCGGTGAAGGAGGATACAAAAAGAAATCTGGAGAAATTGTTGGTCCCTTCAATTTCACTGGTGTTGCCATCAGTGTTTTACTCCAGCAATTTTCAAATGTTCTTGATGAGTATACTTTGATAGTTCGAAGTGGAGATGGATATGCGAATGAGTATCCCAAATCAGTTGTCGAGGGAGTGGTCAATGGCTATACACCCAGTGGGAATCCTTTGGATGTTATCAATTCAACTATGATTCTAGCGTATGAGCTGGATGGGGCTCCAATCATCGATAACGGACCATTGCAGTTAGTCTTCATTAATGAAGATGGGAATCTTACAGATGGTTTCAGATGGTCAAAAGATGTTGTAAGCATTACATTAGTTGGAGAAAATTCAGGAGGATTAATACTCTGTAACTATATATTATTTCAAACAGACAATTGCCTCGTTAATGATGCATATATTACAAACCAAAACTGGTTCTGATGTATAGTGCAGTCAGAGTAATGGTTTTATTCACATCTGCGCGGGGCGAAGTTGAGTAAAAGCTGATTCTGACAACGTAGGGTAAGGATTGAGATAGAGTGGTTGGACAAACGACAGATAGCAATGATGCAGATGCACTCATTGGAGAGGCTACTTCATTGATAGAGAGGAAGTGCTATAATGAGGCTATGTCCACTCTTCAAAAAGGAATCTCTGTTGATCCGAACAACCCGAAAGTCTGGGAGAACATGGCAATTTGCAATTTAGAATTGGGAAAGCCAAAGTTGGCTCTCCAAGCACTAAACAATCTTGTTAGAATTCAACCACAATGTCACACTGGTTGGGCAGACAAAGGATTTCTTCACCTACTTCTCAATGAAACAGAAGAAGGCATTGAAGCGTTACAGGAAAGCTTGAGAATCAATCCCCGAAGGGTTTACGGATGGGAACTTCTTGGAATGGTTCTTGTCACTGAAGAGCGTTGGGAAGAAGCAATCGATGTTTTGGAACGAACAATCGACTTGAATCCAAATTCCGCAGTGACATGGTACAATCTTGCAGTGTGCTACCTGTTATTTGACGATTTAGAATCAGCGGTAGAATCTGCTGAAGTAGCATTCTCCATAGACCCATCATTGAAAGAGTTAGCAGAAGATTGGTGGGATTTAGTCCAAGATGATTTAGAGGATGTTAATTATAGTTCAATGATAGAGAGCTCTGCCAGTTAGAAACAAAATGATGTCACTCTTTTTCTGGTTCAAGAAGGGATAGCTCATTTTCAAGAGCTTTGATTGCTTTGGTAAGTTTGAAACTAGTAGCAGACTCTAGTGCTTGTTGTATTGCAGAAATAAGACGAAGTCGCTCTTTCTCATGATCTCGGGGATTTGCAATTCCTTCAAGAGCCTCTCGCCTCTTGGGGAATATAAGAAGAAGAGTTTCTATTGTTTCCGAAGCTTCATCGCGATTAGAAAAGACATGCTCTGGTTCAGAGGATGAGATAATCCAATCAATCTGTTCGAAGAGTTTCTTGTATTCATCCAAGGCATTAGCTAGAATTGTTCTTACTTCACCTTCAGGTTCAGCTTCTTCAAGTGCATCAGATATTCGTTTAATTGAGGATTCCAAGAATTCTTTTCTCTCAACTAGACTGGTTCGTTTTCTTTCCATCCAATGCCATTCATTTGATATCTGTCGAGTGAGTGCAATAGCTTGATTGATAGTTTCTCGAAAAGTATCATAGCGTGTCATTGCCTCTGTCAATATCGTATCTAGTGTATCAATTTCATGAGTCAACTGAAAACTTAGCATATCATTGGATTGAGCGTCTGCTAATACTCGACTCTCTTTTATCACACGACCTGCAGAAGCCCATAAACGATCCACTTCATCAGGATTTCTATCCGTTCGTTTGCGTACTTCCAGTTCTTCAGAGAGTTGCAAGATACCATGGCACAATCCCTGAACTTCCTGGATTTTTGCCTTCAATAGAGCTTTACCTAATCGTGTGTCCAGTTCATCTGTAAGCTGCTGCCGTTCTTCGGGTACTTCTTGGAGAGCATGAGTGTTATCGATCAGGAGCTGCATTGCATTCTCATATTCAACTACCGCCTCATGGTAGAGACCATCTTGGTACTTCTTATCACCACTTCGTTCTAATTTCAGTGAGTCTTCTAAGACATCATATGGAGAGGTCTTTAGGAGGCTTTCTTGCCAAATCACAGGACCTTCACTGCATACATCTAAAGGTCTTCCTGATGCCTTTAATTGTAAGATGAAGATTCCACCACTTGTTGCTACATACAACATATCATGGTCTGCAGTGACATAAGCAATCTTATTTCCATTAAGTTCGATACTCCCAACCTCATCACCTCGTTTTGTATCCCAGATGTCAAGGGTACCTGAGGAGTGAGCAACTATCAGGTAGTGATTGCTGGCCCACATAGAGGAAACCATACTCGAGTGTTTTGGTTCGAGGGTTTCCCTGAGGTTCCATTCAGTCCTCTCATAAACCGCAACCTCACCTGATGGAGATCCAACAAAAACAAATTCAATGTTCCCAGTTACTATACCACCCTTTCCCTTTTTGTCAAGGCGGGCTAATTCAGAAGGAGCGCTTTCAGATTCTTTCAACCATACTCGTGGTTCTTCCTTCTTTGTGCTGGTACAAATTATCCGATCATCTGACCAGATACTAGTCAAATCAGATTTATGTAGCTGCCAACTCGACGTTTCGTGGGATTCTTTTTGAATAGAAACCAGACGACCTTCTTTTGCACCGATGAAGAAGAAATCACCTCTAAGTAATGAAGTGATAGCTTGGTAGCTTAATTCAAACCATCCTATCATTCCCCAAGTTCCCTTCTTCCAGACATACACTCGTTTCTCACAGGTTGCATAGACTTGTTCTGCATCGACATCAACTGCAAGCGGGTCTGAGTCAGATGTATTTAGTTCTACAACAAGTTGCCAAGTATTTTTATCAAATACACGAATATGCTGATCTGTGCATGCGGCATAGAGATACTTATCATCATAGTCAATGTCTATCGCATCTACTTCAAGAAGGGATATGGATTCATGACTGACAATATTTGAGTCACTTCCTCCCGTTAATGTATGGTCCATAATCATCCCCTTTTAGAGTAGCTTGTCTAATAACTAAACTTCGGACTACTTATGTTAGTTTCCTTCTGTAAAAAAACGCTGAAACTAGCGATTAATCGGACTAGAAACGGGAGAATACATGACACAATCGTTGAAAAGGGGCGATACACAGAAAGCAAATAAGATATCCTCAGAAAAAAAAGCCGCACTAGATGGAGGTAGGCACCTTGGATTCACACGGATGGAGGCGAGAACTCGACAAATTCGCCGAATTGAAAGGAATACTTGTTTCAGTTAACCCTGCAATGGAGGAACAGTCAAATCGTCAGGTTCGACATTTATACGATATTTTTGCGAATCTGACCAAGTTTGAGAACGAATTCACAACAGCAGGTTTCACGAAAAAAGGGAAGATAAAGAAAGAAGTTGAGAAATCAGCTAGTGAACTTGAAGATGCTTTCATGAGAGCAACAAGAGACTTTGCTGAACACTTCAGAAAAGAACAGAAGGATATAGTTGCGATTGCACCTAAACTTCAAGAAATTAAACCAGCTGAAACAAAGTCAATCATGGCAATCAGCTTTCCTGGAGTTGGAGCAGGTGATTTGAAGGACTTTGAGAAGTTACTCGAATTCGCCAAAGCATTCGCAAATGTGCACGCAGTTATTTACGGAGATGTAGGCCGTCAAGTGAAATCCACACTTGATGAGAACAAGGCTACTCTTGAAACATATGAGAGACACATCACTATTGACAAAGGTGAGGTCTCAACTACTGTAGCAAATGATGATGTTTCTGATATGTCAATGCGTGATCTGATTTTACTTAATGATAAACTAGTCGAGGATAAGACCTATCTTGATGGCCGAAAAGATGAGGTTAGTAGATT
The DNA here is from genome assembly GCA_004524565.1 of Candidatus Thorarchaeota archaeon. Taxonomy (GTDB): domain Archaea; phylum Asgardarchaeota; class Thorarchaeia; order Thorarchaeales; family Thorarchaeaceae; genus SMTZ1-45. The sequence goes on from SDNZ01000041.1 coordinate 15,513, forward strand.
ACTTGGAACCTCTCTAGTTAGTGATGCAGGATCCCTTCAGGCATCAGTTGATACAGCATCAAGATTGGGACTTGAACTACCCATGGAATTCTCACAGCAACTTAGGATTCTTCAGAGAGATGCAGGAAAAGCTAACACTCTGACAGATCTTGTAAGTCTTGAAAATCAACTACACACCTCCAAACTCAAACTTGCAAATATGCTGCGAGATAAAATCATCAACATCAAACATGAAGTCACTCAGAAAATAGTCGATGGTGGTATTCCAACCTCTGCAGAAGTTATCCCGACTCCACCAACTGTAAGTGTTGAAGGAGAAGGTGTCGCAGGTTTACTATCAAGCTACCAACGTATGGTTGAGTGGGAAGGTCAAGTTAGGATAGCTCTACGTGAGCAAGTGATGGAACTACTTGACGACGTTGAGAAGGCCACGGATGTCCCAGAAGATACAGGAATCAAAGATGTGGTTGGAGTTCGTCAATTTATCGCAGATTCAAAGAAGTCCCTCAAGGATTCAGAAGTATCTGAGATGGTTCGTATATACCTGAAAGCTTCTGGAATGAATGAAGATTACAAGAGGGCTATCACAGACAGCATTCGCTCCTACCTCAGTCGTTTCAACGAACTTGCAACATCTGCTGATAGAGTCTTGGATTATGCGCAGTTAAGCAAGAAAGCCCCAAAGGTTGAAGAGCTCGAAGGTGGGATAACATTCCTCCTTGAATCACTAGCCAACTTACGAACTGCTGTTGAGAGTGGTGTTGCTACCTTCAGAGATGCCTGTCAACAAGAAATTGATGCAATCGTTCAGGACTTACAGACAATCAAACCAGCCTACGCTGAAATCTTCATGCCAATCATTGTTGATCTCGACGAAGGATCAAACAGAATTAAGCAAATGGATGACTTCTCTGAAATCAAATCCGAGATGCGTTCTATTAAGGAGACCATGTTAGCAAAGGCAAATGACTCGCTAGAAAATCTTCGATATCGATTAGGTGTCAAGATTCGATTAGCCGCTGCTAAACTAATGGGAGCGGGTGTACAGATTCCAACAGAAGTTCAAGAAGCAATCAGTGAACTAAATAGCGTTGGAGTTGCTGCTGATAATGTATTTGGATTACCAGCCATTGCAAGAAAGATGATTGAGATTTACGAAAAGAAAATCTCATCCAAGGTCATAGTTCAACTAGATACTGAGGTTGATGCTCTAAAGACTTCTCTTGAGAAAGCTCAGAGCATTGGAGTCGCGGTTGGCAAAGAGCTGAAGATGCTCGAAGGCATGAAATCCAAGCCACCACAAGAGCTTGAAGATGCGGCAGACTACTTTGACAAACTGATGAACTTGACAACATCCCCAGCAGTTCACAAGAAGATAAGAGAACGTGTGGATGAAGCCTATGAGCAAATCAAGAATGCAGTATCACTATTCGAAAATCAAGGAATGTCGGAGTTTGTCGAACGACTCAAAACACTCATCAATCAAGTTCCAGCAAAACTGGAAAATGATTCACCACATGTTAATGAGGCATTAGATGTATGTTTGACTCTAGCAAATATCCAAGAAGAGATGCTCACAGTTATCAAGAATATCGCTAACATCAGCGCACAGAAGTATGACACAGAACTCAAGGAAAAGAGTCAGTACATCTCAACTATTGAAAGAGTTGTTGAGAAATATCCTGATGAATTCAGCAAGATCGTGTTTAACACCAACAAGATGAAGGAACTTGAGTCTACTTTGGCAGATTCAAATGGACTTGATGAAGCAATAGCATGCTTCCATGAACTTGAAGATTTAAGAAAGAAATGGCTCGATCAAGCCATAGCCATGGATGATTGGCATAAATCTCTGAGAATGTTCATGACCGGATTCAGTGCAGGTGCAAAAGCTGAAGAAAGAGACAAATTCCTTGATGATGCAACAAGGAAAATAAGAGAGACCTATTCGAGGGAAGACATTAGTTCCTATCTCAGTTGGGCAATCAAAGAAACTGCTCAAGCTTTGGTCGATAAGAAAAAGTAAGGAGTAATAGTCCATGTTAAGAGGCAAATCCAGCAGTGTAGATGGTGATGAAACAACTAAAGCAGCAGAAGTCTTTGCTATAGGCATCGGTGAATGTGGTAGCAATATTGTTGGTTCATACCTCCAAACCAGTCGTGATAATAAACTTCCATCAAGAGTGCGTGGTTATCTCCTGATCAATACTGACCGTGCGGACCTTACCAAAGTCCGACAGAAGTATGGTATCCCAAAGGAGAATACACTCCTCTATGGTGCATCTGAAATCGGCGTTGGTGGAAGGATGTTAGATGGATATAATGCGGTCATGGAATCGAAAGATATTATCTTCGACCAGCTCACAAACCTTGGTTTTGAAGGAGTTTCAGGATTCTGTATTTTCACCTCACTCGGAGGGGGCACAGGATGTGGTGGAACCCCAGCTCTCATTGAGCTACTCAAACAGAGATTCCAAGAAGAAGAAGGTCGACGAATCTTCGTCTATGTTGTGGGTATACTCCCTTTTGAGGGACAAAGCAGCGAAGCCTTGAATTCAATTTGGGCGGTCTCCAAACTGCTTCGTGCTCAACTTCAAGAGCGTGGTGCAGACCTTACAATACTACTCTCAAACAGAACTATGCTGAAGAGAATCCTGCAATGGAGAAAAGGTGAATCAGTTGATTACCTTCGCAGAGAACTCGATGTGGACATTGCAGACATTGATTCAATTGAGAAGATGGTCCCCTCTACAATAGATGAGGGTGGAGCTGCTGAATCTCGGACTGAGCAAGCCTTCGTCGAGCTTGTTAATCCAATGGCACTTGATGTAGTCGAAGCAATGCTATCGCCAGGTGTTTGGGAGAGTCACAAAGATGTCTTTCCAACAACGGATCTTGCAGACTACTCACGAAAATTAGATCCTGTCGTGGTTCCAGCCCTCTACTCAGACATCGGACTGATTCCTGATGCGGGTAGTATGCCACGTCAGTTAAGAGCCATGATTGATTACGCAGTCAAGGAATGTAGCTATGCTGATGTAGGTGATGAACCGAATGCAGAGAGTGTCTATTACGTCATGTCAGGTCCCACGAATATTGCTAAGGCAGAATACGGTATGCACGTGAAGGAGGCACTCGACAAGTTCATTGCTCCAGGAGCGGCGATCACACCATGCTATGTGCAATACCACATTCCTGATGCAAGAACAGACTTACTCCTACTCTTGGGATTACCAAAGATACCCGAGCTGGTCACAATCATCAATGAGGCAACTCAACTTGTGAACCTACATAGTGGTGCATCACCGCTGAAGCAGGGTTGGTTCATGAGATCAAAAGGAACCTCAAGGAAAGAACTTGTTGATGCAATCAATGACTTCCGTGAATTGTTCAGTTATTACATGACCCCGGGTGAAACAATGGAATAGGTGGTTGCAGGTTGTCTGAAGACTCATCCTTTCATTTCGAAGACCTGATTGACAGATTATTGTTGATAGTAACTCTAAATTCAACGCTAATTCACTTTCTCCTAAGTTCACAAGTAGAAGGAAATATTGACCCGGATAGGGTTGACTCTCTCACTCAGGGATTATTGAGAACACGAAAGTGGATGGAAGAAGCAACCACAATGAAAGGAGTTCCTCCATCAACGCAGAATATTCTGAGTCTCATTGTCAAGCGATTGTCTCAAGTAGAAAGTCTTCTCCCTAAGCTTTCTGATAAAGCAAAACAAGCTGAGAAGAATCCAGCACAAGAGATTCTCTCATTTCTTGATGGATCAAAAGGTGTTCCAAGGACAACTGCCACAGCCAAATCCGTAACGGGATCACCTACCAGCACTGCTGGTGACGCAGATATAGTTCCACTGGTTGGAGAAACTGAAACAAAGACCCTAGAAGCATATAGAAAAGTTGACGTAGAAGATGACCAATTCGGATTGATTGGACAAACACAGAGACAGATTCAACAATATTCAGCACGTTGTCATGTATTGCTACCCACCTGGTGGTTAGAAGTACTACGTGAACTTCATCGCTACAAGTCAGAGTCACCATATCTCGGAGACGTTATCGAATTACCAGCACGAATAATTGTTGCAACTACAAAAGGACTACTAACAGAAGCTCCTGGGGCAAGACTCCTTCAAGATTTATTGAAAAGTCGCCAACAGGAAAGTTACCTCAATGGATCAGAACAGGAACGTATTGAGCGAGCTGTCAGCAAATACTTCCAAGGTCTTGAGGGATTACTCAAAAAGCAGGATGTAAATCTAAAAGATAAAATCCTTGAAGCTCAAACAGCCTTTGACGGTTTCAATTGGGGTGGGCCGGAGCTTGAGAAGAGACTCATCAAGAGACTGAATCAACAGTGCGAGGAGGCTCTTCATAGCGCAGAAGAAGCAAGCGATGAACCACGACAGGTCATTTATGCGGAAATTACAAAGATGCTCTGTAAACTTCAACATGCAATGCTTGCTGAACCGAGACCCAGAGAGATACTTGCCCAAATGAAGCCATAGATACCATGACCACTTATTATGTAGATTTCATAGGCACAGTTCATATAAGGGATAATGACAATTCCGACTCAATTATACACGAGGGAAAGTGATGTCAGGTCTAAAGACTATGCTAAAGCCCAAGGTGACAGCTGTCGTTGGAGTATCAACTTCTAATCCATTTTCACCTGGGAATGTTATTTTCAGAAAACTAGCTTTCGAAAATGCACTGCCAACCTACCCTATCAATCCGAAAGGAGGAAAGGTGGAAGGTATTGATGTATTCAAATCAATTAAAGAAGCGCCAGATGATATCGAGCTTGTAGTTATTTCAGTACCCGCAAAGTATGTTCCAGATGTATTGGAACAGTGCGGAGTAAAAGGAATCAAAGCAGTAGTTGTTGTTTCAGGGGGATTCAGTGAAGTTGGGGATAGTGGAGTAAGTCTTCAGACAGAGATTGTCGAGATTGCGAATAAATACAAGATTTCCATGGTTGGCCCGAATTGCATAGGAGTATTCGTTCCAGGCACTTTAGATACATTCTTCCTTCCTTCAGAGCGGGTAGCACGTTCAACTAGAGGCCATGCAGCAATCATTTCACAGAGTGGGGGTTGGTTGATTGAACGTTTGGAAGAATTCGCTAACAGGCGTGTGGGTATTGCAGCTGCAATTTCAATTGGTAATGC
>SDNZ01000042.1 GCA_004524565.1 Candidatus Thorarchaeota archaeon
ACAATTAGCTGGCATCCAAGCGATTCCTATCCGTATTCATACATTGTTTATCTTGATGATGTGGAATACGAGTCTGATTTCTGGGATGGGGAAACCATTACAATCAATGTTGATGGACTTATTCCTGGAGACTATACTTTCACAATCTTCGTGTACGATCAGGCTGGTCTATACATATCAAGTACAGTCATACAGACAGTAATAGATAGTACTCCGCCTAATCTCGTTATTGAAGGTATAGCAGAAGACGAAGTATTTTCTGGAATAATTGACATCACAGCTTTGGTCACAGATTTCAGTCCAATTCATAGAGTGGAATTCTATATAGACTGGGAGCTTGTTACGACTGACTATGAGACATCCTATCTCTTTAGTTTTGACACAACTCTATTGACAGATGGAGAACACATCCTCACAGTCAAAGCTTATGATATATTTGAAAATGAACAAATGCTTCAAAGTAGGTTCTACGTTGATAATAGTCCACCTGAACTCATTAACTTTGACCAAACCTTCTACAACGGAATTCCTGGATGGGAGCTAGCAGTCACCGTGACTATTACAGATGATAATCCCATATCAAGTGTAGAATTAGTCATTCATTCAACTGAAGGATACTACCTCCAAATTTCTATGACCAATATTGGTTCGGGTGAATTCGATACTATCTGGACTACACCGGATTACTTGATTGGAGAATTCACTATAGACGTTGTCGCATCTGATAGTCTTGGCAATATTGGCACATACAGCGTTGTTGGATGGGCCCATCTCTATGACTACCTCAAACTTACTGCTACACGTGCTGAAGTGGAATTGGTTGATGATTGGGGCGCTACGTTGAACAGAAGTTGGAATGACTACTATGATACATATGGTCTACCTATGGCTTACTTCACAGATGATGGCACACAAGTAGAACTCCTTCTCTTGAATCCGACAACAGAGATGTATTATATCACTGCAACACATCTTGATGCACCTGACTATGCACTCCATGTAATTGCTACGAGTAACGGGTTGGTTGTGTATGATGAAAGCTATGTCGACAATCCAATCACATCTGGTGACATTCACAAGTATCTTGTCAGATATTCTGAATCATTTACTGAGATACGGAACAATGACTTTGATGACAACGATATATCTGAATGGACTGTCACCAGAGGAAGCTTCGTTGCAACTGCTGGATAGATGATGTGTGAAACAAGTAGCTGGAATTGGGCTTACATTGATTCAATAATGACATGTGGTACATGGAGTTTCGATGTGAACTACATGGGAACTGATGGTTTCAATGTCTGGCTTATGTCAAATGAGTTGGTGGCATCTGACTACTACAATCCTCGTGAAGGGTATTTCATCCAGATTTCAATGTATACTAGTTCAATACAGTTGATGAGGGATCTTAATCGACAGCAAATAGTTCTTGGTAAATTTACTCCCTTAGGAGGCTTAGATGGATGGTGGAGTATATCGGTCACACGTAGTTCGAACGGTGAGTTTGAGGTCTATGTCAATAATGTTCTTGTCATACAAGCACAAGACACAACCTTCGATGATTCATCATGGTTTGCCTTTGAAACCTACAATACTCATTCTATTGATAACATCCTCTTTGTTGAGTCAAGTGTAGAGGTAGATTCAGAAGCTCTACCTGATGTACTAACTGTTGTGGCAACTGATTCGCTCTATGTAGTCCCTGGTGATTATTTACAATGTCAACTTAGTTGGCTCAATATTGACCCCGGTACTGCTGAAAATGTCCAGGTGTATCTCATATTTAGTGAATACTTGGAGTTCGTGAGTAGCTCTATTCCAGTGACAATAGATGGAGATAGTTTCGTATTTGAGATTGGCTCAATCCAAGGATTCTCCATAGAAGATATTGAAATCACATTCTTCATGGCCAATCTACTTGCACCAAGCGGCACAGAGTTTTGGATGAATGCTACGCTGAGCTATACAGATACATGGGCTATTTACACATTCGAAGCCAAAGATAGCCAGATGGTCACAGTAGTTACAGAGATACCGGAGAATGATGTGCACAAATCCTCATGGTGGAAGAAAGAGTTCAGCTATGTTCTGAATGGAAAATCTGCGACTTACGATCGTGCATATCTTGAGTCACTTGTAACAATGATTTCCTATTCATCCGAGCTGTTCACTGATGTGACAAGTCTTGAAAGTGCTCTTTCCATTCTATTAGTGGATACTATCTCAGGTCACTTGGGTAAAGCAATGGGAGAAGTTTATGGTGTTTGGTTGAATCTAGCAAATGATGCATTGACAGCTGATACGGAAATTGACCTCACAGACTTAACCACTGCAGGGACGGTTGGAGAAGCTCTGATAGAATGTGAAGCTATCTTGCTTGATCCGTCATCATCCGATGATGACTTGAAGAATGTCGAGAAAATATGTTCAGAGATTAATGCTGAAAAGTACTAGTGATTCAGAAAACGGTTTAGACATATTCTAAGGTGGGGGTTTCTCCCCCCTCCTACCTCTTTTCGTATTCTACCCTGTGTTTGAAGCCATGTCTAGCGAGAGTCTTTCATTTAATGCAGAAACAATAGTTCCTGGTTTAGTTTGTTTGATCAACCTGCTGAATGATTCAAGTTCTGATGAGAGGTCTGCGATTGAGGTCATCTGTTCCTCAATCCATCTTTCAACACCTTCAGTGATGGTGTTTCTATTGGTGATGTACTTCCGAGGTCGCGGTAGTATTCTCACAGAAACAAATCCAAGTCTGGTCAAACGATTCAATCGTTCGTAGAGTTGTGTCTTCTTCAGACAATTCTTCTTTGCCAACTCTTTCAAAATTTCTGATGCCGTTGGAGCTTTTCCCGTTCTTCTTGAAAACTGAGCAGTTGCCTCTATTATCTTGATATCAGTAGGTGTTAGGACTTGATCTAGTAAGGTTTCAACTGAGTCATGTTCAAAGTCAATGCTCAGAACTGGTAGATCGCTCATCCATTTCACCAAATGGTGGTGGGACACGCAGGCATGAAATCAATACCTAAACAGAATGATAAGAATTTTTTACGGTCGACAGTTGATTCATTGCCAAAACTCCAGTGGTTGTTCGGGATAGGTGGCGGAAAATCCTGCGGCAATATATCGAGGTTTCTCAATTATAACCCTACCAGGCAAGATTCGAAGGTTTGATTAATCAAGGTAGTATGCTAATTCTCTGGGTATCAACACCTTCAGGCAAGACAGGAGTGGGATTCAATACTAGAATCAGTTCAAGGTATGCAGATGACATCCAAAGAATTTCAGCATACACAAGTTGAACTCCAACACCACTTACTTTTGAATTACGTTCCCATTGGATGCAACTATGAGGATGCTTTAGCCGAGATTCTCAAAGCTCTGCGCCTCGGAGTCGTTTTGGATAAAAGGACTTCAAAATCTCGGACAAGTTGGCTTGCTGGAGAAATTGAGAACCAATCTATCCTAATAGTCCTTGATACATCTAAACGTGATGAATTTGATTATGCATCTTTGGATATCTGGTGCGACGTAGAGGAATTGATCGAAGAGATCTTGACTGCGGTTAGAAATTCTAGATTGGGTGATGTAAACAAATCCTGTGGCGACCTAGATATCTCATGGGCAATCGACTACACTGATGCCTCAAATTCTAGATTAGTAATATCCTTATCTGCCACAAGCGAAGAGATTCGGAAAAATGTGGCTGAGATTGTCTTTACAGTTGATTATCAAGGAGTCATGTCTGAAACTCTAAAAACTGTATTCCCAGCTAAAGAAGAGCAGGTTTCTTTTGCAATCGAACTAGATGGTATCAAATCAGAATGGAGTGGAAATTTAGAGGAACCCTTTATCACTTTATATATTGGAGATTCTGAATGGAAGTCACCTGAACTTTTTCATCGCAAACAACTAACTTGGAGAACAGCTCTTATCCAGCAAATAGAATCAAAGCTTGCTAAGGGAACTAGATTCACGGATTTTAGTGAAGTATCAGAAGTGATGAATCTAGATACAAATCCTAGCAACGAAAAAGCAAGAAGTCTATTCCTTGCGTTTTGTCTTGCTCATCAGGTTGAAGGTTGTAAGAGTCAGAGAGTATCTGATTACTGCAGAAGATGTGTTGTACTCTCTGGTCTAGTTATTTGTTTTAATCCTCCTCGGGGATTATCTGGTTATCTAGAGATGGTATGTGGTCCTTCAGCTCCCTTAGAGTTAGAACGATTGGGGACTGAACGAACTTGGAGAGATCATCTTACAGGTCTTGTGACTTCAGCTCATGACTTCCAACCAACCCCTGTAGAAATTCGCGGGAAAAAGAAGTCACGTGGACCTGGTCGCCCTCCAACACAGCTTCTACCAACTATTCCTCCAGTAAATCTATTCAGAGATTTCATCAATTCTCCAGAAAAGATTGTATGCAGATACTGCAAATTCTCAAATGAAGTATCTAGATGATTACTATTTACCTCTTACAACTTCTTCTCCGACGAATCTTGCATCAACTTCTTTTCTGTCTATCAAATATGATACAATATCCTTGACCTCCGTATTTGATAGATTTGCCATTTGCGAGAGTCGATCTAAATTGATTTTATCATATGATTCCACAATACTCCTTACCCGTTGTATTGACTCAGATTCTATCTCAAGAACCTGAGTGCCTCTGGGAAGTTTCGTCCAACCTAGATATGCAGCGATTGCGATAAGACCAATAGCTCCAATGACAATTGATCCTTGGATGAGAAGAATATTCGGGGGCTGTGCGATTCTCAGGTTAGCTAATTTTAAAGCATTATCCCATGGATGCGCAATTGGGTAAAACAAATTGTGAACTCCCATTCCTGTCGGGAATAGCATTAGGGCAAGTCCTATTGTTGAGCCGGGCATTGCGTCAAGCTCTTCAAGTGGAAATCTGAATTCGTAGTGTACATTGAGTCCTTGCTTAGTTGAGACTGAATGGAATCCACTAGGGATGGGTTCAAGTTTTAATTCATGAACACTTCCCTCTTCTTCCCACATGTACTTGAGCTCATCATATCCATCCCAACATAGAGGACTTCCTTTTGTATAGTAAGCTGTGATGATTGGAGTTACATTTCTTCCTTGATATGAACCATTGGAGTGCCCATTGAGAATTAAGGATGCTCTTGAATCATGTCCCAACGGAATTGGTGAATCAAAACCCACATAGACGAAGGAATCATCAGATCCAAGATAGATGGTGACCAGTAGTCTAGTTCCATCTTCTCTCACAAATTCAATCACTCTCTCTGCAAGTGTTGGCCATTCTCCTGGTTCAATAAAACCATCGATTGTCGGTGTTGAAGTACACCATGCAGTTTCTTGCATAGGTGGTGTGACCATAGTTGTAAATACATAGCGCTCATAATTCCAATTGTCATATCCATATCCATCTTTGCAGTAAATATCCAATGTATGAAGCCCCTCTGTTTCAGGTAGTGTAATGTCATAGGGAGCAATTCCAGTTTCATTTGCAGATCCATCCCAAGACCAGAAGAGGTGCTCATCTGAGCCAACAGGTATCACCTCAATCATTTCACCAGGTAGATTCAGAGTACCATTTCCAGGGCTGTTCAATGTAATGAAGGGGGGATTCTCACCTATCATTGAGGTATGCTCTTTGATCTCGACACTGTCTATACATAACCACCCTTCAGTAGTCTGATTACGATATTCAGTTATAGCAATCTTGAAATGAAGTGGTCCTGAGGGCATTTCTCCTCCAATAGCACCAAGACGGGTTCCATCAACGTATGCAATTACTGCAGTTGAATTCCAAACTAATCTGTAGGTATGCAACTCCACTCGATTGAATCCACTCAATATCTTGGCGGTTCGTACACTTGGGAATCCAATTTTTCTTGCCAGAAGCATAGTATTTTGGGCTTCTTCGAAATAGAGTGAGGCGTTATAGAAAAGATAATTCCATCCTGTACTTGCTGTTGTATTTGTGAAACCTACACACACAATCGCTTCAGCTTCTTGCATACTCATTCGTATAGTAGCTTCATGACCAACTGAGAATACATCTTTTGAGGACAGTGTTCTGAAGGAGTGCCGTTCAACTGTCATATTGAAATACTCACCTTCCACCCAACTAACGCTTCCGTTGCCATAGGATTCCAAATCCCACAGAGAGTCATTGTACCCCAACGATGCATCAAAGTCATCCTGAAAAACAGATGCTCCATCGCTGACAACATTCAAATCCTCGATTTTGGTTGGTGATGTGATTGCAGTTTCAGAAACCAATATCGTCGTTTGTATATTGGGTATGGATTGGATATTTGATATTACGATAATCCAAAGCGCCAAGTAAAACACCATTTGCTTTCTAGTTCTTCTCAAGGAAACACCCCATTATTTTTCATGATAACTCACACATTTTTCTTTTCAGATGATTGATTATTTCGTATAATTTCACCTTCAGAAATCGTGATCGGATCTTCTAGCAGTCCCTTTCTCTGCAGGTGCTCTATCAACTCACTAGTACTCTGTGTATCAATCTCAGCTAGCAGAGCTAATCGTTCGAGAGATATTCTTGGATGTGATTGGAGCAGTGTACGTATTCGTTCAAGTGGTTCGTTTTCCAGAGAATCTTCGATAGAAAGGCCTCCACGTTTCCTAAATGTAAAGATCACTCCCATAATGAGTGACGTAAAGACAATCAAAATAATCGATGACCCAAGATATCCAAGTAGAGTGTCATAATACCTCGAACCTAAACTCTTGGCAATTTGCAAAGTGCAAATACCCCCATCAATTATACTGACAGGATAATATGCGTTATAGCCTCCTCGAGAGGCAATCATTCCAAAACCAAGACCCCTCGTGAAATTCCCTCCAACACTATCGACAGGAACTAAGAACTCCGCAACAAGCTGATCTGATATGACTGCTATAGAATATGTTACTCCGGTAATTTGAATTTCCTGACCTGCGTGAGAATAGATACCTCTGAACTCATTCTGTGTTGTTGGGCCTGATATAGTGATACGAATGTCCTCACTTGACCCTACTTCCGCATCTCCCCAGATTCCATCTCCTTTTCCATCAATCAGCAGTGATACATGAGAATGCCATTGATCTGGAATAGGAGTTACCATTCCTACATACAATGACTCATCAAAATAACCGATGAATAAATCTACTCTAATTAATTGCTTATCCTCTCCCCTGAAGTCTACGCTATATTGAGTCATAGTGGATTGTTCTTGATTAGAAATTTTACCATCAATGACTGGTTCTGCAATCGAATCCCATACAGGAATTGATGTGGCTTCAGCAATCACCTCGAACAGATACCTTCTATGAATCGACGAACCCGTGGAATTTTCAGCATAGATATCTAAAAGATGAATTCCCATAACAATTATTGCAGATGAGTAATTCACGATGGCTGATACACCAACATCCCAAGGAGTATCGAGGGAGACATTCATTCTGTTGTTCCACGAGTAATTTACAGCACTTGCACCAATGATTTCAAAATCTATGGAATCAAATTGGTAAACTTGTGAATTATTTGCTGGCCAGATTAGAGTGACATCAGGGGGACTATCCTCAAAGTCCCATTCTAGATTTCCTAGGGTGACTCTATCAATGCAAAGTGTATCACTTTTAACAAGATAGTGATAGCCCGATATTGTGAGAATGAATTGTAAATTCACAGTGGGAATATGATTAGTTATACTGACTGTATCAACATCATCAATATAGAGTGAAACAAGACTGTTATGCCAGACGAGTGTGTACGTGTGAGTTGCATTTGTAGTATGATTATTGATAGGCGTAGCAATCCTTTCTCCGTCTTTATAGCTAACAAGGAATAGTTCTGTATCAACATAATCCATGAAGATGCCATTCTGACATGCTCTGAGATTGGTTGCCCATTCTGTTCCGTGTTCAACATATTGGTCTACCCATCCTATTCCAAAGTAGCAAAGACCTTGCGTGAAAGAGATATCGAACTCTGCAATGACTTCCGGTCCAAAATTGGTTTTCGACTCGAGTGTTGCCGCGGTGAATACTGTTGTTGTCATTGCAAGAGCACTATTATCGATCCATGATAGGGTTGGAAGATCCTGAAGTTCAAGATTCCACAGAGAGTCGTTAAAACCAAGAGGTGCATTTTCAAAGGTATCCTCTAATAGAACCTCGTTTAGAACTCCTCCAACCATGGATGGAATAGGTTTGCCCCTCTCGGAACACTGTCCATTTGAACTATCTTGAACTGGAATTGGTATAAGATTGAGAGTTGCCACTAGAATACAAATAATGACGCTCACTGAAGTGATACGCAATTCTGATTCCCATCCTAGTTTGAATTCATCTATTGATGATAAGCTATTGGCCTACAAACGAGTTCAAAAATCCTCGCACTTTCCGTTCTCTCAAGTAAATTGTTCAGTTTCCGTGAAAGGATTCCAATTTCCAGCTTTCAAGTTGTGTTCAAACAATGCTTGGGCATATTTGATTGCATGAGGGAGAACATCACTCACAGCAATCTCATGCCTACGATCAACTGGCTGTGGATGCCATACTGAGATTGGTGCCCAAGGATCGTCTTTCAATGCAAGTTTAATCTCTTCTTCCTGGTCCGCATCTAGGTTCATCTTAGATTTGAAATAGTCCAAGCTAAGTGTTTTCTTTACTTGAGCGAACAGTACCATTGGCAACTTATTCTTAGCACCTGTACTATCTGTAACAAACGACCTGAACGCCAGTATTGAACCCTTTAGAGACAAGTCATCATCTGGAGCTCTTGTTGCTGCAGTCACGATTTTCCCTGCTCTCTGTTCTCCAAGGATTTGAGTTTCCCATGACCCCTTCTTCCATTTCTTGAATTCTTTGTTTGATATCCAAGACTTCTGCCATTGTCTAAATAATTTCATATCAAGGGGCACAGATGACTCCAGTAGAACTTCTTCTCTGGCTTTTTCCTTTGGTTCGACAAACAACTTAACTCTCATGGCCTCATCGACCTAAGTACGAACTCCAGTTATGAATAAACATGACACAAAATAAGGGTTATTGATTTTAATGAACGTAAAATACACTCGTTTGGACCGAGATATATCACTATTAGAGACCAATGATACCACAAATACTATGCTCGATAGTCTTGAAGAAGCAATTCTCCTGCTTGAACAATCTCATCGGTCTGGTGAGATGATCAATTATGACCAAGTAGTTGATTTCATAGTAGGCCAACAGATTCGTCATGGTCGAGATGCAGGTGTCTTTGTTGAATCCAGAAATGTTAGTCGTTCTAAAGCTCGAGTCTTTACAGGTGAGAGACTCCAAACGCATCTTGCTGCAAAAAATATTCTTACAATGGAATCAGCTAGAGCTCTAATACTCACAGGTTCATCATCTGAAAGTGTCTATTTATCAATTGCACTAGCTAAGGAGTGGCTAGAAAATCAGTGTTTCGCCAATTTTTGTCCTACCGGTGAGTGCAAACATTCTTCAGTGGCTTTCATGAGATATCTGAATGTACTTGGCTCTATAGACCGTCTTGAGCGCATGGTTTCCAAGCTATCAAAATTCAGAGATGGAAATGGCGGATGGAAAGGATTCCCATATTTCTTTACACTTTTAGCACTCGCTGAAATTGATTCTCCAATTGTAGAAGACGAGCTTCAGTATGCACTTACTTCTATTGAGCAACGTTTCAAAAGAAGTCAATCTGTAGAACCTTACATGACTCGACGTAATGAGATTCTAATTCGCTTAAAGCACCGTTTTGGTCAATCATAGATTGCTTCTGCTCTTATTCGATAAATTCTAAGTCAATGGAGAACTCTTTTGAAAATCCAATTAGACTCTCGACAGTCTTCTCATCAATTGGTATTCCATTTTGCTCTCGTCTTTCATGTTCTTCAAATTCCTTCTCGCCATGAATGAATATCCTACTTTGTCCTTCAGCTTTCTCTGCATTTTTCAATCGACTGATCATTTCATCCATTCTATTCTTGAATGAGTCTATATCAGTGAAAAACGAAGGGTCAAATGCCATGAAGAAATGTCCTACTTTAGGATGATTTGGCTTTCCATCCTTAACGAAAGTAACATCTCGTAAGATATTGGCACCGGACATGACTCCGCAGAGAATCTCAACCATTGTCCCTAAACCATATCCTTTGTGACCCCCGTGAAGTTCTCCTTCTCCACCGAGAGGACAGATGCCTCCCTTCCCAAGGCCTTTATAGAGATTAACAAGTACTTCCGCTGGACTATTCGTGCTCCGACCAGATTCGTTAGTAGCCCACCCTTCTGGTATTTCTTTCCCTAAACGATCATACACCTCAAGTTTCCCACTTGGCACAACACTGGTTGCTAAATCCATTACCCACGGTCTCTCATTCTTTGTGGGGGCTGCAAACGCAATTGGGTTTGTTCCAATCATCGCATTCTTACTAAATGTAGGGACAACAAGCGGTTCCGAATTAGTCATTGAAATCCCGATTAAGTCACGTTCCAAAGCCATCATTGCATAATATCCTGCAAAACCGTAGTGATTGGAATCAAATACTGTTACCATTCCTACACCAGAATGTTGAGCTTTCTCAATTGCTACATTCATTCCGAAGACTCCAGCAGGTTGTCCTAAACCATTCATCGCATTGATATTTGCCATAACAGGGCTATCTCTTTCAATAATAGGACTTGCTTTCGGTAGAATATATCCCGTTCTAATTCCCTCAACATACCTCTTGAGTCTACCAACTCCATGTGAATCAATCCCTCGCAGATTAGACTTCACAAGGTTATCCGCAACACAATAGGCATCCTCTTCGAATGCTCCCAACTTCATGATTACCTGTTGTGAAAAGACACGTAAATTTTCATGGTGAATTAGATTATCTGTCATCTTATTCGGTCCTGCATTACATAAACCGGATAGATAAGCAATAGGGTGTTCTTTGATTTCACTATTATGGAAATGGGAATTCAATCATGTTTGATGAATGATCCATCACGATATTCTTGGAAGGCAGTTTCAAGTTCTTCTCGATTGTTCATAACAATAGGACCATACCACGCAATGGGTTCTCCAATTGGTTTCCCTGAAACTAGTAAAAATCTAACATCCTTTCCCTCAGCCTTAGCGAATACCTGTTCGCCATCTCCAAACAATACAAGGTGATCTGACTCGATGAGTCTCTCTTTGTGTTCATCAAAATATCCTGCCCCTTGAAAGATATAGGCAAAAACCGTGTGACCTCTCTTTACAATATGAGTGAATTCTTTTCCTGCAGGCACTATTACATCCATATACTCTGGGTCCGTGATAATCTCACTCACTGGTCCGCAAGTTCCATCAAGTTTGCCGCAGATGATTCTCACTCTGGTTCCATTTTCTGTGATCACTTCTGGAATCTGTGTATCTTTAATTTCTTGATATCGTGGATGCATCATCTTGTTTGAACTTGGAAGATTCGCCCACAATTGGAAACCCATCATAACACTTTTTGAACCATGTGGCATTTCTTGGTGAATGATGCCACTACCAGCAGTCATCCACTGAACATCTCCTGATTCTATTGTACCTGCATTTCCCAGACTATCCTCATGTCTCATTTCTCCTTCTATCATATAGGTAATAGTTTCAATACCACGATGAGGATGCCATGGGAATCCCTTCATATAGTCATCAGGATTATCTGATCCGAAGTGGTCTAGCAGAAGAAATGGATCCATGATATCTTTCTCATGATATCCAAAGACGCGTTTAAGTCGAACACCAGCTCCTTCCATTGTTGGTTGACTTTTTAATACAGTCTTGATCTTTCGCATGTTTGCCAATAGGGATACTCTCCATGTATCGTTCTAATGAACAGTAAAATATTAACAATGGTGAATATAAGGATTGTACCACATGCAATCATATCTAGACAATCTAATACATCCTAATAGTATATATTTATTAATACAGGGATAGGCATAATACGCCGGAGACTGAATATTGTCAAACCCCCTAGACCAGCCACGCCTAAAGATCACTGCAAATCTAAGTATTCCACTTGTGGGTGAGTCCATACTCTATGACGTGTTCAAACGAGGTGGTGAACTAACAAACGACAAGATTTCAAAACTCGAGCGGATGTTCCACAGTACCCTTAGACAGATGGATCGGTGTAAGAATGATGCGAGTCCTTATCCAGGAATTGAAACTCCATTGGAATTAGCTGTGCATATCTATTCTCAACTGGTCCTGCACTATGTTGAACTAGCAGTGCCAATTCTACCTCCTGCGGTTCATGAGAGATTTCTTCTCGCACCTGAACTTTTTGTATCATCTGGTGAAATGAATATCCCAGAGCTTGTGGAACGTAAGTTCAACTTACTCACGTTGTCAAATGCAAATTCTTGGAACCTATCAAAGGTGATAATCAAACTCATACGTGGTGCTGTTGCGGCTGATTTGGATAATAAGAAAATGCATTAGAGTCCATCTGGCTCGTAAGGTATGAGGTACACTATTTCTTCATGCGTACGTTCATAGATTCTCTCAAACATATTGTTCTCAAGAGTGCCAATAATTACCTTCTCTTTAATCCCCCATTCTAGGTTCTTTATTGCAGTTCTTATAGAAATCCCAACATGACCAGCTAGCTCTTCAATCGATACCCACGGATGACCATTTGCGACTAATAGACATTCAATCCTGGTTTTCTCCCTTCTTTTCTCCAAGTAGTTTTCAAGAAATGGTAAGGCAACCGATATCAGCATCAGAAGTACTGCTACAAGACTGAGATATTCATCCAATTAGGTCACCCGATAATTGTACGCGTATTGGTTGTTTAATAAAATACCAATTTGAGTATGGCGTGGAACCTGCATCTTATATTCATTCAGGATACCTATACCATAGGTTGTTCCCACAATATGTGTGAATAATTATAGCCAACTTTGCATTCTCTCCTCACGGTCCGGTGCAAAACATGCACCGGACTTGTGATTAATTCTCTATGCTCCTGCAACTTTAAGGATAAACTCTTCAAGTCTCTCAAGAACAACATCCGCAATTTGTTTTCCCTTCTCCTTTGTTGCCTTAGTTGAATAGCCAACAACACCAGACTCTGTAATGTATTTCATCATGAATGCGACTGAGGCTTTAGGAGGAGGTGCAAGCATATCTGGTTCAACGAAACCTGGAATAATACTACGACCCGGTTCATCCACCCGTCTATCTTCTAACACTCGTTGGTCCAGATGCCATGCAACAGATGTTTCCATATCACAGGCATGAAAGACTGGTCGAGTTACTACTTCTCCTATAATATCGGATGCAAATGTCCACCAATCTACATTGAATATCTTTGCTAAAACCACATTATTCATGGAATGGAGCGCATTTGATATTGCAGTGGTGTTCCCACCATGACCATTTATGAGAATGATTCTCTTGAATCCATGATGGACAAGAGAAGTGCAAATATCAACTATGATATTAGCTAACGTCGATTCACTCAATGTAACTGTGCCTTTGAATTGCATATGATGAGGTGAATACCCATATTCGATGGTTGGCACGACAACGACCTTCTGTTTTTCCCACAACCTCTCAGCTACTCGTATTGCAAACTCAGTAGCAATATAGGCATCATTATCAACTGGGAGTGCTGGACCATGTTGTTCTGTAGATCCAACTGGAACAAGAGCAATGTCGGTTTCCTTAAGAATTTCTTCAACTTCTGGCCAAGTCATCTTGGCCAAGAGATACTTGTTCTCCATTGAAATTCCTCATCACCACTATCATCTTGCTCGCTATAATAGATTCCGTAATTTTATCAGGAACTTATTGTCGATTAAATATAGGGTGTTTGGAATGAAAACCACTATTCGCAAGTGGCCGATAGTTACTCTTAGTGGACTATTGGTAATTCTTCTTTACTGCATCTTCACAATTACATCATGGGCTCTATATCCAGAGCCTTATGGTCCACTCACTCATTATCTCAGTCGTCTCGGAAATTTCGACTATA
The DNA here is from genome assembly GCA_004524565.1 of Candidatus Thorarchaeota archaeon. Lineage (GTDB taxonomy): Archaea > Asgardarchaeota > Thorarchaeia > Thorarchaeales > Thorarchaeaceae > SMTZ1-45. The sequence goes on from SDNZ01000042.1 coordinate 14,019, forward strand.
GCCCATTAGGTGCATACTTCTACAATCTTGGTTGCATACTTACTGGTGTAGCTTTAATCCCATTCTTTCTAAGCCTCAGAATTTGGGTTGGTGAAAGCAAACCTCAGGTAGTCTTACTACTATTGGGTCAACTGATTGGCGTTCTATCTGCTTGTGCTTTGATTATGATTGGTATCTTCTCTGAAGATCAAGGTGCACCTCATATGACTGCTTCATCCACGTTCTTTGTATTGAACTTCGTTGTGTTGATTTTGGTCAATATTGCACTTCTCTGGCATAAGCAATTCATCAAACCTATTGCACTATATGGTATAGCTATTTGCGTTCTCAGTCTAGGATTTGAAATATCAATTGGTGGACCTATTGTAGAATGGTTCACAGTATTTGGTTCACTCATCTTTGTTGCATTGATTTCAATCAACTCGCTTAAAATCAATGAGAATGCTAAATAAGAATGCTGATGTTTATCTATCAAGAAGTTCTACAACCCATTATGTACTATGGTGAATTCACTTGTCTGCGTGCAGTAGAGTCCTCTGATATCGATGAGGTTCTAAAGCATTGGAACGATTTGAATTTCCGTCGATTGTTAGGACCTCCAATACCTTGGTCACGAAGGTATCTAGAAACATGGTTAGAAAAACGGATTAACACTGATCCTTGGAAGGACAAAATGATTGAGCTTGCCATAACAAACAAAGCCACAGGTGAATTTCTGGGATTTATTCATCTCGAAGATATCAAGAGACCTCATAGTCGAGCGGAATTTGGCATTTCGATTCAAAATCCAGAGAATCAATCCAAAGGATATGGAACTGACGCAATGCGAGTCATTCTATGGGTGGCATTCAATATCCTCGGTCTCCATAGCGTCTATCTTGATACAATGGAAGATAATGAGAGGGCAATCCACACTTATGAGAAAGTCGGATTCAAGCGGGTTGGTATCCTCAGAGAGACCGAGTTCATCGATGGGGCATACAAGGGGCTCTTGGTTATGGACATTTTACGAGATGAGTTCGAAAAGGCAAATCCTACCTTCAAAATACGGATGACACCCTAGTTTCCAGTGGTGTTTAATTTCCGATTTCTTTTGACAGCTATATACATTGGAATTACACTGATTGGATAAAGCAACATTGCAAGTGGGAATATGACCATTCCAAATTGGGATGTTGTTCCGAGAAAACCAACTCCAAGGAGGAATGCTGTGACCAATGTTCCTGTCTGTCTTGGAAATGTCCACATCACTCTTGTTAATGCAAGAGACCTACCTCTTCTTTTTTGACTCACTTCTCCCATGAAGAGTGAATCTATTGCAGGTTGTGCCATATTAGCTACAGCCATTCTAGCTACGTAAAAAACAGCCATGAGTAAGAATGGAGTATAAACCAACCCAATGGTTAGAATCGGAGCTAGAATGTATAGTACAGAAATCATCTTCACCTTACCTATCCGTTCACTTGATAGGCCAACAAAAAGAGCTCCAGATGCTAAGGTTATATTCGAAATCGCGGGGAGACTACCAAGTACAACCTCACTTGGAGTGAAGGTCGCATTTATCCAGGGAATGACGAATGGAACAACCATTCCAGAACTGAAACCCATTATTAGTCGACTCACGCCAAATAGGATTGAGGTGATTGTATCATTTTTCGCATCAGAAATTGTCTGAGGCTTATCTTCAATCTCAATGATTTCTGCTACAATCTTCTGGGGAATATTCTTCTGAAGCCAACGTTCGGTTGTGAAACCAATAACTCCAGTAATTAATCTTAATCCACCCCACAGAAAGAAAACGATTGAATATCTAAGCATCTCAGGATTAATACCTGGGAGTGCAATCGGATCCAGAATAAAACCTGCAAGGAGAGGTCCAATTACTGCAGCTAAAGTGCCCACCGCCATTGTTATTCCATATGACCGAGTTCTCTCTTCACCACGTTCCGTATAATCTGCAACAAGGGTTTTAATTGAAGTCATTGTGAATCCGGAACCAATTCCTGTAAGTGCATAGAGTATGAGAACGGTTGTAGTATCATACGCGAAGGGCATCATGATTAGTCCGAGACCAGAAATCAATCCGCCAAGTAAGATAGCAATTCCTCTTCCATGTTTATCACTCAAGGTACCAGCTGGAAAGAGAGCTAAAGCTTGCACATAACCAGCAACTGCAACAATCAAACCATAGAATGCATCTGTATTAACATCAGATCCGCTAAAGATGAAGATAATAAATAGGAACAGAACAATTTCCCGGAAAGAGTTACTGAGTCTACTTAATGCTGTTAGAACAGAAAGCCCGATTACCTTCGATCTATCTGAAACACCATTTACGGGTTCGAAAGATACGTCTTCAAGCAAACCAGATTCACTGTCCTTCCAGCGCTTGAGTGTAAAGCCTTCATAACTGTTTCAGTTACGTACCCTTTTTACATCACTTTCTCGTGAGGACTCCGAGGTGATTTCTCTCCAAGACCAGATATATGGAGGTCCTTCCAATCTCCTTTCATCTTGAGATATTCCGCTTTCTCCGCTGCATCATGAAGTTCTTCTACAACTGCAAGGCACTCACCTTTTGAGTTCCAGAGTGGATAGATATACTCGTAGAGCATTCTACCTTTGAAATTGACCCATCCCTCATAGTGGTCCATTACTCGATTTTTAAGATCATCAATCATTTTCAAAACTGGTTTCTCAGAAACCTCTCCATGACATCTGAGAATGGACGACCCTATTCGAGTTTCAGGATCTTGCTGTAACATCTCTCCTGCTCGTTTGTTGAAGAGGATTATTTTGTCTTTGTTATCTACAATCACAATTCCCACATTCAGATTCTCTGCAAATTTTTCAAGAAGGTCAAGAGTAGTTTTCATTATATCCACATGTTTTGAACTAGTTCTATTCTCTATGATAACGATGCTGGTTCACCTAAAACGACCTTCGACACATTCAAATCAAGAAGATACATCCAAGAATTCAGTTAGGAGGTTGTTTGAAATTAGTCCACCATCAGAACTTCCAGATTCTTTTGATAAGAACATGTACATGGATATTCTCAGAGAAAATCCACCACTGACACGTTACGTGTCCCGTGGTGATATGCGTGATGATATCGATGTTCCTGATCCTCACAAGTATGCTGATAGAGCAGTCTTTCGTGCTGTACGGTTCACAATGAAAGACGGTACTCCTCGCTTTCAACCAATACTTGGAGCTGCAGGAACTGGAAAGACCCACCTCTATTGGGTTCTGAAGGAACAAGAAAACTACTTTGCCGCGGGAAAATTCCTAGCTGTATATGTTCCTTCGCCGCCATCCCCTGTTCGTATACCTCTGCATCTCCATGCATGTCTTGTAGATGAAGCAGGTGAGCAGATCTTCGAAGATACTGTAGATATGCTCATCCAGAAGTTTGGCGGATTGAAAGGTGTCACGCATGAAATATATGATTACACCTATGCTCTAGAACGATTGATTATCGATTATCCTGGAATATCTTCTGATGTTGTCAAGGTGTTATTGCGATATAGACTAGATCCTGCCACTCGCGATCTAGCACGACGATGGTTACTCGGTGATGCATTGGGCGAATGGGAAATTGACCGTCTTGGAGTTCGCACCATTCTTGAAGAAGACGATGTGACCATGGCAACTCTGAAGCTTTTAACGGAGGGATCTGAGGTCCCAATTGTCTTGTTTGTTGACGAGATGGAAGGTCCTTACAACACATATGGTGAGGATGGTGAGAGACATTTCCTAGAGGTCATAAAACGTCTGTATAATGAATCAAAGAATGTTGTAATAATTGCATCATGCTTGCTCGATGTCTGGGACCGAATTTACAAAATTGCAGATGGCCCTATGCGATCGAGAATGGAACCTCCAGTAGAGCTATCTCTCTTTACAAGAGACGATATTGCTATCTTTCTTAAGGAAACTATGGGACGGTACTGGACCCAACAAAATGTAGACGCCCCTCCTGATGAGCTCTTTCCATTTGATGAATCTCTGATTGATGCAGCTTTCACAGAATCAAAGGGAGTGCCAAGAGAAGCTATCAAGTATCTCATCCCTAGACTTGATTCAATTCTCTTCGATAAACCAATTGTGGAAGCAGAGCCTCAACTGGATTATGTGATAAAACTAACGAGTACCGTAATTACAAACTCAATAGTTGAAGCACTAGCCATTGCAGGAGCATCTTTGGATGTTGAAGTGAAGCTCCAGATCTTTGATGAACCGTCGAAGAAACAGAACTCATCAGTTGTTCAATTGACAAAGAATGGGGTCATAAGACAAATTGGAATTGATGTGCCCAATGTAAAGGATTGGGATCGGAGTGGTGGAGTAGCAGCATTCTATGCTGGGAAACGACTCAAGACTGCAATCGATGACGGAACAGTTCAGACAAGCATTATAGTAATTCCTGAATCTACAAAGGGTGCTAAATTTGATGCTCTAGCATCTGAGCTCGGTACGAAATTACTTACCCTAAGGATGAATACTGACACAGGGGTTTCATTCGTTCAGGACACGAGTAGTGGAGTACTACCCCATGGCTTTGCAGAATCATTTAGGGGACTTGTGGATTCACTCTTTGAATAGAAGTTAGAGGGCTTTCTCTGCCCTCTACTGCTATGCACCTGCGTAAAGCTGCATTGGTGTAAGACCAAACATACCTCCCCATATATTTCCTGGGAATTGCATCAATGCTGTATTGTATGCAGTAACAGCATCATTGTAGTCTAATTTCGCCTGAGTAATTCTATTTTCAGTCCCTGTAATTTCATCGAACAATTCCTGATAGAGAACATCTGCGTACAGCGTAGGATAATTCTCTTGAATCGCAACAAAGAGTGTGTTGAATTCAACATTGAGTTGTGATGAGATATTTGCCTGATCACTTGGACTGCCATTGAGATTCAGCCACTGTGTTCTTAATTCGGTAATTGCTGTCAGTGTTTCTTGCTCGTACTCAGTATAGTTCTCAACAATCTCAACAAGTTGTGGAATCAGCTCAATCTTACGTTCAAATTGAATTTGAATATGAGTCCAATCATTCTCTGCTTCCAACTTGGCTGCTACAAGTCCATTGTAGGTTGTAATACTTGATACCGCGACACCTACTCCGACAATAACTAATCCAAGCACGACGATGCATACTATTTGCTTGCCTTCCATCTTACATTCTCCTTTAGCCTAACTTCTCCATCCTCCACCCTCGGTTCTTCCTCCTCCACCCCTGACTCTAGAACTACCTTTCACGAAAACTGTCAATCCTAGTGATATGGCAAGAGCATATCCTAGCACCCATAGAGTGCTATCCCACCACCATGCAAACAAAAGGAGTGCTCCCATTGCTGTGAGTGGAATCAGAGCCATCCCCCTTCTGTACAGGGCGAATTGGAACCAATTGAAGAATACAATCAATCCAATTGCAATTATAGCTCCTGCGATTAGTGGATTCTGATATCCCCACAATTGGAATGCTGCTAGTCCAACAGGGTTTCCAATGGTACTTACCACACTTGGATCATCTTTGAATTCATCATAGAGTTCGGATATTCCATCCCATAAGCCATCATAGAAATACATCAAGTCGAACCAAGGTTCAATATAGTCTCTACCGATTCTTCCCGCCTCGGAGTCGGTAATAGCCCCTTCCATACCTCTACCGACTTCTATTCTGAAATCATAATAGAAGTGTGTAGCATTTTCCCAGTAGTAGACCGTAATGAGAAGACCGTTATTGACATCTTCTTTTCCTATGCCCCAATCATTGAAGACCAAGTATGAATATCTATCGAGATCCTCTCCTTCGAGATCATCTGTTGTTATGATATAAATTTCGACAGTAGTTTCTTCTTCGATATATCTACAGAGCGACTCTAAGTCTTCTTGCTCCTCATAGGAAAGTAAGTATGCCCAATCGTTCACCATGTAACCGGTTGCATCAGGGATTGCACTAGCTCTTGACATTGTACTGGATATAACAATGCAACTCATGATGAATGAAACAATCAGTATCTTTTGGAATGTATCTCTATTTGGAGTTGGAATCGTTATCACAGCACCTGTTGTGTTTCTATTCTACCGTGGGATGATGATGTGAAAAAGTTCTAACACATCTCTAGTTCGTTTTTACAAACGCCCTTTTAGGCATTCGTTGTTCCTTGTTCTTCTGATTCTGTTGGTTCTTCTTCGTCTTTGTCGTCATCTTTCATGAAGAACTCTGGAAGGATTAACAATGCAACAAATAGTATCATAACAATCGCTAAACCATAGGGCTCATGAAGAAAGAGAGTTATGTGACCTACATATGGAATTGCAAGTACTACTACGCCTATGATATCCTCATAAACTCGATACATTGGATCTCTTAGATCATTGTTATCTCCTTGTGTAAAATAATGAAGTTCATAGATAGTGACATTATCAACTACAACGGTAGCATTCTCAATCTCAACAATCCTATGCACTATTGGTTTATCATGGTAATGTGCATTGAAAACTATGATATCGCCAACTTGGATTTGTTCAGGCGCACGAGCTTGCAAAACCAATAGATGACCTACATCAAGCGTTGGCAACATTGATTCGCTTTCAA
>SDNZ01000188.1 GCA_004524565.1 Candidatus Thorarchaeota archaeon
ATAGTGCCACCATATCCACTTCTCTTCTTAGTAACAATCTTGTATCTCTTCTTGAAGCACTCTGTGCAGATATTCATACTCCGGCGTGAATCATTAATGAAATTGTCTTCTAAGTTTTTTGCTGCTGGAAAAGTGTCAATATCCTTGCCACAGCTTTCACAGAATTCCGCCGACTTGATCACCACTTAATGTTTCGAGGTAATATTCGATGCACTTCATTGAGTTATCTGATGCAGACCTCTATAAGAATGCTATGAGTCTTGAGGCCTCTTGGAGATTTCCTCTATACATAATCATAAAGTATTTTCATATAAGTTTGCAGCAGTCATAAAGACTTCTTCTGTTTTCTCTCCCGACAATGAAGAAGTTTCTATAAATGCAACGGGATGCAATTTTCCATCGCATCCAAGCCGTTTTGCGAGTTCTTCTGCGTACTGAAATCCTTCATTGTAGCTGACAGGGTCTTCTCCTGAATCATCTCCTGTTTCAGGTCGTAAATCAATCTTGTTTCCCACAATCACAATTGGTGGGGTGACTTCACAGGTTATGGAGGATTCTCTTAGCCAGAAATCTAAACTCTCAAAACTCCACCGGTCTGAGGCTGCATAGACTATAACAAGTACTTGCGCATCATCATAGAATTTCTGTCGAGGTAATTTTGCCTGCACAGCTAAATCAAAGGACCAGATATTCAATTGGATTCTATGATTTGCACCATCGATTATCTTACCATAGATGTACGGCGAAACTTCTCCTGTTTCTTCATTGATTATTAGAGGTTCAATTCCCGCCTTTGCTTTTAGAGTTCTCTTCCCAACTCCTGTTTCACCAAGAAGTAATGCTTTGCATTCTACTAATGGTTTGATTTGGTGTGAGGGAGTCACCTTTGTAATTGGTTCTTCCTCCTCAACAGGTTCCTTATCTTCTTCGATGGTTTCTGCAATGAGTTCGATAATTCCTGTATCAGCTTCTTCAATCTGAGTTTTAGCTATTTCAATTCCTGTTCGTGCATATGTTGTTCCGGAAGCAATGATTTCCTCTTCACCCTCAAGGCTGATACTGATTTTTGGTTTCTCTTTTTCTATCTCAGGCTCTTTGGTACTTGGAGCCATGAATGAATCACTTAATGCTTCGACAGCTTGTAATGCATCTGCAATATCATCAAAATCATCTGCAGTTATTATTCCACTTTCATGACCACTCATTGCTCGACTGACTTCGGGTTCTTTCTTGGTTACCTCTTTTACCTTATCTTTCTGTTTCTTTTCCTTCTTTGAAAGTGGAATCTCTTTCTTTTGGGGTTTCGGTTCTTGTTCTGGTTCAGGAGGTGTTTCAATAATAGGTTCAGGTTCTGGCTCTGGAATTACTCTTCGTGCCTTCGGAAGCCCAATTTGTGTTAGAACGTTCTCTAAAACACCTGGGGCCAGCCTTTTGCCAAGGTATCGGAAATATTTCTGTAGTTCCAGATCTATATCATCGAATGACCTAGATTTCAAAGGGATTTTTTTCTTAATCACACCCTTATCTCGAACCTCAACATAAGTTGGCAATAACGTTAATGATATTGTTGTACCTGGAACTATCAAGGTCACCCTACTCCCAGATGGTAGTACTAGACAATTCTCAATATTGGTAACATAACTGTTTCGTGTCTGGTATCAAATCGAATCAGATTGAGTCATATAATACTACGAACAGAAAGGATTAAGTCTTACTTGTAGGTCTTTCGTTTAGAGGTCGGACAATGACAGATGTAGACTTTGCAAAATACGTTGAAGTGATTAGGGATTGGCCCGAGCCAGGTAAAGCTGTCTGCGATATTAGCAAGCTACTTGAGCACCCTCATATGTATCACGAGGCAGTGGTCAAACTCGCCAAACCTTTCTTAGAAGTGAAACCAAACAAGGTCATAGGAATTGAACAGCGAGGTCTCGCACTAGGTAGTGCGATTGCATATTACCTCGGTTGTGGAATTGTACCTGCTCGATCAATAGCATATATTCCAGAAGGATACCATCGTGAAGTAGAAATGCTTCCTTCGAACAGGTTTGCAGACCGTCAACTGGCGATAGTTGCAGATTCCATCGATCCAGGTGATCGTGTTGTAATCATCGATGATTGGCTTATTCAAGGCACTTCAGTTTTCGCAACCAAGAAGCTTGTTGAGAAATTAGATGCTACTGTAGTGGGAATTGGTTGTGTCATTAACAATATGTCTGAAACTCGCAGAAAGCTTCTAGGTCGACCTGAAGTACAAGCGCTTCTAGAACACCATGAAACCGATGCTTTCCAAGTTCGGGATTAGTAAAAAGAAATAGAAACCAGAGGTGTAACTACACCTCCGGTTCTTTGTCTGATTTTATTTTGTTCCTTCGCGTAGTTCTCTACGAAGGATTTTACCAACTTGCGTCTTTGGTAGGTCTTTGACAAATTCTATATGGGTTGGTACCTTGTAGACAGCCATTTTTTCTTTTGCAAAAGCACGTATCTCGTCTACTGTTGCTGTCTGATCTGGCTCCAAAACAACAAAAGCTTTCACAGTTTCGCCACGAGTTTCATCGGGTATTCCTATTACTGCTACTTCGCGTATCTTGGGATGTTCGAAGAGTACTTCTTCAACGTCATTTGGCCACACCTTGTACCCACTCGCATTGATCATATCCTTCTTACGATCAACAATGTATGTCCAACCTTCTTCATCCATCTTTGCTATATCCCCAGTAAAGAGCCAACCATCTTTCAGTACATCTGCTGTTTCGTCAGGACGATTATGATAACCCATCATTACTTGAGGCCCTTTAACTGCAAGCTCTCCAATTTCACCTATTGGAAGGTCCTTTGTCTTGTCATCGAGATCAACTATCTTGCAGTCTGTACTTGGGAATGGAAGTCCGATGGAACCGACTTTTCTCTTCTGCTTATCTAAGGGATTTGCATGAGTCACAGGTGAAGCTTCACTAAGACCGAATCCTTCAATGATAATTGAATCTGTTGCTTCCTCGTATCTTCGTGTGACCTCCGGGGGTAGAGCCATAGCTCCTGCAATTGATAGCTTAAGTGATGTTACATCATACTTCGCAGCAGCTGGGTGGCTATAGATCGAGATGGCCAATGTTGAAACAATTGGGAAGAATGTTGGTTTCTGGCTATCAATTAATTTTAACAGTTTTTCAATATCTCTTGCATTTGGAACCAAGATGATTCTACTTCCCCACGAGATAGCAAGATTCATCGAGATAGTCTGTCCAAAGATATGCTGAAGTGGCAATGCTGCAACAAAGGCTTCTTTTCCACGTTCTGCCATCCATTCCATCCAAGCACCACACTGTTCGCAATTAGCTTTTAGATTATCATGGGTAAGCATAGCCGCTTTTGCGACACCTGTAGTTCCACCTGTGAATTGGTAAACTGCAATATCCTTCGCTGGATTAATTTCAACTTTTGGCGCTTCAGGCACCGTGTTGGCAATAAAGTCATTCCACATGATATCTCCTTCACGGAGTGGTGGAACCGATTTCATCTCTTTCTTGTACACTGTCTTTGGTGCTAGTATTTGCTTTATCTTTGACATCATGTCCCAACCCTGAGCAACGATGACATTCTGGAGGTTGGATTCTTGACGGACAGCTTCAACTACTCCGTAGAAGAAGTTGAGCACTACGATTGTAGATGCCTTTGTGTCTTGAAGATAAATACGCAGTTCTTTTGGCATAGATAATGGATTGATTGCAGTGACTGTCGCTCCTGCCTTCAGTGCACCAAAGTATGAGATTACAAACTGGGGACAATTGATTAGCATGATTGCTACTGTGTCCCCCTTCTTTACCCCCATCTTCGCAAAACCATTTGCAGCTCGATCAACAAGCTCCCCAAGTTCGCGATATGTGATTCTAACTCCTTCGAAGAATAATGCCTCGTTGTCTGGATATGTCTTGACCGCATCGTCAAGTCCTTTCCAAAGAGGCCCTTCAGGAATCGTTATCTCTTTCGGGGTACCTTCAACATAATTTTTGTACCATGGACGTTCCAATTTTCTGTCTCCTCTCTCTCTCACTCAGTGAGATGCGGAATACCTCCTACTACTTCCACTAGCATTTATTCCTTCTGATGAACTTTGAATCACATAATTTTGTTTAAAATCCGAACGATGCTCTAAGACAAACATACAAAGTTCTTAGAACTAATCGCTTAGCATCGATTCCTTTGTCTGAAGATTCCGCCATTGCCTCTGAAACCATTTCTTGTATTTTCTCATCTCTATTACCAATCTCGAAGAGGAGGTCTGTGAATGGACTTGTGAATATCTTTTGAGCAAGTAGCTGTTCGCTGAACTCATTTCCAAAATCATTGCGCCAGAGGTATTCATATCTTCTAAGAGTACTACTTCCAAGGTTATCCTTTTCTAATGCTTTGGTTAACACAGATGATGCATGCTTTCCTGCCCTCATCGCGTAAGCAATCCCTCCCCCAGTTAGAGGACTGACCATACCCGCAGCGTCTCCAAGCACGACACATCTATCAACATAAGATTTCGAAATTGGTCCCCCTGTTGGAACGAGAGCTCCTTTAGCTCTGGATAGGTCTGCATTCTGCATCAATAAATTTTCTTTCTTCAGAAGTCGTACAAATGCATCAAATATCCTAGGGAGTCCTTGAGCATAAGTACCAACTATGCCAAGTCCTATGTTGATAGTATCTTGTTTTGGAAAGATCCATCCGTATCCGGGAAGTCCTCCCAAGTTTGCATAGAAGTGGTAATCGAGGTTCTCACTATATCTATCTGTGATTTCATTGTATTTCGCAGGAACTTCTGCAACACGACAAGCGGTTATCATGGAGCTCAGCCATTTTCTATTGAGACCTGTTTCTCTTGCAACCATACTTGATACTCCATCAGCTCCTACTAGCACACGAGCCTTAATGGATTCCGAGCCTTTGAGAATTACTTCTGAACAGTCATCATGAAATCTCACGGATTTTGCACGTACACCAACTCGAGATTCTGCACCTTCTTCAACTGCACTTTCAAGAAGCACTTTGTCAAAATCTGTTCGAAGCGCAACTGCCATATCAACTGAACCTCTTAGCACAATTCGACGATTTGGGGAATGTA
>SDNZ01000043.1 GCA_004524565.1 Candidatus Thorarchaeota archaeon
CAATGATGCATTCTTTACTCACTGCGGTCCTGTTGATCGCAATGCTGAAGTAACCGACGAAGTCTGTGACAGTCCTAAATCCATTGTCTACGATGTAGCAGAAGCACGTCTGCATGTTCAGAAGGCAGTGATGGCACTTACGATGGGTGTAAAGTAGTCAGAGTGGGGCTTCAGCCCCTCACATCTTTTCTATCCGTGCTCATATCTGTACATTCAGACAATTATTTCACATTTTGACGCTAATCATTTATTCAATTGATTATTTTGGGCAAGACGTATATATCAGCGCAATACATTTTAGAAATATCGAGCCGGGAGAAAACCAATCGCAACTATTGGGTGTGTGTCCGTTCCGCAAAAATATTCAGTCGAATACACAGCCTTGATGTTAAGACTTGGTAACAAGTAACTTACGTGGGCGCAATTCACGCCCACACCTTATTCTTCTGTGATATCTTTCCAGCGATGGCACCGAATGAAGTGATCCGTATCAATCTCTTCTTTCTCTGGAACCATGGTCTTACAGATGTCTTCTGCATATTGACATCGAGGATGGAATGAACATCCAGAAGGTACATCAGCTAAATCTGGAGGGTCTCCAGGGATTCCACGTAATCGGGGTTTCTTCCCTGCCTTCATCTGCATCATTGCTATTGTTGGAAAAGATGACATGAGTCCTTTCGTGTAAGGGTGCTTAGGATTGTGGAATATCTCCACTGCTGGTCCAGATTCTAATATCTTGCCACAATACATGATTGCAACAATATCTGCAAGTTCAGCAACCACACCTGCATCATGACTAATTAGAAGAAGGGATACATCGAACTCCTCTTTGATCATCCTTAGTACATTGAGTATTTGTCGCTGCATTGTAACATCCAATGCGGAAGTCGGTTCATCTGCAATCACCATGTAGGGTCCTGCAATAAGGGCCATAGCAATCAGAATTCTTTGGCTCTCTCCTCCAGAAAATGAACCTGGATCCATAACGAATCGGAGTCCTGCATCAGCAAGCTGTACTATCCCAAGGTATTCGAGAACTTTCCTTTTCATCTCTAGGAGTCTAACTTCTTCTTCATGAATTTCAATAGGTTCTGCTGTTTGATGACCTATACTGTGTTGTGGATTGAGTGCGTGACCAAGACCCTGTGGTATGAGACTAATTTGCTTACCTCGAATCTTGATGAGTTCTTCATTTGGCATACCAACCATTTGTAGACCTTTGAATAGTACACTACCTTGAACGCCAGGTCTATCGACTTCACCCTTGATACCTTTTGCAAAAGCTTTCCTAAGTTCAGGATCATTGGATGCTCCTGCTGTAAATTTAGCAACTCTCTCAAAGAGTCCAAGCATTGCTAATGCCATGCTTGTCTTTCCAGAACCACTCTCTCCTAGGAGACCAACACATTCTCCTTCTCTAACTGTAAGTGATACATCATCTACAGCTTTAACCAATCCCTTCTTTGAAGGATAGTATGCTTTTAGGTTCTCAATAACGAGCAGAGGGTCTCCTTTTGTCATATTGTCACCAGCTCGAGCTTGAAGCGATTTCCTATTAAAGAGTGTTGAAGACGCAGTAATCCTGATTTAATTAATCCCTACACATTAAAGTGGCCAATTGTAGAAGAGTGGGAGAGTGATTATAGTGACTAGGCTCAAAGTATTCTTTACTGATCGTCAAACACGTGCTGATTACAACATGCTAGACAAATTAGAGCACGTCTTCAGAGAACTTGGTCTGATGGAAGAAATTAAGGCTGGAGACAAAGTGATGATTAAGACCCACTTTGGACTCTATGGGAATACAAATCATATTCGACCTGCGTATGTAAGAAAACTTGTGGATTTAGTCAAGGCCGCAGGTGGGTATCCGTTTGTTGCAGATACTTGCTCACGAGCATATGGGAACGATGGACCCTATGGAGGTCGCACTACTCAACCTGAGTATTTGGAACGCGCTGCAATGAACGGATTTACATCTGGTGTCCTTGGTGCACCAATGATTATTGCAGATGGATATTGGGGTGTAGATGTCTACAAAGTTCCAATAGAAGGAGAGTATATCAAATCCGTTGATGTCGCGGCTGCAACGCTCGATTGTGATAAGGTCATTCTTTTGACCCACGCAAAATTCCATCACATCGGTATAGCTGGTTCTTTGAAGAATATGGGCGTAGGGATGGTCGGAAAACAGGGTAAATCTGCAATTCACTGTCCAGATGGTCTAGAAGTATTTCCAGAAAAGTGCTTGGGATATGAGTGTTCAAAGTGTGTATCCGTATGTCCTACACGTTGCATTGAAGTAAGTGACAAACTTTCAGTTGATGCTGACAAGTGTGTTGAATGTGGCCATTGCTCTTCCGTTTGTGCAACAATCAACGCAGGAGCTCTGGTGATGAGATGGTCTATGAGTAACATGGCTGAACGAATTATTGAGAATGCTCTAGGTGTCCAACAATCTATTGGTTCAGACAAGTTCTACTACATTAACCTTGCAATTGATATCTCAGACCTCTGTGATTGTGTCAGTGTTGGTGCACCACTCCTGATGCATGATCTGGGAATATTCGGGTCAACTGATCCGATTGCTGTTGACCATGCAACACTGCAAGCAATGAAGAATGCAAAATTAAATCCTGCATCACCTAAGATTAATGACTTCGATAGACTTGTTGAATCATCACAATCGTTTTTCAAGCATGGAGAGAAACTTGGTGTAGGGAATATACACTATGAGTTAATATTTCTTTCAAAGAGCAAATAACAATGTATGTAATAGGAATGCTTAAACGTAGGCCAAAAGGCACACAGCAAAAAGTATGCTCAGGCATTCTGGAAATTCGGTGCATGTAGTATCCAATAAGATGACTCGTTGTGATTCCTCGATGTGGGTGCAGGTAGCAAAGGGGTGGTGATCGAGGTAAATGCGCAATGACAGAACAACGAGAATCATGGATAACACTTGCCAAGGCAGTAGCGCTTATTCTCGTTATCTTTATTCATTCAACGCCACGCGATGTAGTATCTGGATTCTTAACAGGTTTCGTGATGCCTGCATTTTTCGTTTTATATGGAGTTGCTCACAATAACCGTAAGTGTCGCAGTAATCTGAAGGAGTATCTCTCTAATCGTGGGAGAGCTTTGATGATTCCGTATATCGTTTTGAGTCTTGTAATGTTAGTGATGTATTTTCTTGTTTATCCTACAGTAGATTTAGGATTTCCTCCATCCGATTTTGTATTTTGGCTAATTTATGGAAATGGTCCTCTTGGTCGAGTTACTCATCTGTGGTTTCTTAGGACCATGTTCTTTGCAATCGTTCTATTCTCATTGCTTGATCGTTTTCTGTATAACAGACCAGCTATTTTACGACTTTTCATTCTCGCCATTTCTCCTGCAATTGGAGTGATGCTTAAATTCGGTACAGGTGTTGAACTAGTTCCTTGGGGTTTGGATGCTGTTTTCATATCACTGTCCTTTATCATGATTGGAAGCGAAATTAGACGGTATCGTCATCTATCACCATGGAGTGTCAATCCTCTAGTAGATTTTACGGGATTGGTTTCTACTTTTACTGTGTACACAATTCTCTCACTAAGCAATAATTTTGTTAATATTGGCGAAAGCACCTATGGATCTTTCATTTACAGTTACATGATTACTGGAGTCCTCGGAACCTACATATTGTGTCTTCTCTCTTACTACGCCTGTATGGGTTTCCCCTTCATTGCTCGCTACGCAACTAAATTCAATAATCTGGGTCAAGAGATTTACGAAACTCATCCATTGATTATAGAATTCAATGTGCAGGTTCTCGGTGGACTTGCCATCTGGGAGACCCTAGTTCTATACCCCGGAGCTCCCTTGGTGATTCTCAACTTTCCGCTATCGCTCATCATTTCATATCTCTTTGCTTCAAAGATAATTAGTAGATCTGGTGGTCTTCAATTGATGTTCTTAGGATTTAGAAAACCACTAGAGATCCATCCCAAGCAGACATTCCCAGTGCCAGAACCTAATGGTAACAGAGGTGTTGAGTGCATCAATGAAGAGGAGTTGATTGCCAAGAGCGTAGATGAAGAGGAACTAATCGTTGAGTATATTCCAAGAAATCAAACACTTGAGGAATGAGATGTAGTTTGTTCTCATCACAAAAGAAACACTGTAATAGATAAGCTAGTAGTGATAGGTTATTAGTTGGAGATATTCACATTGACTGAAAAACGGGAATCATGGATTGCACTAACAAAAGCCATTGCTCTTATTCTCGTTATATTCATTCACTGTTTACCACGTGATGCATTCAACGGATTTCTTACGGGTTTCGTGATGCCATCTTTCTTCATCTTGTACGGTGTAACCCACAATAGTGGTAAGTATCGTGATAATCTGAAACAATATCTCCTGAATCGTGGGAGATCATTGATGATCCCATATTTTATCCTGAACCTGATCATATTTGCAATGTACGCTGTTGCCTATCCAACAATCGATTATGGATTTCCTCCACTTGACTACGTTTACTGGTTCATTTATGGAAATGGTCCTCTTGGTCGAGTTACTCATCTGTGGTTTCTCAGGACCATGTTCTTTGCAATCGTTCTATTCTCTGTGATTGATCGATATCTACATAATAAATCAGTTATCTTCCGTTTCATCATTGCTGCAGTATCTCCTGGAATTGGCGTTCTACTCAAATTCTCTACGGGAGTAGAACTTGTGCCATGGGGAATGGATGCAGTTCTAATTGCACTATCTTTCATGTTGATTGGTAGTGAAATCAGGAAACATCATCATGTCGCACCTTGGAGTAAAAACAAACGTGCTGATTTGGTTGGACTGATTTTAGCCTTCGCAATCTATACCTATCTATCAACAATTAATGAATTCGTTAATATCGGAAAAAGTGTCTATGGGAATTTCATCTATAGCTACATCATAACCGGAGTTGTAGGTACTTACCTAGTAGGTTTACTATCATATTATGCATGCAAGAGGTTTGTTTCTCTTCAAAGATATGCTGATGCATACAACCAAGTAGGTCAAGAAGTCTACGAGACCCATCCATTAATTATTGAAACCAATGTTCAACTGTTTGGAGACCTCGCGCTTGCTGGCACTCTCTACCAATGGCCTAGAGCTCCGTTATTTATTTTCAACTTTCCATTAGCCATTATCATTTCCTATTTATTAGCTACTAAGGTTATCAGTAGATCAAGTGTGCTTCAATTTATCTTCTTGGGGTTCAGGAAGCCAAAAGATGAGCCAATCAAGCAAGCTTTTCCTGTTCCAGAACCGAATGAGAATAATGATGATGAGGTCATTGAAGGAATGGACGCTTGATACTTACCACTCTGGAAGTTCCTCAAATCTCCTGCACATTACAAAATGGCCTTCTTCTACCTCACGGAATTCTGGAACTTTTGTTTTACATTCTTCTTCGACATACTCACATCTCTCACAAAATGGGCAGCCAATTATGGGTTGTGAGAGGTCTGGTGGTTTACCTGGAATACCTCTTATTCTGAGTCCCTTTTCTTTCATCTTACGGATAATTTCCATTGTCGGATTACTCATAATGAATGCCCGTGTAAATGGATGTCCTGGTGAGTTCATGATTGTAGCAGTTGTACCAAATTCAACAATCATTCCCGCTGTCATTACAGCTACTTTGTCACAGGTCTGAGAGATGGTCCCTTGGTTGTTACTTATCATCAACAATGATAGATCTGTATCTTTACGAATAATCTGGATAGCTTCAAGGATTCGTAGTTGGATCGCCATATCTACTGCCGTAGTTGGCTCATCAGCAATAAGGAGTGCAGGATTAGGAATGAGTGCCATTGCAATCAGTACTCGCTGGTCTTCACCTACTGAGAACTGGGAGGGCTTCATATCTTTTCGAATATCTACATCACCTAATTCTACAAGATCTAAGGACTGTAATACTCTCTTCATAACGTGCCAATCTGTGAGTTCGTTGTCCTCATCATGTGCTCGAAGCACTTCTGCAGTCTGTTCTTCAAAAGTTGAATAGGGATTTAGAGATTTTGTGGAACCCTGCGGAACATACGTGATTTCATTTCCACGTATCTTTCGAAATTCTTTTTCCTCCAGAGTGAGAAGATCTTCACCTTTGAACCAAATGTGTCCTTCTACACCAGGTAGCTCTTCACCAATATCTTCTGAAGTTAGCCCCTTCTTTTTCGCTTCATCCTTCAATTTCCAAAGGCGCTTATTTTCTTCATTGGCTGCAGTAGAGGAGTAATAGCGCGACATATTCTCGAAGAGCCCTAGGATTGCCATAGCTACAGATGTTTTCCCTGCACCTGACTCGCCAAAGAGACCTACGGATTCTCCTTTGCGCACTACAAACGAGATGTTATTTACTCCTCTGACAAGACCTGCTTTGGAGGTATAGAATGCCTTTAGATTCTCCACTCGAAGAGTAATATCGGTATCTTCAGCTGTCATAGTTTTTCAATAGATATACCATTGAAATACTCTGTGGCTAGCGCATGAAACATGGGATTACAAAGGAAATTCATCATCATCTATTGAAAATGCTTTATATAAACATGCCATGCAGAAGCCTATCCAAAATAAAATCGCAAAGAAACTGGCCATTACTCCGGGACCCGTCACTTCGTTGAGAATAAAAAAGGACCCATAGTGTTCCGCCCAATAATTGAGTCCCATGTACTCAGCAATTAACTCGAGTGACATACCCATCAGTACTATTGACATGATTGCACTGAAGAGAAGTCCAGTTCTTCTCATCCAAACATGTTGATACCATGGCTTTCCCGTTTTTTCGGCTTTCTTTTCAGCCTTATACCACAATAGACCTCCACCAAAACTAACTGTGAGATTCAAGAGATAGAATGGAATATACATCAATTCTGTCGACCATCCTAACTGAACTGCAAAGTCAGGGATGTAATGATAGGTTGCTGCATCAATTGAAATCCAATAGTACACAATACCCATCCAGAATATTTGAAATAGTAAGATATGATATGATGCCTTTCCAACTTGTTGTACATACTTCTGCGCTCTGCCGCTAGCCTGTTGAGGTAGGTTGATCATTGTCACTATGAATAGGACTGCCGCATAACCATAGAAGAGAAGAGTATAATCACCTCGGATGAAATTTTGAATCCACGCAATAGTGTATCCAAACCCGTTTGGCATAGATCGGAAAAATCCTGTCACGTAATCGAACATGAAAAATGCACTGATTAAGAAATAGGGAATTATGAACCAATTTCTCTGGTCGCGAATATCATAACCTTTTGATAACCAAAGACCGAGACCTATAGCTGGAAGAAAGAAGAAAACACTTACTCTTATTGCAGAAACAATGAATCCTTCCAATGGTGGATACACTCCATATGGTGGGTATGGGAACCAAAGGTACATGATTGCTTGAAGGATTATCTCTGCCAGAAAACAGAGTCCAAGTGTTAATGATGGTTGCTTCTCGAATAACCAATAGAGAGCAGGAAAAACAACTATTGATCCGAACAACAAAGCAATGAACCAATTTCCTGGCCCCCAGAATGGAAGAAAACCGAGGAGAGTGTGTTCATTAAAGTTTAGCAACCCCGTGTATAAGCCAATCACGATTGAACCCATATATAAAACTGCAAAGGGGAATACATAACGAGCAATCTTCCCCTTGAAATATGCCTTAGAATACAACTCTCTCAGAGTCGTTGCTCCACTATATTTGAATGAATATGCTAGATTAAAACCCATCACAATTAGGAAGAATGGAATTGATAATCGCTCCCAGAAAGTGCTTCCCATAGCTCCCTTGATCTCCCACGTTAGACTGTGGTCCATCACTACGAATACTATTGCAATAGCTTTCAAGACATCCAGCTGGAAGAAGTAAGGTCTCTCTATCTCAACTGTCTGCTCCAGATCAATTTCAATTTCATCTAGAACTGCTAAAGATTCTG
Source organism: Candidatus Thorarchaeota archaeon (assembly GCA_004524565.1). GTDB lineage: Archaea > Asgardarchaeota > Thorarchaeia > Thorarchaeales > Thorarchaeaceae > SMTZ1-45. The sequence continues at coordinate 7,971 of SDNZ01000043.1, forward strand.
GGTCTGACATATGGATTCGATTAATTCATTGCTACTTCAATAATATACAATCCTACACGCGCAATCCATTAACTTATTCTGATGATAATCATGATGAATCTACTAGTTAACTCCTTAAGGAGGATGCGTGGCTCTTAGAGTTCACTATCAGAGGTCACCACCACATGGCATTTATGAATCGCTCAATAGCATCAGTCTATATTGCATATGCTCTACAATCGACTGCAATGGCTATTAGCTGGCAATTTGTTACTTACTTTGTCAGGCACGATTTGAATGCCACATCATTCCTGGAACTATCCCTTGCATCCGCATTACCCGCGTTCATCATAATGGTGATGTCTCCCATTTGGGGGTCTCTCTCAGACCGTATGAAAAAACGTAGAATATTCATGATCATTGGATTTATTGGTTATGCTTCTACATTCATCTTCTATGCATTTGTAACAGATATCATTCAATATCTTACTGTGGCGGGTCTAGGAGCTATGTTTTCTTCAGCTGCATTACCAATGGGTCAAGCTCATCTTACAACAAATGCAAATAATAAAGGAGAACGCTTAGGATACTTCGTTGCGGCTCAATCAGCTGGTTGGTTCTTTGGAGCTCTTGCAAGTGGAGTACTCTACGATTATATTGGAATGAGAATTCTATTCATTGTTGCCGCTGCACTATCTCTAGGAGCTATTGCTAGTTCTGCAATCCTCATCAAGGATATCCCGTTCAATGAGGTTGTAGATTCTGGTGCGAGTCGACTCATTGATATTTTGAAGAAACCTGGAATGAGTCGTCTAACAGCTGCTGTTGCATTAAGCCAGATTGGTATGAATGCAATCGGGGCCTTTCTCGCCATAATGATTGTTGATGAGCTTGGAGGAAACACTGCATTTGTGGGATTATCAAATTCAGGTGCGACATTTATCGCTGTCATTATCACGGGATATATAGGAAAAATAGTAGATCGCCGCGGGCCAATTAAGGTACTGATTGTCGCGTATCTTTCTTACACCATCTTTGCATGCCTATTTGGATTAGTCAGAGATCCTGTAATTGCTACTATCATGTGGGCGTTACCCATCTATCCCTTATCTTCAACTGCGACTGCTGCACTTGCTGCATTCATTTCTGGAGAAGATGAACGAGGAAGAGCTATGTCTCTGGTTTATGGAGTTCAAAATGCAGGCGGCTGGATAGGTCCGATTATTGGTGGTATCTTTGCAGAGTTTGTCTTTCTTACAGTTCAACCAATCTCTTTCATCAATGCGACCTTTAACCTCGTTGCATTGCTTCTGGTGATATCGCTTCTTCGGACAATGGGTTCATTGAATGGACATACAGGAATTGCAACAGATAATTTATCCCCTCCATTAGAAACCTCAGATGGAGATTTCTAGGATTAAGAATGTTGATATAATCGGAGGTTAACTGAGGTCTCATGCCAGATGGATGTACTTCCGGTGCAAAAATTATAGGTGATCGTTATTTTCTCCTAAAGAATCGTGATCTGATTTGGGGCGGATTTAGAGATACAATTGTGTTTGAGAATGATATTTTCTATATTACTGGAGTCAACGTGAAGGGGGGCGATTTCACTGGAGCCCATTTCGGATTCAACCGTGATGGACTTGCTGCATGCAACACTTCCGTTCTTGTTACCCAAAACAAAGCTGATGATCTCCTACTCGAACGAATTCTTAGAGAAACGAAAACAATTGAGGATGCATTCGAGTTAGTTCAGAAGGACCTAGGAAGTGGAGAACTCTATCACTGGTGCAATTTTATGCTTGCATCTCCCAATGGAGTAGGTGCTATAGAGATCGGAGATGGAGTAGCAGTCTTAGAGGAAGACCCTCATATTATTACGAGAACAAATCATCATCTTCTGCTACCAACTGCTGATATTGTACGTCGTGCAACACAGGAATTTCGAGGAGCTGCAGGTAGATTATCTGGTAGTCAACGGAGACGTCAAGATGCTATGAAGTTACTATCAGAAGCAACATCCATGATGGATATGACCCAAGTACTGAGTACACATGGAGGCGATCGTGGATTCGATTCGATATGTCGACATCTTCCTGAAAATCCTAAATCGAATCCATATCAAGGTGAAACAGTCTACAGCTACATTGTTGAGGTGTCGGGCATTGATAGTGACGAGATGGAGTTCAGACTAAATGTTACTGCTGGAAATCCATGCGTTGGACTGTACAAGGAGTTAGCTATTGTTTTTGATTCACCGGAAAGCAAGTTCAATGTATTGAATAATTATCCCTAGTACACAATCGAGTAATATTTCAGTTGGATTAGCACATGTCAATTTTAGATGGTGACTATATGGAACCAGAAAAATTCAAGGAAATTTTGAGAGGCTATTCAGTAACAACGGTGACTCCTTTCACTCAGGATTTATCAATAATCGATATTGATGGACTTACTGTGAACATCAAATTCCTAATCGATAACGATGTTCCCTTACTAATTCCTAATGGCAATACTGGGGAATTCTATTCACTATCAGAGCACGAATGGGCTGAGGTTCTAAAAATCACAGTTGATGCTGCTGGAAATAAGACTACAATTATGTCTGGAGTAGGTCACTCGATAAAAACCGCAACTACTCAAATAGAAATGGCTAGGTCTTTGGGAGTACCTGCGGTAATGATTATGTATCCGCAACATGTGTTTGTTTCTGAAGAAGGTGCATTGGACTATTATAGATCAATTCTGGAAAAAGCAGATGGAATGAATATCGTTCTCTATAAAAAAGGTCCCTATCTTTCAGATTTTGTACTGAAGAAATTGATGCATTTCAAGTCACTTGTAGGAGTCAAGTATGCATTCGGTAGGATAGTCGATTTTGCAAAAACTGTTCAGGACCTAGGTGCCACAATTGTTTGGTCCTGTGGAACTGCAGAGCGATTCGCTCCATTCTTCTGGTTGGCTGGAGCTACAGCTTTCACCAGTGGGCTTGGTAATTTTGCTCCAAAGATTACAGCACGAATGTACCATGCTTTAGCCCAAGGTGATTTTGCTTCTGCTATGGAAATTCAGCGAATGGTCACCCCTCTAGAATATATGAGAGAAGGAAGAGAAAAAGCAAACAATGTGCCAGTTATCAAGTATGTATTAGATCAAGTAGGACTGGTAGGAGGTAATTGTCGACCTCCTATTCATCAGCTTTCTGAATCTGAACAAGAAGCTATTATCAGATCCATCCAAGATTGGGAATTATGATTACGCATAGCTTCTGCTACTTCTAATTTCCAGGTCTTTTGAACAGAATGGACATCGGGCTTCATCATCACCAATCCATTCAAGACTTCGAAGAGTAATTTCATTTCCACACTCACTGCATTCGAGTGGAATCTGAATTACTTGCCATTGTTTTTGTTTAGCAATTTGCCTATATGATGCTTGGAAGGAACTTGCATAAGCCCAAGCCATTACTCCTGGACCAAATGAGATGAGTAGAATTGCTATCACAAGAGTCACAATCCAAAGGTATAGTTGCTCTACAAAATCGCCAGACATCAGAATTTGAAAGTACCACCAGAAGGAGTAAATCCCTGCTAGGATCATCAAAATGCCAATTATAAACGGGACTCTTCTCATGAATTACATATCTCTCCTAATTCAATGGAACACTATTGCCATTAATGAATACCTGTTCAACTTTACTATAGAATTCAAAAGGATCTCCAGACCAGATAACTATGTCCGCATCCTTTCCAGTCTCTAAAGAACCAACTAGGTCATCAATTTCAAGTATTTCTGCGGGATTGATTGTGACACACTTTAGAGCATCATCTCTGCTCATACCTTCTTTGATTACACTCATAGGAAGAATTGGGAAGTAATTCATCGGTGTGAGTGAGTCTGTCTGTAGTGCTACTTTCACCTTTGCTCTGTTAAGTTCCACTGCAGTCTTGAATCCGCGTTCGCGTGTTTCGGGTTTAGAGACCCAATACATTGTTGGACCTACAACCGCAGGAAACTTAGACTTGGCAATGAATTTTGTAATCTTGTGCCCTTCTGTACAATGTATTAACACAACTCGTATATTAAACTCGTTAGCAATTCTGATGACGGTTGCAATATCGTCAGCACGGTGAGCGTGAGCATGAATAGGAATCTCTCGTTTCAACACTCTGATTATTGTTTCGAGACCGAGGTCTCTTTTTGGAGGATTTGGAGGAGATTCACCTTTCTCGACTGCGTTTTCAGCAGATGATAGGTAGTTCTCGAGTTCTCTCATGTGATTTTGTCCTTCAACTAGTGCATTTCTTAGAACAGAAGCTACTCCCATCCGAGTTGATGGCGTCCGTTTTTCTGCACCGTGAATTCTTTTCGGATTTTCACCAAATGCTACCTTTAGTCCAGATGGAGCTTTGACAATCATCTCATCTACAACACCAGAACCAATTGGTTTCACAACCAATGCTTCACCCGAAATGACATTTCCTGAACCTGGTCCCGTGTTTATGCTAGTGACTCCACCTCTAATCACCTCCTTCAAAGAAGGTTCTGAGGGATTGAAAGAATCGATTCCTCTGACCTCTGGAGTTGTTGCTTTTGTCATCTCATTGCCATCCGATCCAGCCCATCCAATCGAACCATCAAAGAGTCCTTGGTGGGTATGCGCATCAATAAAACCAGGAACAACATATTTCCCACCTGCATCGATTGTTTTGGTTCCTTTCGGAATGTCCACAGTTTTTCCAATGGCTTGTATCTTCGCATCAAATAGGATTGTTCCATCTTTAATGAGCCCGTTGACAGGACAATATATTGTAGCATTGATGATTGCTTTCACTCGTAGTATTCCTCCGATACTCTGAGGACTTCGTTAGTATTTGAAAAGTGTTCTTATACGGAGAGAGTTTACTCAATCTGAAAGTTGAGTATATGTGCTACCCAACCAGCTACTCGTGAAAGAGCGAAAAGCGTTGTATTGAACTCGGGTGGAAATCCAAATGTTGTATAGGTTGCAGCATTGTATAGGTCAACATTGGGATATGCTTGAATCCCCTTTAATTCTAATAATAAGCCTCTCCCTTGCTGAGCGGTTTCCTCAATCACATCGATTAGCCATTCATTATCAGTATTAGTTACTCGCTGTCTGAGCATGTCTCTCAGAATAAGAGCTCGTGGATCAAACCCTCGGTAAATACGATGACCCAATCCGTAAATCTTGTATCCCTTCTCTATACGATGTTGAAGGTATGCTCTGGAAGATTCTTGATTTTTGATCTCTTTGAATATCTTCATAGCTTCAGTCCCAGCACCATGATGTAATGGATCTGAATGTACTACTAGAGCCTCTCCTAATGCATCTGCAATGGACCCACCAGATGCGATTACACGCTTCAAGGCAGTGAGGGACGGATTGTCTGGGTCATCCATGTGCAGAATTAAACAAGTCTGAAAATCCTGTATATCTTGAGTGCTTGATGCACTACCTCTGACCATCCACAAGAAATTAGCTGAATGACCAAGATCTGAATTTGGATTCTCAACCATCCGCTTCTCTGGTTTTACATATGAAGTAGCTGCCACAATTGTTGATAGTGATATTACGGCAAGAAGTGCATCTTCATTTTCCAATGAATTTTCTACTTTGAGTTTGTCAAAGCTACCTGCCAGTGATTTGAGGGAATCCATCTTGTCGGAATAGAGGTCTCTAAATCCAATCATCTTGGACTTAATCTCATCAGCCTGCTTTTCTGATGGAAGGTAACCATGGATGAGTAGATGGAGTACAGATTCAAAATCTGATTGCTTTGCCAATTCTGTAGCATTTATACCTCTGAAATACAATTGATTGGTAGTTGAGTCAATTCTACTTATTGGCTCCATGAAGAAATCAGTCCTATTGATCTAAAATGAAGAAGAGTTCCCTCTGAAGGGAACTCGGTTTATACTTGAATTACAATCGTTTTGCTACGAATGCAGCAAGGTCTCCCATTCTTGTAGCGTATCCCTGTTCGTTATCATACCATCCCATAATTTTGACCATGTCATCAACAACTGTTGTGAACTCTGCATCAAAACTACATGAATGTGGGTCGCCAATGAAATCAGAAGAAACCAGAGGTTCATCAATGTAGGCAAGATATGGAGCCAGACTACCGCTCTCTGCCGCTTTCTTAAAAGCTGCATTCACACTTTCTACTGTTGCTTCTTTCTCAACAATTACATTGAGGTCCACAATTGATGCATCCATTACAGGAACCCGCAGTGCCATTCCATCTAACTTTCCTTTTGCTTTTGGATAGACAAGACCAATCGCTTTTGCTGCCCCGGTTGAGGTTGGGATTATATTCCAACAAGCTGCACGGGCTCTTCTCAAATCACTATGGGGCATATCCAGCATGCGTTGATCATTTGTAACTGCATGGATTGTAGTCATGAGACCTTTCTGAAGACCAAACGACTCATCTATTACTTTGACTAGTGGAGCTAAACAATTAGTCGTACATGATGCATTAGAGATGACATGATGATTGTCTGGTTCATATTTATCATCATTCACTCCCAATACTACAGTGAACATCTCCCCCTTGCCTGGAGCACTTAGTAGAACTTTCTTTGCTCCTGCAGTAATATGTTTCTCAGCTTCTTCTTTCTTTCTGAAGAATCCAGTTGATTCCACAACGATATCAACACCTAACTCTTTCCAGGGAAGTTTTGCAGGATCTCTCTCAGATAGAACCTTGATTTCATCACCATTGACTGTGATTGTGCCTTTCCCGGTCTCGACTGTACCATCAAAGCGTCCCATCACTGTGTCATAGCGTAGCAGATGGCCGAGTGTCTTTTCATCTGTGAGGTCGTTCGCAGCAACAATATCAAAATCCTTGTTACCCTGAACTGCTCGCAGGAATCCTCTGCCAATCCTTCCAAATCCGTTAATACCTACACGAACTACCATGAGAACACACACTCTCGTATCTGGTATGACTTCATTGGCAAAATCGTTTGTTATATTCCTTGTGCATTATGAAATGATGGTTTCAGAAGACTGTTCATTTCTTGTTCGTTCGTACTGCTTCATACCAAATATGTAGATTGGAACGAGTATGAATCCCGAAACACCTACAAGGAGAAATGGCGCAGAAGGACTAAGGTAATCCCAAAGCAGACCTCCAATTAGAGGTGCACTAAATCTAGAGAAACCCATAGCTGCTTCGAACATTCCAAATCCTTCACTAGCTCTTCCCTCATATGCAGTACCAAATACTGATGACATGACGGTATAAGCCATAATCCCTGTAATGCTTCCAACGCTGAAGAGAACTGCAATTGAAAGAAGATTGAATGGGTACGGAAATATCAGGGGCATGAATACAAGAGCAAGAGTGCTTATTGCACCAAGTAGCACAGCGGCTGAAACGATGACGATCTTATTCTTGTGATCTGCATATCTACCCAAATATCCTCCAAAAACACCTGAAATGATTCCACCAGGCAAATAGATGAGAGCAATGATAGTAAGATCTGATGTAAATTGATCAATGATGTAGAGTTCAACGAACGGTGATAATAGCGCAGTTATGAACGTATCAATTGCAGCCGCTAGAATGAGAGCCGCAATACCTAGCCCGATAATGTTCTTTGCGCCAAGTGCTTCAAGTTTCTCTGATATTGCTTCCAATGGTGGTCGCTTTATGATGACTATTATTCCACCTGCGATATTCATAACCGCATAGAAAAGAAATACCAGGACCAATCCACTTTCAGGAAATGAAAATAGTATTGTGAATCCGATGGTCGCTCCAATTACACTACCCTTTCCATTTGCTGCTTCTCGTCTTCCAAATGCTTCCGCTCGATTTTCATATAGTACACGCTCAGAGATTTCTGCATCGCTACCGACTCTATAGAAGGCTGCTCCAAATCCCCAGAGTAGACTATTCGCAATTAGGATGTACTTATCATCAAGCATGATAGATATTGCCATTCCAATATAAGCCAAAGCTCTTACAGTGGCTCCTGCTGAAATAGAAACACGCCGTCTTCCTCTTATGGCAATTTTTCCAGCTACTGGAGAAAAGATTGCAGCACCAAGAGTCAGTAGTGAGAAGATTAAAGCAACTTCAGTTGCTGATGCTCCCATACCACCATACGCAATAATTGGGATAAGAAACCTCACAACGAAGAAACCCAAACTACAGAAGAATGCTGAATTATATACTGAAGTAAGAGCCTTCCAATCACTGTGTGGTTTTGCATCTTCTATCATCTTTCTCTTTTTTTCTAGAAACTTGAGCGTAGATAAAATTGTATCTGAAATATTTTGAGGGTCTAATACTATTTTCCAAAAAAGAGAAGATACTGGAGATTTACACACGATATGTGTTGTAGACTCCAGTTCTATTTTACTCAAACCAGCAGGCTACATAGTGCCCTGGGGCTATTTCTTTGAGCTGTGGTTCATCTGGTTTACATTGAGGACCGAATTCCTGACATCTTGGTTGGAATCTACAACCTGGAGGTAAATCGATAGGTGTCGGGGTCTCTCCTGGCAGCATGATCCGTTCTCTTTCTATAGTAGGATCAGGAATTGGTATGTTAGAAACCAACGCTTTAGTGTAAGGGTGTTGGGGTGTCTGAATGACATCTTCCATTGGTCCCATTTCTGCTATCCTGCCCAGATACATGATGATCAGATAATCACCAACATAGCGGGCTTGTGCTAGGTCGTGAGTGATGAAGAGGTACGTGAGATTTTTCTCTTTTTGTAAATCGGTCATCAAGTTCATAACTTCGGTTCGGATACTAGCATCCAACATTGATACAGGTTCATCAGCAATTATCAAATTCGGATTCAAGATTAATGATCGAGCAATGGCGATTCTTTGGAGTTGCCCACCTGAGAGCTCGTGAGTGTACCTAGTGGCGAAATCTTCCCCAGGAATAAGTCTGACATCTTCCAAAGCCTCGATGACATTATTATAGAGAACTTCATCATTCACATCCAGATCATGAATGACTAATCCTTCACCAACAAGATCAACGACAGTATGTCTTGGATCCAACACTTCGAATGGGTTCTGGAATATCAGCTGCATCTTCAATCGAAGCGCATTGAGTTCCTCACGATTCATATCGAAGATGTTCTCTCCTTCATAGTAGGCTGCTCCACCAGTAGGTTCTACCAGTCTAAGAATAGTCCTTGCTAAGGTGGTCTTTCCACAACCACTCTCTCCTGCTATTGCTACCGAGCCACCTCGTGGTACATCGAAGCTTACATCATCAACTGCTTTCACATAGCGTTTATCTTTTCTGAATGAAAGGAGTCCTGAGCGGACACTAAACCATTTTCGTACATTCTGAACACTGAGTATTGTATCTGATGACGTCATTATTGACTACCTCCTAAGTCAAGTTCTCCAGCGAAGTGACACATTACATAATGTCCTGACTCTATCTCCCTGAACTCAGGTCTCTCTTTGCTACAAATGTCTTGAGCAAAAGGACATCTTGGATGAAAACGACATCCTGATGGAAAGTTTAAGAGATTCGGAGGGACTCCTGGAATGAACTCAAGCCGCTTTTTCGGACCCACCACACTTGGAAATGCTCCTATAAGCTTGTAAGAATACGGATGAAGACTACGTTTGAAAACAGCCTCTACAGATCCTACCTCAACAAGATTTCCTGCATACATTATACCGACATCATGACAGTTCTCTGCTACTACTGAAAGATCATGTGTGATGAAGAGGACTGCAAGATTGTACTTGTCTTGAAGTTTCCTAAGAAGATCCAGAATTTTGTTCTGAACAATCACATCAAGTGCTGTAACGGGTTCATCAGCAATAATTAGCTGAGGGTCACATGCGAGGGCTTGTGCGATGATAGCTCTTTGTAACATGCCGCCACTGAACTCGTGAGGATAGTCTGTTTGTCGCTCTGGTTTTAGACCCACCTCATCAAAAAGGGTGGAAACAGTCATGATTGCCTCCTCCTCAGAGACATCATCCTTCTCTCGAATTACTTCAACAATCTGGTTGCCTATTCGGAGAACTGGATTGAATGCATTCATTGCGTATTGGAACACAATTGATGCTTTCTTCCACCGGACTTTCCGCATCTCTTCATCACTGAGTGTGGTTAGTTCCAAACCTCCTAGATTGACACTACCTCCTGCTATCTTTCCATTCTCAGCTAAGATTCGCATAATGCTATACGCAGTAGTGGTCTTTCCACAACCACTCTCACCTGCTAGACCTAAAGTTCTCTTTTGGTCAATATCAAATGTAACACCATCAACCGCTTTGAGTTCTCTTCCTCCAAGGTAGTAGTAGGTTGCTAAGTCTTTGACTTCAAGAACTGCCAATTATTCTCGCCTCCCTCGTAACCGTGGATTCACAACTTTGTCTGCTGTGTGACTCACAAAGACAAAACCAAGAGTAGTAAGCAATATCATTAATCCCGGAGGTATAAACCACCACCAACGATTTGCGAGTAGGGCTGCATTTTTCCATGCCCAGTGAAGCAAAATACCCCAACTTGGTTGACCGTGAATATCAACAAATCCGAGGAATGCGATGCCAGCTTCGCTAAGTATAGCATTGACAACTCCTAGGATCATATTAGCTAGAATGAGGGGAAGCGTATTGGGCATTATGTGCCGTATGAGGATGTAAGTATCACTTCCTCCTAGTGCATGAGCTGCCTCTGTGAGTGGACGCTCTCTCAAAGAGAGAGCTTCAGCTCTTACCATTCTTGCTGTCCCTGTCCATCCCAAAATTGCAATCACTATGATCACATTTTGCAATCCCTGACCAAACATTATTAGAAATATCAGCATCAGTGGCAGAGTTGGTAAACATAGGAATATGTCAACAATTCGCATGAGAATTGTGTCGATGACTCCTCCGAAGTAACCTGAAATAAGCCCAACAAATGTGCCTATTGCAACTGTGGTTACACTTGCAACGAATCCGACTAGTAGAGATATCTGTGAGCCATAGAGCAATCGACTGTAAATATCTTCACCTCTCTGGTTCGTACCAAGTATGTGTTCTGGGCTAGGTGGCTGCAGAAGATCCTCCAGCTGAAGAGATCCAGCTCCCCAATCATAAGGTGCTAGGATTGGAGCTAGCAATGCAATCATTACAATGGCAGTGATTATGATTAGGCCAATCATACCCATTGGATGATAGAGAAATTCTCTCCAGAATGTTTCGATCTTGGGTCTTAACTTCCATAGAGATTCTATAATTCTTGGAGCAATAATGAAGATCGGAAAGACCATCAATAATGGTAGAATGGCAATAAATATCATATCACCTTGCAGAAAGTATGTCAATGTCCGTGTCAGAATTTGTGGCAATAGTGTGATACCAATATTAGCTGAAGTGAAGGCTGATTCTACGAGCATCCATCCAAATACTATCCCTAAAAAGAGACCTCGATAAATCTTGAGATGCAATTCTTTCCAGTTCACGAAAGGCTTTGGAAACCAGAAAAACACTCCAAAGGTGAGTATCAATCCCCAACCAATACCAAGAGTCACAAAGACCAAGAAACATATTGTAACTATCAATAATTTCTGAACATACTTTCCTTCTCTATGTGCGTAAAGTTTCTTCCCGCGTATCGCAAGGATAAATGTCAGTATGAATGTGACCCATGCTCCGATACGAAGTGTATTAACCAGCACAGAAGCCCATTCTACGGTCATTCCCACAATATCTGCTGCAATATATGCACTGAGAAGCACATTGACTGAATCTAACGCAAAGAGGACGGTAAAGCTGAGAAGTAAGAACGCTCCAATGGATACGATTCTGACATGCAGTGGTTTCTTTGGTTTTTCCATGATAATAGTTTCTGTTCTTTCTGAATGTTCGTAATTAATCGCCATTTAGTTACCTCCTCAATACCGAATTCGCGGATCCAACCACAGATACGTTAAATCTGCAATAAAATTCGCTATCAATGTGATCGTAGCTAGGAACAAGAAGATGCCTTGCAGAACTGGATAGTCTACCGTTAGGACTGAATTATACGTAAGGAGTCCTAATCCACTCCAACTAAACACATATTCCGTCATCATTGCTCCACTAATCAAATATGGCACATTGACAGCAATGACACTGACCATTGGTAGCATTGCATTACGCATTGCGTGACCGTAGAGAATAGTTCGTTCTTTGAGACCCTTTGCCTTTGCTGCAAGAATGTAGTCTTGAGTGAAAACGTCAAGTACAGTGTCCCGCATTATAAGATAAAATCCTCCTATGAATGAAAGGGTCAATACAATGAAAGGTCCCGTCATATGATGAAGATAATCGAACATGTAATCAAAGAAATTGGCATGAGTGTATCCTCTTGTTATCGTACCCGCAAGCGGAATTATATTCATTAGAAATCCAAAGTAGTAGAGAATAAGTACGCCAATCCAGAAAACCGGAAGTGCGTAA
>SDNZ01000189.1 GCA_004524565.1 Candidatus Thorarchaeota archaeon
ACGAGGATCTTCAGGAAGACTGCCAAAGCAAATGAAATGGCCATCCAAGCAACCCCTTTGAGTTCAGTAGTTCGTCCCCTACTTCGTCGTGTTATCCAGAGGCCATCTACGCCGAGTCCAGTAAAGAGAGACCCGAATGCAAAATAGATAGTACCTGCAGAGCCAACGAATGCAAAGAAGTTCACAAGTAGTAGCTCAGTACCAGTACCAGCAGTTAGTGTCATTAACCACGAAACAAATAGACCTAGAAACGTGGTGGCTACAAAAATGATAGTATAGGCTAAGTATCTTCGAGTCCTGAAGAATACGCCTAGACCTTCAACAATTCCAGATATAACAGGGATATCCAATGATTCTACCTCCCTTGATACTCCACGAATGTGACTGGAAGGATTTAAGCCTTCGCGGAATGATGCCAAGGTTTCTCTGGTCAAAGGTAATAAGGAAATAGTCAATGTCAATTTGCTGAATAGGGGACCGTGAACCCATGGCAGTACGTGTGCTAATGGTCGATGACGATTCCGTTCATCTAGAGCTCAGTGAACGATTTCTTACTCGTCAGAGTCCGGATTATGAGATAGTTATGGTTGAAACCAGTGAGGATGCAATCAAACTCCTTGAAGCAGATAATTTTGATGCTGCTGTCTGTGATATAGATCTTTCAAAAGATACAATGAGCGGACTTGACATTCTTGAGCATATCAGAAGTTCTGGTGGAGATATTCCTGTGATAATCTTCACTGGAAAGAGTAGAGAAGAATTTGCTATTCAGGCATTGAACCTTGGAGCAGATTATTACATCAGAAAGAGCTCTACTAACATCGAGAGTCTGTATGCAGAATTGTCTTACTATATTCTCACTGCTGTCGAGAAGCGAAAGACGAAGATTGCACTTAGAGAATCTGAACAACAACTTCGAGAGAGCCAAACACGGTTAGCTGAAGCACAACGAATCTCACATTCAGGAAGTTGGGTTTGGAATATTCAAGAGGACCAGGAGATTTGGTCTGATGAAATCTATCGGATATTCGGTCTCGCACCACAAGAGTTCTTAGCGACATACGAAGCATTTCTGGATTCTGTTCATCCAGATGATAAAGACCTAGTGAAAGAATCAGTAGATGCAGCAATTCACAAGAAACAACCCTACAGCATCGACCATCGTATCATAAGACCCGATGGAAGTATCAGACATGTTCACGAAGAGGGGGAGGTCACATATGATGAAGAGGGTAAGCCGGTTCAAATGATGGGTACTGTTCAAGACATCACTGAGAGAGTAGAGGTTGAAACGCATCTACGTAGTGAGAGAGACAAAGCACAACGGTATCTCGATTTAGCTGGTACAATGATACTTGCTCTTGACACAGATTTCAATGTAACAATGATGAACCGTAAAGGATGTGAGATGCTGGGCTATAATGAGAATGATGTTATAGGGAGGAACTGGGTCAAATCGTTTGTTCCTGAAAGGCTCCAGGAAGAAGCTATTAAGCATCTAACCCGTTTACTGGAATCAGAATACAAAGAAGGGCCATGCTGCAATTTCACTATAGTAACATCAGAAGGCGAGGAGAAAACTATCCAATGTCAAGATACTGCAATTTGCGATGATCAGGGAAATGTCACAACTATTCTTTGTTCAGCTCAGCAAATAGGATTCACAACGTCTGAAGAGGATGCACTGATGATTCAATCTCTCAAAAATCGAGAACAATGGTGGAAGGATGCCTTTGAAATGGCTCCTGCTGCAATTGGCATCTTTGATTCTGAAGGCCTTCTAATTGATGCAAACAGTGCAGGCGTAGAGCTATTAGGTGTTAAAGATAGAGAGAATCTGCTTGGCTTAAGCCTGTTCAAAGATTCAAGACTTCCTGAAGAAGTTCTAAAAAAGGTTGCAAATGGAGTAACAACAAAATTCAGGTACAAGTGGGATTTCACATACGTCAAAGAAAGGAGGATTTTAGATACATCAAGGAGCGATATAGTCTACATGGATGTGGTTCTTGCAATAATGAAGAACTCCGATGATAAGAGGATTGGATATATTCTGTTCGCAACCGACCAAACTGAAAGACAAATAGCTGAAAAAGCAATGAGTGCAAACGAGGAGATGTTTAGAACTATCTTTGAAGAATCACCAATATGCATCGAGTTATTCGATTCAGATGGCCTCCTTGTTGGAGCAAACAAGAAATGTCTTGAAATCTTTGGTATAGACGGTCGAGAGGATATCATTGGTTTTGACTTATTCAATGACCCGAACACACCCAAATTTGTAAAAGAAGAGGTACACAAGGGAAATTCTATAATCTATGATTCTCGCTTTGATTTTTCAAAAGTACTTATTCATGAATTGTATGAAACTTCAAAAACTGGTATTATGCACTTGAATTGTGTTCTATCCCCTTTGAAATATGGGAAAGAAGATTACCTACACGGGTACATCATTCACGTTCAAGACAATACTGACAGGCATCTAACAGAGCAAGCATTGATGGAGAGTCGTGAGAGTTACAAAGAACTTTACAATAATGCCTACATAGGTCTATTTCGAGTCAGAATTTCCGATGGAATGATTCTCGAGTGTAATGACCAGTTTGCCAAAAGCTTCAGTTTTGAGAGCAGGGAGGCTCTCATCGATAGTTCAAGTTTCTTCAAGGATTTCCTTACTAGCTCGGATACATGGAACCGGTTAAAGGGTACAATCATGGAACATGAATACCTAGTTACTGAGTTGGCAGTTACTACTAAAGATGACCAACGACTCTGGATGAGGTTCTCACTTCGAATGTGGCCCGAGAAGGGTTATATTGAAGGAGTCATGGCAGATATTACTCAAGAGAAATACGCACTTGAAATGCTCAGAAAACAGAGAGAAGAACTCAGTGATTTTGCGCATTCTATGAATCATGACCTAAAGAATATCTTTCACAATATGCAGGGCTTCATCGAGCTAGTAGAAGATGAAAAAGACCTCAGTCATCTTAAACGTCTTCAATCTCTAATTAAGGAAACTGGCGAGATGTTGGATCATTCAGTTGTTCTTGCAGATGCAGGATTGACTGTGGAAGAGAATCTTGTTGAGGTTGATCTTGACCATCTGGTAAGGCTTGTTGCGGAATCAGTTGTTCCAGAAATGATCGAATATATTCAGGACCCACTACCCATTGTCCGAACTGACGAGATGAAAATTACGCAGGTATTCAGGAACTTACTAGATAACGCAGTCAAACATGGTCGGCCCAATAAGATCGAGGTAAGATACAATGAACGAAATGGAACCTTCTGTATCATGATACGAAATGATGGAAAAGAAATTCCGGAGGATATGCGTTCTAAACTGTTCCTGAAGGGATTCACAACGAGTAAAACAGGATATGGTTTTGGTCTTACTATTGTCAAGAGAATTGTTGAGGCACATGATTGGAAAATACGGTACGTATCTTCGGGGATGACCACTTTTGAACTCATAATTCCAAAGCAGAAGACAACCTAAGACTCCTCACAAAGCAGTTTCAATGATTCACTCGGCTACACAATACAACATCCTTAATAGGTCAAATTGTTAAACTATATTCGTGGTCAGTGTGTACGGTAGGGCCTCGTTTTCGTAACATGCCCTCATTACATAACTCCCCCCCTCCTACCACATGAGCTCTGCTGTCCCTGACCACACCTGTTAGAGCATTATTTGTACAACTGAGAGCCAAATTGCAACTCATCTCAATATGTTCAATTTCGTGTTTTTTCTGACTTGTCCTTTTGTCAAGATACGATAATATACAGTGTTCCGCAAAGTTTTATCAGATAATTTATTGAAGTTTAAAATGATATTTCTCACAGGAAAGTTGCGGCGTAATATTGCATTAAGGAGGAATAAATACGTGAGTAAAAAGATTGTAACTTTTAGTTTCTTCATTTTGCTGATCTTATTTTCATCAACCTTCATCCTGTATCAAAAACCAATGATAACAGAAGGTACTCAGAGTATATCTCTAATCCCTGTAGATGTGATTAATACATTTCAACCAGCATATGAAGACCATGCTCCAATATCAGTAGCTGGAGATGGTAATCTCACAACAATGGCAGAGGCAGATTCATGGGAAGGAAATGGTACACTTGAAGACCCATTTATCATTGAAGGGTATCATATAACCCTCTCAGGAACTCCGGGGAGCTGTATAACTCTCTATAATATCAGCCTCTATGTTGTGGTACGTGATTGTCTCATTGGAAATGCCACGTATGGAGTCTATCTCTACAATGTGAGTCATTTTACATCGATTGGAAATGTAATCTATGACAGTGGTTATGGTATGTATATTCTTCTCAGCGATCATTCAATAATCATGAATACTGCCTTTGAAGAGGACTATTACCCACTCTATGTTGAAGATTCAGTGAATATGAATATTGAAGGTTGTCAGTTCATCGAAAGCGAAAATGTAATCGATGGCTCTGGTCTTGCCTATAGCTGGATAGTGAATAATACGATTATGGATGCGGAGTATGGGATAATTCTTGAGCCTGGTTGTATAGGCAATGTGATTAAACAAAACTCTTTCAGCGACCTCACATTCGAAGGAGTGTTTCTCGCAAATGGCGCATTAGGGACTAAAGTAATGTGGAACTACTTTGGAGGAGACTCATCAGGCAGTGCCAGTGACTACTCATCTCCTTCCACTAATGAGTTCTCTCATAATTATTACTTTGAATTCACATCATTTGATCTTGACAACGATGGCATCTGTGACGAGTCATACTCAATTATAGGTTCATCGGGTCTTCGTGATTACAGTCCCTTGATGTACCCCCCACTCCCGCCAAGTTGGATGTATACACCTACCGACTTTCAGATCGAATATGGTACCTCGTGTTTCTTTCAATTCGAAGTGGACACATATCCTCCAATTGCACACTGGCTTGTGAACGATACACTTCATTTTGATATTGACCAAAATGGTGTTCTCCTTGATAGGGGAAACCTATTACTTGGTGAGTACAGGCTCGAGGTGAATGCTACAGATCTCTATGGGCAATCAGTGACAGG
>SDNZ01000003.1 GCA_004524565.1 Candidatus Thorarchaeota archaeon
AACCCCCAGGGTTTCGTACTTAGGAGCCTTTCCTGCTTTGAGATACTCCTTTGCTTTCTCATATCCCTCAACGAATGTTGTTGGGGGTACGTCTCGACCACCGAGTCCGACGACAAAGTCGATAATCATTGGTCTCTCCTTGGCTTCGTATAAGGCAGTTCTGACCTCAAGAGCCAACGGATGAGTAGCTCCTCCGAAGGACATTGCCTTTTCGAAGATGACTACTGCTTTGGCATTACCTACTGCCTTGGCAATTTCCTCAGCTGGGAATGGACGGAACATTTTGAGTCTGATTACTCCGACTTTTTCGCCCTTCTCGCGAAGGACATCAGCTACGATCTTAGCAGTTCCTCCCATAGTGCTCATTGCGATTATGATGATGTCCGCATCTTCAGTCTTGTAGGTCTCGAACATTCCGTATTTTCGCCCAGTGATCTTCTCAAACTCCGCCTCCACTTCCTTGTAGACCTTAGGAACGTTTTGAATCGCCTTATCCTGCTGCTCTTTAAACTCAAAGTAGTAATCTGTCAGGGCTAAGGGTCCCATAGTGAGTGGATCACTGGGATTGAGTGGTTGTACTGGGTCTCTCACACCAACGAACTTCTCCACAACATCATCCGGGAGCATTTCTACTCGCTCAACGTTGTGGCTTAGAATAAAACCATCAATACCGACCATTACTGGTAGCAGCACATCATGATGCTCTGCTAGTTTGAATGCCATCAGAGTTGTGTCATAGGCTTCCTGGCAGCTCTGGCAGTAGAGTTGAATGAATCCACTGTCTCGCATTCCCATGCCATCACTATGATCATTGTGAATGTTAATTGGTCCAGAGAGTGCTCTGTTTGCAACGGTGAAGACTATTGGCATTCTCATTGATGCCGCAACGTACAGAATCTCCCACATGAGTGCAAGTCCTGCAGATGCAGAAGCTGTAGCAACCCTTGCTCCAACTGCTGATGCTCCAACACACGCACTCATTGCAGAATGTTCAGACTCAACGGGAATGACTGCTGCGTTTACTTCACCATCAGCTGCGAATTTCTGATAATCTTCAACAATAATTGTCTGTGGAGTAATTGGATAAGCTGCGAGAACATCCAAGTTTGCTTGCTTGAGTGCATGTGCAATAGCAGCATCTCCAGTTAGACCCTCGATAGTGATCTTGTCTTTTGAAATGGTCATGTTCAATCACTCCTTCTCCATGTGGATGCTTTCGGTCGGGCACTCGTTGGCGCATATCCCGCATCCTTTACAGTACTCGTAGTTGAAGGCATAAACATACTTGCCATCCTTCTCAGTCAGCATGACTGACATGTCCGGACAGAAAATCCAGCAACGTCCGCATGTACCGTTCTTCACCCAAAGGCAAGTATCCGGATTGTGGATAGGTCTCTCAGCTCTCCATCCGCCAGTCTTGTACTTCTTCGAGTTGCCTGGTTCAATGATGTTACCAGCCATTGGGATCTCGTTGTATTTCTCGCTCATCCGACTTGTGCCTCCTTTACAGCTCGCTCAATTGCGACCTTGTTCAAATCTCCAACCTTTCCAGGATAACGATTGAGGACTTCTCCGATAACAGTATCAACTTTCACTACACCTGTGGCAGATACAGCAGCCGCCATAGTCGGCATATTATAGAATGGCCGTCCCATGACTTCCATGGCTATAGTGCTTGCATCTACTGTGACCACCTTTCCACCCTCGAATCCAAGTTTGGTTCGAATGTCTTTCGGATCACGTTCTGTGTTGACTACTAGGGTTCCCTCAGACTTTAATCCCTCAGCTGGATTTACAACGTCAAGTAAGGTGGGGTCGATACAGACCACAACATCCGGGTGGTACACTTGTGCGTACACCTGGATGGGTTCCTTACTGATTCGCAAAAACGCTCTTACTGGGGCTCCAGTCCTTTCTGGCCCAAATTCGGGGAAGGCTTGGATATAATTACCCTCTGAAAGAGCGGCCTTGCCTAGCATCTGGTTTGAGGTTACGACTCCTTGGCCACCTCTGCCGTGCCAGCGAAATTCAGTAATGCCTTTTGCAAAGTCCATACTCATTGTCAGTATCACCTACAGGGTGAATTCACGGGCTTGAGCCCTGCAGGGTGCTTATGTATTTACTGGCGTGACCCTCTGTTTTTTTCTCTGAGAGTATCATGAAAGTTTGAGATTCTTCCAGACCTATGATAATCTACATTTGGGTCATTTTCTTTTCTTTACAAAGATAACGCCAATGAGAACAATGACAACTGCTGAACCACCAATAGCTAAGAATAGAGGTTCTATCGGCAATGATGTTCCAGTCGTAGTAGTAGTTTCATTTCCACTTGTACTAGGTGCAACGTACCACGGTGGGATTGATTCATTTGGAGCAGCCATTGGGTGGAGGTCGCTATTCTCAGCATCTCCATCAATCTCATATGGGATATCCACGATGCTGTCATTATTTGCATCTGGAGCTATCCAGTCATCCCAGTAATTTGAATCGAAGACATTGTTCGCTCCATCATCAGTAGCCTGACATGTATCACCATTCATGAAGAAGTAATTGTTCTGAATCAGGTTATTGTCAGCATTTGCTGTCAGGTCCAAACCCCATCTTGAATTATTGGCAAAGACATTCCTTGCAACAATATTGTTTGCTCCACCTACCCCATCGGAGTAGGAATAGTAGAATCTCAGACCGATCTCCTCACAATCAAATATGTAATTGTCAGTGAACGTGTTATTTTCTGTGATTACCGTTATGCCAAATTCTACACGCGATATCGTATTGTGTTCGAAGGTTGCGTTTCCACCAGTGATATGAATTCCCGTTTGACAATCTGTGATATTGTTGAAGTTGATGTGATGTGAAGCTGTTTCAAGAACTATTCCTTTTTGGGCATGATCATAGATATCATTGTTTTCTACAATGCAATTCTCTGCTTCTAGAAGTGTAATTCCACCTGGACTATTTCCGTATACAGTGTTCCCGACGATAGTGATGTTGTGACTTGTTGCTGAACCAAAGGGATTGCCAATATGAATTCCAAAGTTTTCATTATCATATACTATGTTATTCTTCACCGTTACATTCACAGATCCATCTTCTACGATAATGCCTCCAAATGGGCTATCCTGTACATCATTTCCCTCGATAATATAGTCCTCAACAGTAACAACATGAATACCCGCTGCTGCTCTACGTACGGTGTTATCCCTGATGACTCCATTAGCTGCATTGACTATGGCAATACCACACCAAACATATGCCAATCCATCCAATTGATTATCGATGAACTCATAATGCAGGTCAGAATTTTCAACTCTAAACATCCATTCTGCTGCTGCAAAACTGTAGCCTGAGATGACGATTGGGCTCTCTGGAGAACCATCCCCTGGCCAATCTTCAATTGCATCTTGTGCAAGAAATTCTGCATTCCCATCAATGTTAATAATAGCATGAGGAGTGTAGGTCTGTGTAATTGTCGCAGAATCTGCTGGATTCAATTCTAGAGCCATTGAAGTTCCTGAAATATTAAGCACGAGTAGCGAGAGTACTGCTGTAAGTAGCAGAATATTCAACCTTTTTCGATTCATTAGCGTCCAACCCAAACCGCCGCGTATCCCTTTTCTATCTCTTATTGATTAATAGAGTTCGTTTACCAGCAATGGATACTACTGAAAGGACAATACGCTCTATGCGAATCTTTTGACTAGTAGAAGTATGATTACGAAGCAAGCTACAGTTATTCCGGATGCAACCATTACAAGTTCGGTCCCAATTCCTCCGAGGATGAATGATATCACTGATACCACAACGATATCTCTTCCCACATTCCCTGCACCATCAGTCACATTGAGATCGATAGTATGAGTTCCAAGACCTAACTCATCCAGAGAAAATTCAATATCTCGACCATCCCATGCGCTATCTTCAACTAGTTCATCATTCACATATATCTGATAGTGACTGGGGAATGTATCATTAGCCGTCCAAGTGAGAGTTTCTCCATTACTCTCGACATCTATTACTAGATCATAATGCCCGAGTACTACTGGTCGCGTTTCATCTGTCAACTTCGTGGCATATGGGTCAATAGAGCTTCCTGAACCCTGAATGGAATAGACTGCTGATGAATTAAAATCTGACCATTCATTACCAATACTTACACTATCTGTGAATTCAGTATTATCTCCATCATCAACTGCATTATGAACTCCATTCCATCCAATCATATTTCCAAAAATAATATTGTTCTCGCAAAAAGCATAGACATGTACTCCATATTGATTATTAGAATAAATGGAGTTATTGATGATATTACAGGAGTCTGAACTGAATATCCTTGCTCCAATTGTGTTGCCAAAAATTGAACAATCAATAATCGTACAGTTATCCGAAGAATCAGTCAGGATTCCCGCATAGGAATCTATTGCAAAACAATCGCGAATTGTGCAATCTGTTGAAGCTCGGATTTCAATAGAAATATCTCCACCGCGCACATAACAATTTTCGATTGTTCCATGTTCAACACGATCGAAGCGAACCACTGCTGATCCGATGATTGCTAATTCATTAGGCGTATAGGTAAATTCAGAATCGCGAATAACAAAGAATGCCGTTGTGTCATGAATGTAAATGCAGTTCACAGCAGAGATTACTTTTCCTTCAATAATATATGGATCACTTCTTGTCCCAACACCCGCAGTGCTTAGTTGAGCTAATTCTGGATTACTTCCTATCGCTATTGGTGTTTCAATTTGACTTGTAATCATTGTACGGGCTGATTTGTTTGAATTCGCAGAGATTGAGTGTGCAGCAGGACTGAGACCTAGTGATGAAATAAAAAGTAGGATTAGAAGACTGCAAGCTATTCTGCTGTTATTCACTCTCTCAAGCTCCCTAAATTTCTACTTGGAGGAATACTATGTTCAGGGATTTTAGCCTCTTGAAGCTTACCAATAGAGCGAGAGTGTATTATCTATTGCTCATCAGATACAACCTCAGTAAACACTCCATTCATCTCACAGAAGAGTTGCCGATATTCTCTGTTTAAAATCACAACTTCGACAGAATCCTTAGTTCTACTTGTATTCTCGAACTTCAATGCTCGTTCGAGAGCTCTAGGAACTAAACTGTAAAGTATTGTAAGTACTAGGAGTGCAACGAAGAACAGTGCTCCGATTATCGGTTCAACGAGTGGTCGTGAGTAGATTATACCCAAGTTGATTTGAAGTAGGTAGAAGATTATTGGGTAAAATAACACAAAGAATCCCACAACTGAAACTAGTCTTGTGCGAATTGTTCTCACACTCTTACTCCCGTGTGCCATACATGTTGGAACTGAGAATGTCGTTGCACTCTGTGAAGCCTGAAGAGCAACAGCAGTCTTGTCATCGCTTTTTGTCCACGAACTTGAATCGTAACTGTCTGGACCATATTTCTCAATAATAGTAATGAATACCAGGTCTTCAGCAGGGTCCATACATACTGGGCATCTGTCCGGAAATTTAATCTTGGATAATCTTGTTCTTACTTTGTTATTCTCTGAACTGCACTCAGTCACATCAGTCACGAGTTGTTCCACCTTCTTCTTGTTCGGACTTGGACATTCAAGTTCACATTGGTGGGAGTACTATTATCTGCACACTGGTCACTGGTCTACTATCTGCTGGGTCTGAAGCATCAAATGTGTCAAAGGTCATCTCATATGTGAACTTCGTTTCTCCAAGTTTGAGCTCGTGTGCCACTCGAACTGCAAGACCAATACCTTTGAATCCAAAACCTCGAATTGCAACCATTCTCTGTTCTTCTTTCACAAGATTTCGAAGTGTTCCCACAATTTTGGGAATATTCACTCTACCCGCTTTATGTGAAATTTCAAGAAGAACGTATTCGCTTGTTGGAAAGACTTCTACATCGGTTTCGAGTGCAATAGAGATAATGTCCTCTCCAATCTTCAATTGTTCTGGTATTCGTTCTCTGAGTGACATGAAGAAATAATAGTGCGTCTAACTAATCAACTTGATGGCTACGGAAGCGCATAACTCAAGGCTCATATGCAGAATAACTAAGATTAATCGTGGAGAGAGACCATCTATGGAGCGAAATCAAGCAGTCGGTCTTGCAGTCATAGCAATCGTTGTAGTATCAATTGGATTCATCGCAGTATGGAATCCGCCACCTGCACCTGATGTGAGGATCGGTTATCTTTCCAAAGATCTTCATCAACTTGCTCTTCGTGTAGCCATTGTGAATGGTCTTTTCGAACGCGAAGGGATTAATGTAGATCTCGTTGAGTTTGGAAATGGTGCCCTCGAGATGGATGGTTTTCTTGCAGGTCAAATCGATATGGGTTACTTGGGAGCTGCTCCTGCTATGCTGAAGCGAATCAATCAGGATATCCTTGTGACAATACTTGCTGCAGTGAATTTGGAAGGCTCTGCAATTATGGTATCCAAAGAAGAGTATGATGCAGGTCACGTTACAACTATCGCAGATCTTGCAGGTATGGGCGTATTTCAACCAGGTCCTTCAACTGTTCAGAACTTTCTCTTGAGATTGGCATTGAACCAGTCCGGACTTACATATGACAACATAACTGCGTACACGACTTCGCCTTCTCTGATGGCTAACTCGTTGACAGCATCGAGTCCAGCTTTTATTGCTTGGGAACCATTCAATGCAAAGGCTGAGTATGATGGTCTTGCAGTACCCTTGATCCAATCTGGTGAGATTTGGCCAAGACATCCATGCTGTGTTGTAGCATCTGACAATACTTACTTAGCCGAACACCCAGACATAGTTGGTAAAGTCTTGGACATTCATATTGAAGCAGAAGAGTGGATAGTAAATAATCCCGCACAAGCAATCGCAATAGCAATAGATTGGTTAGAAATGGATGAAACCCCTGTAACAACTGCTTTCAACAACATCATCTTTGATTATAATGTGAATAGAACTGGACTTGAGATGTATCTTGATTTCCTAATCCATGAGAACCAGCTGATTGTTGACAAGATACCTGCAGATACGTCAGCTTTTCTAGACAGTTTCATAAACACTACACATGTTGATGGGCTCCTCTTCTGTTGTTGAGAATCGACAGACAGAAAAGTAGGACATATTGTTTGCAGTGATGAGAAGGATGGCAATAGTAGAATCTGGTGAAGCAGATGCAAAAACTCATCCAGTTTCGAAAAGTAGTATGGGAACTATACATCGGAGAATAATTCTGAAGGTCTTCCTCCCACTCATCATCTTGCTTATTCTGTGGCAGATAATAGCGACCCTCGCAAGAACATCATTGATTGAAGTAATCGAAGCATTTGTGCAATTAGCTATCGAAGGTGATAGTGAAGGAGCGTATCTCAGTGACCATATTTTTGCAAGCCTATTCAGAGTATTGATTGGTTTTACAACAGCAGCCGCAACAGCTATTCCGCTTGGAATCCTTATAGGTCGTTACCGTCTTGCTGATTCCATATTTGGTCCTGTTATAGAAGCAATGCGCCCTATTCCACCAATTGCGTGGATTCCTCTGTCAATCTTGTTATTCAGTAGCAATATGCTAGGTGCTCAGGCATTCATTATCTGGATTGGTGCCTTCTTTCCAATTCTCATCAATACGACAACTGGAGTAAAACGAACTGAGCCAGTTCATATAGATGCAGCTAAGACCCTCGGTGCAAGAGAAACACAGATACTCTGGAAGATTGTAATTCCTTCGGCAAGTCCTGAGATTTTCGCAGGAATCCGTATTGGATTCGGAATTAGCTGGATGTGTCTTGTTGCAGCTGAAATGATTGGCGGTCGTGTTGGTCTCGGTTATCTTGTATGGATAATGCAACAGGTAGGACGTACAGGCGCAGTCATTTCAAGTATGTTTCTAATAGGTCTGATAGGGTTTCTGATCACCTATTTCTTCCTGTATATTGAGAGACATCTTATCAAATGGAAGCAGTCTGTTTCTGTCTAGTTCTACTCATCGCTTTCTCTTGTTCTACTCGGAGAACATCCAGGATCTTGCTTCTGTAAGCTAGGCATTCAGGTGAAGTTCGATTTCTTGGTTTGGGAAGTTCCATCTTGTATTCTGCAATGACTCTTGCAGGAATGTTGCTCAGTACAAGTATCCGATCTGATAGGAAAACCGTTTCATCTACATTATGCGATACAAAGAGGATTGTTGATCCAGTTAAACCCTGAATCCGCAGAAATTCTTCTTGGAGATAATTTCGTGTCTGTGCATCAAGATTGGAGAGGGCTTCATCAGCTACAAGAATGTCCGGAGCTAGAATAAGACTCCGAGCCATCTCGGTCTTACGTGCCTGACCTCCTGAAATCTCATGTGGGTAGTGGTCATCAAGACCGTCCATACCTGCAATCTTGAGTGCCTCGTTAACAGCAATAGTTCTCTTTTCTGGAGGAACACCCTTGACCTCAAGACCAAACTCGATATTCTCTCTTACAGTTCTCCATGGGAAAAGTGATTCTTGTTGAAAGATGTAACCCACTCGATTGTGTCCAAGTTCAACTTTCTGACCATCAATCAGTACTTCTCCCTTATCAGGTTCTAAGAGACCTGCGATGATTTTCAATAGTGTTGTCTTTCCACAACCGCTAGGCCCAAGGATACTCAGTAATTCCCCTTCTTGAATATCAAAAGAAATATTGTCTAAGACTTCAGTCTCACCTGAATCACCGTTTGGATATGACTTTGATAGATTGAGAACTGAGAGTTTAGGCATTTTATATCCAAGTTATGTCTTACTTCGCTCCTCTGTTATATACTATGCTGTAAACAGGTCCGTTATACCTAGGGGAGGCTGACCGCACAAAGTAAAAATAGTCACCCGACGCAGTCATACTAACATTAGGCACTGGTATTTGGGCTTACAATTCCCAGATTTAGTATTCAAAGTGCCTTTTCATAACTCCGGAAGGTAACTGACGTGGGCTCGCCAAAGATTCTATTCGAAATCGACGACGATGAGAGCACCAGTGCGATTGCTGTTGGTGATGTAACTGGTAATGGTAAAGCTGAATTATGTACAGGTGGTCGTGACGGTTTCATCCGTCTATATGATGCCAACAGTTCAGAAATTATCTTACTAGCTCAACATGATGTAGGTGGAAGTGTCTTATCCATCAAGGTCGCAGATGCAAATAACGATGGGCAAATGGAAATCATCGTGGGTAGAGCACTCAGTTCCTCAGAGGTTCCCGGTGAGGGTAATACCGTCCAAGTCTTCAGGTATTCTCCGAGTGGACAATTAGAGACAATTGGAGGATTTGCTGTTGATAAGTTTGTGACTACTGTCTACGTGACAGATGTCACAGGAAATGAAAAGAACGAGATTCTTGTTGGTGGAAGTGATTCGACTCTTCGAATCCTCCAGATGGACACAGAGAATACTATCACTCAATTTGCTGTGCATAAACTGGAAGATATGCCTCTGGCTATAGGCACCTGTGACGTAATTGGTGATGAGATTGAGGAGATCGTCACTGGAAATCGTGACAATACATTAAGAATATTCAAGGTGACTGACCATTCCGTAGAACAGATTGAAGCATTAGAGCTACCCTCTCCTGTGGTATCTCTTGCCTCTGGCGATATTCTTGGAGACCGTAAGATGGAACTCGGTGTTGTCACAAGGGATGGTTCTATCCGAGTGTACCGTAATGAAGAGAGTAAATTCGACCTCTTCTCCTCTTTAATGGATGTTAATGCGCTTTCAATTCGAATCGAAGAGATTAATGCCGACCATATGGACGAAGTCATCGTTTCAACAAAAGACCACAAGATACGATTCTATAATCTGTACATGGCAGACCTCATCGAGTTAGCAACTGTAGACATTGGAAAGAAGATTCTTGCAATCAATGTTGGTGATGCTGGCGGCGATGGTCGCAAAGAAGTACAGGTCGGTGTGTCTGATGGACCTCTCAAAGTCATCGAGGGTCTCTACAAGATTATTCCAAGCTTCGAGGTTAGTACTGATGCAAAGACTGGTTCCGAGTTGAACGGAAAGATTACTGTGTACAATATCAGTGATGAGCCCATCACAGGTATCGCTGGAAAGATATACCACTTCCCCAAGGATCACATGGATGTGGAACCACAGCAACTACGGTTTGACCTTGGTGCTGGTGAGAGCAAGAGCATCGACGTTCGACTCATGCCTAAAGCAGAAGGGACTGTCATTGTCCGACCCATTGTTCTCATGTGGACCGATGCTAATGGAACCGTAAAGCAAGTTACTACTCCAGAGACCGCAATCCTCATTGAACAAGGTGCGGCTGTTGCTGCTCCTGCAGAGATGGCTCCTGTGCCTATCGAACCAATTGAGACGAGCTTTATTGAAGAAACGATAATTGAAGAAGAATCCCCATTTGGCCCTGTCGTTGGCACTGGATTCGGTGATGTTGATATTGAACAGAAATTGGCAGCTCAGCGGATACTTGAGACCACCATGCCTGATGATGGTGGCGATTCATTAAAGGCTGCAGAACAACTTCTCGACCAACTCTTTGGAGCGGAAGAGACCTCATCAGCAATGACTGCTATTGATGATGTTGAAGCACTCATTGCAGAGCCGACTCCTGACGAGCAACCCACCATTGTAGCAGCTGCGGTATCAGATAATGAGAGTGCGCTGGTCACTGAGATTAAGCACAGACGACCAAAGGCTCCACGACCCGGTTCCGCCCCTGACTCTTACCAATATTTGTTCAAGCTCATGGTAATAGGTGAAGGTGCTGTCGGAAAGACAACTCTCGTCAACCGCTATGTTACAGGAACCTTCGAGCGAGACTACAAGACAACCATAGGGTCGCAATTCGCCGTTAAACTGGCACATATCTCACCTCCCGAAGCAGAGTATGCAACTGGAATTAAAATTCAAGCTTGGGACGTAGCCGGCCAGGCGCGATTCAAGGCAGTGCGGAAGATGTACTATTCTGGTGCAGCAGGAATCATCATTGTGTTTGATGTTACCCGAAGGCGTTCCTTTACCGAGCTATCAAAGTGGGTGCAAGAGGCAGACGAGTCGATTGGGACACGAGTTCCAGTTCTTCTTGTAGGAAACAAGACGGACCTTCCAGACCGCGCAGTTCCCTCTGATGAAGCAAAGCGCTGGGCTGAAGACAATGGATTCCTCTACATGGAGAGTAGTGCTAAGACAGGTGAGGGTGTTGCTGACATGTTCACAGTTCTTGCAGAGATCATGTGGCATGAAGCCAGAAGGATTTCAGATAGCAAAAAGACCGAGATGTGATCTAGTCCTGTGGGGCTTTCCAGCAGGGGAGATTGAGTCTACTCTTTACCCAGGCGTCTTCAATTTCTACCTCAGTAGATCTATCTGGATTAGTGCAAAGACACCAGAGTGACCCATTACCATTTTTCTCACCAACACAGAAGTGACAATTCTGGCAGCGTTTTAGAAGAAGGATGTTATCATTGTAGATGAGTGGGTCAGATCTCTTCTTGGTAGATTCAGTGGGTCTGTGGTATTCTTCTAACGCCTCGACCAATCTTCGTTCCGATTCGCTAGTACCCATTTCATCCTGTAAAAAGTCAACCGCCTCTCTCATTCTTGTTGCTAGTCCTGACACATCTTTTACGACAATAGTGTTCAAAATATCTTCAACGATCTTATCCTCAGGTTGCACTCGTTCAAGTGGTTGTACC
The DNA here is from genome assembly GCA_004524565.1 of Candidatus Thorarchaeota archaeon. GTDB lineage: Archaea > Asgardarchaeota > Thorarchaeia > Thorarchaeales > Thorarchaeaceae > SMTZ1-45. Next base: position 11,681 of record SDNZ01000003.1, read on the forward strand.
TCTACTGGTGGCAATTTCTTCTCGACTGGTCTTACACTCACTTCGGGGAAGAATCGTTGGCGCAGTCCTTCGTCAAGGGTATCACGGGGGGGTTTGGATTCCCTACCATGTTTTTGTGACTGAGACGTTCTCTTTGTTCGTTCCAGTTCCTTCAACGCATCTTTCTTGAGCATCATTCTAATGTAATCTTCATCATCTATCTCACGTGCAGGTTTACCGCTAGGTTGAACATCGGGACTAACGAAGTCATCAAGCAGTTGTGAAACCGAAAAGTCTTCTATGGTTTTGTGTCTCTTTCTGTTACGCATGTTCCAATACGATCCATGGTGGCCGGTCCAATCAAGGTTTCCCGAGGCATATCACTAATCAATTCCGATTGTGTACTAATAAAATACCTTTGGAATGTAGATAGCAGGAGATGTATCTCAATTCAGTCCTGCTGAGCCTTCCAGCAGGGGAGATTCATTCTACTCATCACCCATGATCCTCTCACAACTGCATGAGTGGATCTGCCTGGGTTTGAGCAACTACACCAACATGCACCTCCGACCTTCCGCTCTTTGACACAAAAATAGCAGGTCTGACACCGCTTTATGGGAGCTCGCTTCTCTGAGACTACTGGTGTATCCCGTTTCTTTTCACTGGTTGGTGTGTCCTTTCTATGCTTCGCCAGTGTTTCACGCGCTTTACGTCTTGCTTCCCGGGGACTTATTTCATTCTGTGGGACTTCCGGAGATATCTTCTTCCTTCCTGTTTGTGCCGCTTCATCCATCATATCTTGAGTTTTCATAATCTCTTCAATGATCGCTGTTTCTTCTGGTGACAAGTCCCTTTCACACGTCAACGGAAACGTTTCTAGCTCTTGTTCATCAAGTTGCAACGTAGCTCTCTCAATTATCTTTTCTTGAGTTGGATGTACTTCATTGTGTGTACTTGCTGCAGGTATCTTCTTGATTCTTTCTTTCTTTCTACTCTCTTCTTTTTCAATCATCATTCGGATATACTCTTCATCGTCCAATTCCCTTGCTCGTTTACTTTCCTCTTCTGCACTTAGATCGACGAAATCGTCTAGTAGTTTTGAAACTGATAGATCATCTATAGACTTTGTTTTCTTACTTTCGCGCATGATAAGCAACGGCCTTTGCAATATTTCAGAAATACCCCAATTTCCCACCTAAGTAAGAAAACCGACAAACCATCATAAAACACCTACTGTCTGAACACATGTCTTATTGACGTAGTCTTGCTCCCTCATCAAAAGCTAAGATGTTGTTGGAGTCTGGGCCAAATATAGATTCAAGGGCCTCTCGAATAATGTTCAGAGATAGGGGATTTTGAGTCAGGGCTCCCATAGTTCCTAAAATAAAGGAGTTCAGCATCTTCATAGAACCGCTATGAGTTAGGGTTTCTTCTGCATCCAGCACAATAACTTGCTTGCATAGTTTGTTCAATGATTCAATAATTCTCTCAAGAGAAGGATACTCCGTGGTTTCACCATTAGTAGCAACTGTGGGGATTTTCGTCTGACTGACTATTACGACAGTTCTATCACCTGCAAATTTAGATGCAGCTCGCAGTGCTTCTAGTGGTTCCAAGCCGAGAATGATATCTGCTTCTCCTCTTGGTATCAATGGTGCCCAGTCAATCTTCCCAATTCGAAGATGGGTAAGAACACTCCCACCTCGTCGTGATGCACCAAAAGTATCTCCAACAACTGGTCTCAGCCCTGATCGTACTGAAGCTTCTGCTAGTACTCTACCACAGACAAGATTTCCTTGCCCTCCCACTCCTGCAACTAGAATATTGAAGGGGTCTCTCATGAAGTTCGTTCCTCCTTTATTGCATCATGAGGGCAGACTGCTACACAGGCTCCACATTGTACACAGAGTTGATCAAGAATCACTGGATGACCTATTACCTTATCCCAACTGATAGCAGGGCATGCAAACTCTTGGACACAGATAAGACATCTATCTCCTTTACACAGATCTTTGTCAATTCTGAATGATACACCTTCAGTAGCAAGTTCTCTTCGGGCTACCTCAAGTCTACAGATACTGTCGAGGAGTAATACCTTCAGTCCTTCTTTGTTGATTGTTGAATGTAGAAGGTCAACTAATTTGGGAATGTCAGTGGCGTCACACCTGGCAAAGAAATCAGGCTCTATGGCTTTGACAACGTTTTCTATCTTCACTCTATTCAGTCTGGATTCCTGATGGACTGAACCTGGATGCGTCTGGAATCCGGTCATTGCAGTGGTCTCATTATCTAGAATTACAAAGGTAAGATTGGCACCTTTGTGCTTTGCATTGATGAGACCTGGGATGCATGCGTGAAAGAATGTGGAGTCACCTGCAACTGCTATCACCTTTGAATCAAAACCAAATTGCTCGAGTTGACCCAATCCTGTGGCAACTCCAATTCCGGAACCCATTGCTTGCATTGTGGTCATTGCCCTATCATAGAACACTCCTAGTGAGTAGCAACCAATGTCTCCTGCAACGACCAGTTTGTCCTTAGTCCTCTTCCGTACCTTTCTCACAGCCCAGTAGAAATTGCGATGCGTGCAACCTGCACAGAAGGTAAGTGGACGTGGTATCAAAAGATCGGACTCTACCTGTTTGGTCTTTCCAAACTTTATTCCCCTTAGATTAGCAATAGCTTCTCGCATGAGGTCCGTTGTCATCTCACCAAAAGCTGGGATTGTTCCATTTCTTTTTCCGTGGAATTCTGGAATATTCCCCAACTCAACTGCAAGAGACCTTACTTCCTCTTCTATAAAAGGGTCAATCTCTTCAGAGAATAGAACTTGTTTAGCTTTACTTATTGCGGCAGATACTATCTTATTTGGTAGTGGATAGGTTGTCACAAGATTGAGAACACCAATATTCTCTGCATCCAATAGATTGATTGCATCCTCTGAGTATCGTCGACTTATCCCACTTGAAATGATTAAGACATCGATTTTCTTCTCAGATGGTAACGTATTCCATAATGATTCTTCGAACACCTCACTGATTTTATCCATCTTTTTGAGCAAGTCCCTATGTTTCAAATGCGGTGTTGGAACATTGAACAGATTTTCTACTAGTGGTTCAGCTTTCCAGGTTCTTTTCGGAATTTCTCCCATTGTTACGAGCCCTCTTGAATGACTTAGTCGGGTTGTGCTACGAATAAGTACTGGTAACTCATAATCTTGGGAAATTTTCAAAGCATACGGTATGATGTCCTTTGCTTCTTGATAGGTGGATGGTTCAAGCAGAGGAATTTGAGCAGCTTTTGCATAGAATCGTGAATCCTGCTCATTGCTTGAGCTATGGCCTCGAGGATCATCACACACAACGATGACCAAACCTCCTTTGCCAGTCCCCGAGAGATTAAGATTCAGCAGAAAATCTGAGGCGACATTCAGACCTAGTGATTTAATTGAGCATAGGGCTGGAACTCCTGCCCAACTTGCTCCAGCAGCAGCCTCCAATGCCACTTTTTCATTTACACTCCATTCTACATAGATGTCGTGCTCTTCAGCAATTCTTTGTAGTGTAGCAGCTATCTCTGTGGAGGGTGTGCCCGGGTAGGATGCACAGAAACCAATCCCTCCTTCTAATGCTCCTCTTGCAATAGCTTCATTGCCGCTCATGATTGTTACGTGCTTTGAGGCCGTCATCATCTCACAACCTGAACTCCTCTCAGAAAACACTTTCGAATTTGGTATGCCTTTCCAGAAAAGAGAAAAAGGGGAACTTCTAATGCGAAATAGTACCACAATGTCAGAACAACGAGAAAGCGAGTCTAAAACAGTGAGAAAAATCACCTCACTTCATTCGATATCCCATGACAAAGACGTGGATGGTCTAAATTCAGCAGCTATTGTATGGAGATATGCAAAATCAAAAGGACTCGACTTCAGTGTGACTCTGACTGACTATGGTGCATTTGAACCTGTATTTTCAGCTATTGCTTCGAGGAGAGATACGCTCATCGTCGTGTCCGATTTGGGTATGGATGATACAATTTTGGATACTGTTGTAACCAGTTTGACTCGGGCTATTTCTCAGGGTTGTAAGATTGTATGGCTTGACCATCATCATTGGTCTGAACGAGCAATTAAAGCAATTCTTGCACTACCCAACAAACCTATACTGAGAATTAATCATGACTTTTGTGCTGCAGAAATAGCACATAAAGTACTCCTACCTAGAGATGAAATTAGTGCTGAACTTGCTCGCATCGCTCATGATACAGATTTTAATCTGAGGGAACTCGATGGTGCAACTGCATTGACCGATGCAGTTTCAGTGATACGTTTTAGTGCAATCGACCACCGTGAAGATGTTTCTGATGCTCTATATCCTGTTCTGCTAAAACTTGCTGAGAAAGGTTTAGAGGGTGTCTGGGATGATACCAAAAAGAAGTTCATAGACGCACTCTTGGATAAGCGAGTTGATCATTATAGAAAGGATAAAGCGAAGAAGATGCGAAAGGCCCTCGCTGGTCATTGTGATACCATTATCCATGATAGACTTGTTCGTGTCGTGGAAATACCCAGTGGAGTGACCTCTACAGATATGGGTACCTTTGCTGCAAAACCAGAAAATCTTCACTTAGACGGAAAATCATTGAAAGTGGCTGACCTGCTCTTCATGCTTAGTCAGGGTGGAATGCTCGGAATTCGAAGAGGGCACGACACAGTTCTCTGCAATATGGTAGCAAAACAATTCAATGGTGGTGGGCACCCATTTGCTGCCGGAGGAGAATACGGTCTCTACGAAGACTTTCAAGCAGTCTGTGATGATCTATTCCAGACACTCTCAAAAAGCACTGATTGGCTTGTTCAAGATGACGCCCAGTAATTCTCAGAAAGCGTCTGTTTCATTCTATCCATGCATCGGTTGCTGCATCGTAGATTGTATCAAAGGTCGTAACAGCATCATCAATTAACCCAGGATTATCCTTACGCAGAATTAAAGCTGCCATATCTGAATCTGCTGCATGTGTGAGATAGAGTAGCATCTTATCAGAATTCAGGCTCACCATGCGATATGTTTTAAAATTCTCTTTTGCTATCCTGAGCGAAATATTACCAGTGGAAGCGAGTTTTACAAATGAATCTCTTACGTTTTTTATGTAATTTGATATCAGCTCCTTCGTAATTGATTCTTTCCCCTTCACTGGCATCATTAGACCGATTACCTTTACTCCATCAATAGCTCTTGCCATGAGACTCATTTCTGCCATCCCTGCCTGTTGTAAACCTCTGTCAAGCACACTTGCTGGTGCTATAACCCGAATTACCTCTCCTGGTTTGGCTGCCTCTCCAAATTCTCTAATGACCGCACTGCGAACATTTTCGATTCCTTCTATGATAATTGACCCTTGTAAAGACTCTAATCCCCGAAGTTGATTATATAGAGTAAAAGCGATATTATCTGGGCTAATCGATTCGAGCAGATTCAATTTAGCGGCAATCTCTTGCCTTCTAGTTAGGCATCCAGAAAGAGCTTCTTTCCGTTTTTCTTCGAGTGCGTTATCAATCCCTGTTTTTGATATTGCATACCTTCTTGGTGTCTGCACCGGATCACAAACCAAATACCCTTCATCTTTCAGATTTGATAAATGTCGATAGACGTATGCTTTGGTAAATTTCTTCTTCTCCAATTTCTGAAGATGCTTCACAATTTCTTTGTAGGTTACGAATTTAGATGGTCCTCGAGCTGCTGCCATTACTGCCTTCAGAATCATCATCTGACTTGAATCCACATCAATTCCCAATCGACTGAAATCGTTTGAATCCCTTCGGTCTGCCAACCTTAATCTCCCCCGATATCCGTGATATCTTCTCCAACATCATAATCTGTATCAAACGATTCTATTGCATTATCGACCAGATCTGGATTTGCATTTCTTGGTATCCATGTTGCTGACATAGGGTTCTCAGACACGATTAATACAATCCCCTCATCATTTCGCCCAACAAACTGGTACGTAGAATCCTGTCGTTCACAAATCCTGAATCCCGGATTGAATCCTTGTTCTCGATAAGCTAGTGTAAATCTCTTGAACAACTCTCGTTGTTGTTTGCTAATCTTGTTGTGTTCAAGACCCAGAAAAATAACTCCCTCATCCATTAATCTTCCTAATCTATCCGCCCTGATTGGTGTAATCATATCAGACCGACTCAACCACTCCAGAGAAAATCTGACGAGATCTCCTTTCTTGGCGTACGTGTATATCTTATCCTCTATCAGTTGGATGACATTTTCCCATCCTTCTGCGAATACAGGTTTCTCGATCTTTTGCTTGCCTGCGGCCAGTGAAATCATATCTGTGGAAAGTTCTTCTATGTCTATCTTTGAGAGCTGCTCAATTTCGGTATCTATTAGATGCAGTTCATTCTCCAGTTTTGATATTGCTTTATTAATTGCTTTACGGAATACTTCATGCATGAGTCCAACATCTGTGTTGTATCCATGTTTGTGTTCACTTCGGTCTACTTGAATGAATCCAGTTTTTTCAAGTCCTGATAATCCTCGATAGATAAGTGGGTCTTTTCCCTTTTTCCCACCCTCTTCAATTGCTAGTTGAGATCGAATAGCTTCAAAATCAACAAAGGCAGTGGGTTCGTTTTGACTCTTCAATAGAGCTCCAAGGATTACCATTTCTTTCCTGGTACTTTCAAAATTGAGAATCTCTAGGACTTCTTTGTACTGGTCTTTATTCATGCTCCTCTATCCACCTTAGGCTTACTCTTACCCCTCATCTGTTGATAATATCTTTCTAATTACTCCTTCGGGTCCTGCTCCAAATGCCTTGAAATCTTCAGGAGTTAGATCCAAGACAGACTTTGCCTTCTTCCAATCATTATCGAAGGTCTTCACTGCATTATCAATAAGGTCCGGATTAAACTCTCTAGTCATCCATGTTGCTGTGACTGGATTCTCTGCAATAATAAGCGCCATGCTCTCATTATTGAAGCTGACTTGGTTGTATGTTTTAGGTCCTGAATATAGGCGTCCGTCAAACTTCTTTCCTCGTGCCCTAAGATCAAGAAACATTTGCATCATGCCCATTAATCCTTGCAGCCCTTGTCTTACACTCGAATCTTTTTCTGCATTGAAAACATCGGTTGAAACCATGTACCTTACTTCAGCACCTTGTTCTGCAGCATCAAAGAACCTCTTCACTCGTACCAGTGATGTTTCATCCACGAACGGTCCTAACCAGAGTAGTGTTGCACGAATGATATCCCCTTCTCTCGCCTTCTCAAGCATATTAAATCTCAGAATCCTGTGAAGTTCTTCAACACCTCGCACTATTCGAGAACTAACTTCTTCAGTTCGTCCGGTAACATCTTTTACAAATTCCCTTGAGAGGTAACCGCAATCTAATGCAGATATTTCTACAAGCTCAGTTTCAACCTTCTTCTGTATAGCTTCAAGTTCTTCTATCTTCTTGCTCTTGAGTTCTTCAAAACCCGCCATAATCGTATTAACATCAGCTATGTACTTCTTCCGGTGGGAAGTTGGGTTATCTAGACGCACAAGCTTTGTTTCAGTGAGGGTTTTTAGCACTCTATGAACCCACGCTTTCGTTAGTTTCGTGGCTGGATCGTCTTTCTGCAACTGGTCGTAGATTTCTGAAAATGACAACGGAACTGGAGGATCTGATTGAAGCCTGAGAATGACTTCCAGTATACTCATCAATCGTGATTCCTGCTTATCCATTGTGATGAATCCACATAACTCTAGTTGCTCAGCAATCTTCTTTCTGATTGGAATTCGTTACCACCTCTACTCATTCATGAGTATTACTCATAACCATCAAATTACTAACTTTATGACTGTATACAACCACACGATATATATATCCACCTAACTATAGATATTCTAGGCAGCAATTAGCTGCTAAACTCCGGGATGGATGGTTTTCCATTCATACGGGCATGGTACAGGGCGACCGATGAGAATCGGGCAAAACGAAGCAGGTGGGTACGGGGGGTGTCCCCTGCTTCTCCTTTTCTTTCTCTCATTTTTTTTACAAACCGCTGATTGCTATACTTTTCAGATAGCCTACACCAAGTTTCATGACCATTGGGAGAAATTCGGAAATAAGTGTCATGTATGTACTGATTCCTGCATGTCCTTGAATCAACTCATTGAGAATCTGGGCATCTAGTTTACCTCCCAGTACAATCTCTGCGGCTGCAATGGGATCATTGTGCATTGCGAATTTGGAAACTGCCCACATGCCTTTGCCTGTGTTTGTTATGTTAGAAGCGAGCTTACTCTTCCTGTACTCTTTCTCGTAGAGTTCTACACTAGTCTGTGAGAAGTCTCCTGAGTCGACCATTCTCTTGGCATGCTTGGCAAGCACCTGACCTGCATGGAAACAAGTTGTCACCCCACCTCCGACAATGGAAGAAACCTGACCTGCAGCATTACCACAGAGTGCAACACCCGCATCTGTAAATTTCGGGATAATTCCGGCACAGGGTACGACGCCGCCGTTGACTGAAGCAATCTTTGCGTTCTGAGTTTCAGGGTGAGTCTTCATGTACTTCCTGAGGACGTCTTGCATCGGTGGCAACTTGTCCCAGTTCGCCTTTGATGAAGGCACGCGACCTATTCCAAGATTGATCTCGGTTTCAGAGCGAGGGTACAGCCACAGATAACCTAGACCAACATCCTTGCCTACGTAGAAATACGCTACATTGGGATCTATTCCCGTACAGTTAGTGAGTTTGAACCTGTAACCATAGCTGAGAAGCCATTTTGGATGAGTAAAACCTGCGGTCTCGGAGACCCTGCTGAACGAACCGTCCGCACCAACAGTAAGATTCGCACGTGCCTCATCATCTTGATTGTACTTGACTCCTACGACAGAATTGTCCTCTTTGATAACAGACTTGACCCTTGATTCAAATCTAAACTCCGCTCCATCAGAGAGTGCTCGGTCCCTCATCAATTCTTGGCAATTGTCTTCATCCAATAGGTATGAGTTGCCAAGATGTTGTCTGTCCACAACGATATGGGATCCCGTATCAAGACTCTCACCGACGATTGATGTGTACTTGTTGCCAATATATTCGGATTCTGGTTTGACCCTCAGAAAATTCAAGGCTTTGTCGGTCACGAGTTCGCCCATGAGCGAGTGTGTCACCTCTTTTCGCTTCTCAAGTACTAGCGTCTTTAGTCCATATTTTGAGGTTCGTTCTGCTGTCATAAGCCCTGCTGGGCCAGTTCCAGCTACAATCACGTCGTAGACCATGGCATATCACCTGGAATGATAGAGAGGTATTCCAAGTATGGTGTCTATAATCCTTTCTCTGGAGTTGTAAAATCTAAAATTTGTACCGTTGACAAAATATAATACGACGTGCAATTATTTGAAGATTCCAGAAGTGTTTCACATGAGAGCTAGGTCTGTCGGATACTCGATTTACATGGTCCTTTCTATTATGGCTAGTCTGACAATTGCAGCCATTCCTGCCATTCTATTCTTTGGATGGTTCCTATTGCATTTCACTAACTTCTTGAATAGCATAGGCTTTCCATTTTCTACATTGTATGATTGGGCATTGCCTCTTTTATCCGGAACTTTTGACCCTATTGTAATCCAATATTTCTGGGTCTTTGTACTCTTTGTTCCTGTTGGTCTGACATGTTATGCAATTTTCTTAGGAAGCCTCCTTGGATTATTCAAACTCTCACGAAGAGGTATTCCTTTCCTCGAAGATGGTTACTACTCCTCAGACACTGAGGCATGGTTACTTTACGAATACTATGAAATTTACTATGTTCTATTTCCATATTTTGCTGGATTCTTCTCAGTGTTCCTTGATACAAAACCAAGACATCAAGCATTTGGTTGCAAGATTGGCAATAACACAGTTGTTGGTAATGGAAGACTGTTCAATCCTGAACGAACTATCATTGGGGATAATTGTTTCTTTGGCTATGACGCGATTTTAAGTGGTCATGTATATGAGAGCGGTCGACTATACCTCAAGACTGTAAAACTCGGTAACAACGTCACTGTCGGTGCCAATGCAGTAGTTTTACCTGGAGCTGATATTGGTGACAATGTTATTGTTGGTGCTAACACAGTAGTGCCAAAAGACACAACCATTCCTTCAAACACAATCTGGGTTCATGGGAAAGCAATCCCGCGAAAGTCAAAGCCTGTAGCTGAAAAGCTTCATCAACCCATTGGTGGCCCCCCTCCTCTGGATCCTGAAGATGAAGCAGATATTCCTGAGAATGGAGAACGACTATAATCCATTGGAAACTAATCAATAGGTGTTCTAGTTGCGATTACTCATGTTCCATACGGAGAGTTTCTGGTATCGTCACAATGAATCTGAGGAAGAGAAGACACAGATCAGAGAGTCCGTGCTTGTATGGATTCATTCTGAAGAATCAGATGAGAGTAATAGGAGCAGTATTATTCGAAAGATGGTCAAGAACATTCGATGGCTTTCGAAGAAGGTGTCCTGTGACACCGTAGTGCTTCACTCATTTGCACATCTTGATGATAGTAAAGCCAGTCCTGATTTTGCAGATGCACTTATAGAAGAGGTGGCAAGGAATCTTCGCGATCGTGAGTATGATGTGCACATTGTACCCTTCGGTCAGTTCTATGAGTTCAATTTGCATGTGAAAGGTCCTTCGCTAGCAAAGGTCTTCAAAAGAATACAATAGGTGCGGCAAAAAAGGGGAAAGGTCATGTACCACTTTTGGCTCACAATAATGAGATTGAGAGTTTGAGTATGCCCTATGACAAGTTCATTGAATACCCAGATGTACTCGAAGGAAGAAACCTAAGATTCACACTTTCTCATTACCTCAGAAATCAGGAAAAATAGAGACGCTCATAAGATGAGTTCTTAACTCCTAAACCCGACGTTGATTTGAGATGACGAAACCCAAGTACACTCCTAGAGGATACCAGACATATATCCTTGATAGAGTGAGTGAGAATCAGGATACCCCACTATTGTTGGAACTTGATTGTGGACTTGGCAAACGTTTCATCACACACCAAATTGTCGCTGAGAAATTCCCTAACACTGGAATTCTCATTGTTGTCCATTCATCATCCTCGTTAGTTGAAACGGTAGACTATCTCAAGGGGGAGTATGGAGGTCTCGAAGATGATCTCGGAGAATTGTCCTCAAGAGTGGGTTCTGGATATCGTCGAATGAATCTGAAAGAAAAACGCGTAATCGTTGCAACGCCTCAAGTTCTTGCTACAACCTTCCAGAAGGACCCGTCAGTCTTTGATCGTTTCAAGATAGTTCTGATTAACGAAGTAGATACGTTGGTGCGAAGAGCTGGGGGAAGAACTGCTCTAGTCTTTCCATGGCCAACTCTACTCATGTACTTGAAGGATAAGTGGGTCATTGGAATGAGCGGTACCCTGCGAGATGACCATGCAGTTTTCACAAAGGAACAGATTGAGATTCGCGACGAGCTGGCAACACTAAAGGAGTACATTCCAGGAGCCACGGTGATCTCAATGGAAGACCTCTACGGGACTGATGTAGAGGATTTTCTTGAACCTACACTTCTCACCGTTAATAAAGTGAATGATCCAAAGATACGCTCCATCTCCAGGGTGCTGGATGAGCTCATCCGCAATACAAGAACGGAGATCATGCATGAGCTTGAGGAAGATGGTAATCTAGATATGGTAGATGGTGATTCTCGACGGGTTCACCTTCTTCTAGAACGATTACCAATCACTGAGGAGTTGAAAGGTCGGTATTCAGGACTCCTCATGCTTCGGAAGTATATCTATGCAATGCCCCCAAAGCAATTCCTTCGCATGTTCTATGGAGATTACATTAAACACTACTTCAATGTCAATGACCTACGACGAGCACTTCCGACAATCTCTGCAAAGGTCACTCAAGTCCTGAAGATTGCGCTTGAACACAAGAAGACTCTCGTTCTCACATCATACTTGGAGATGGTTTCCCAGATACAAGATGTTCTGGAGAAATCCCATCTGTCTGTTCTTACAATCACTGGACAAACTAGAGATAAGGGAGAAGTACTCCAATCATTTAGAGAAGATGCAGACAAGCAGGTCTTGGTCATGTCCCCTGTGGGTGAAAGAGACCTTGATATTCCTCATGCAGAAGTCATGATTGTATGCGATTCCATTAACACGACAAAGACCATGTATCAGAAGTTCAAACGTACACGTGGCGGTCTTGTTGTCCTTCTTGCTTATTCTGGAACCTCTGAGGAGCGAAAAGTTGGTCGTCTAATGGACACAATCCTCAAACGCTATCCATGGTCCATAGCTATTATGGAGTCTGGTGGAGAAAGACTTGGATAGCTCTGTCATTATGATTATAAGAGTTTCAGACTCGTTGAGAGATTGAAGTACAATGACCGATGAATCTCAAACCTCAGTGGACCTACAATTTGGTCTGGGGACTGACATAGTTGAGATTCAGCGATTTAGAGCATTAGATAGAGATGCTCCGTTCTTCTCACGGGTATTCACACACGATGAGTTGACCTATTGTCGGAAACATACAGATGCATCACCGCATTTTGCCGCTACATTCGCTGGAAAAGAATCTGTACTAAAAGCAATGAATTCGCGAAGGCAATTATCTATTTCAGAAATTGAGATCCTGAGAGATTCGGATGGAGCTCCGTATGTATGTGTTGAAGAGAATACAGATGTTGAAGTACTTGTGAGTCTAGCGCATTCTGAGCACTATGCAGTTGCTGTGGCAATAGTAATTCCGAAATCACAATCAAGTAATGTTGAGATGTTTCGTAAACTACTAAACGAAACCATCCATGATATCATACCCGGACAGTGAACTACTATGAATGAAATCCTCGAGTCCGTAAGGAAAGACCCCTCGTATCTCAGCCTATGGAGTGCATACAAGAAGATACAAGATCTTGATCTTAAAGCTCCTGAGGATGACACGAATACTGTCCGTTTAGCTGTAATTGGCTCAACAACTCTAGAGCCATTGGCTGCCTGCGTTGATATTAAGACTCGCCTTGAAGGATTTCATGTAGAGACCTTTGTTGGTGGTTTCAATACATACAGGCAGGAAATTCTGAACAAATCTTCAGACTTATACAAAGTCAAACGTGATGTTATAATTCTCTCAATTGATGCATGGTCTATTTTAGATAAGATGTTCCTGTCGAACTTCGTAAGAATGAGTGAAAAGGATCGTCAAGCAACTCAGAAAGAACTTGTAGAAGATATTCTCTCTATTGTATCCAATTTGGAATCTACTACCTCCGCGCTTGTCCTTGTTAACAATTTAGTAGTTCCTGTTTTCACCCCTCTTGGTGTAGTAGATAATAAGCAGAAGATTGGTCTGAGACGATTTTTTGAAGGAGCTAATATTCTGCTGGCTGAGAAACTTGAGAAGAACTCACGAATATTTCTTGTTGATCTAGATGCCGTAGCTGGTGCTTTTGGAAAAACACGAATCACAAACTGGAACACGTGGTATCGTGGATCGATTCCCTTCAGTGATGAATTCACTCCAATTCTTGCGGACGAATACGTCAGATATATTCGGGCTATGAAAGGACGTACGAAAAAGTGCATTGTAGTGGATTTGGACAATACACTATGGGGCGGTATCATTGGAGAAGATGGTATCGAAGGGATCAAATTAGGAAATACATCTCCTGGTATCGAATATGTTGAATTCCAGAGAAGTTTACTTAGTCTTTACAATCGGGGTATCATTCTTGCAGTCTGTAGTAAGAACAATCCCGATGATGCTCTCAGAGTCTTTCGAGAACATCCATCCCAGGTGTTGAAGGAAGACCATTTTGCTGCGATGAGGATCAATTGGCAGAACAAAGCTGCAAACATCGAAGAACTAGCGAAAGAGATCAATATAGGCCTCGATAGTATGGTCTTCTTGGATGATAATCCTGTAGAACGTGCTCAAGTTTCACAGGTTCATCCCGAAATACTGGTTGTTGACATGCCTAAGAATCCACGACTCTATCGAGAAATGATTGAAAGTCTCAATGTATTCGATGTACTGTCTATAACAAGTGAAGATATAGCTCGCGGAGAGATGTATGTAGGTAAACGAAAGCGTACCGAACTTGAGCGGAGTGCGACATCAATAGAAGATTTCCTACGAACTCTTGATCTCAAAGTTCGTATCAAGGAAGTAAGTGATTTTGATACCCCTCGTGTAGTTCAGTTGATTGGTAAAACCAACCAGTTCAATCTCACAACTCGACGATACTCTGATGTTGAAGTGAGTAATTATAGGAAATCCTCAGATGCCGCAGTCTATAGTATGACAGTTCACGATAAATTTGGAGATGAAGGAGTCGTTGGAGTGGCCATCGTGAAAAAGAAGGGAGGCGATTGGTGGATTGATTCTCTTTTAATGAGTTGTAGAGTGATAGGGCGGTCCGTTGAAACTGCCTTTCTAGCAAAGATTGTTGCTGATGCGAGGAAGGCAAAAGCTACACGAATTATCGGAGAATATGTTCCAACGAAGAAGAATCCTCCTGCTGCTGATCTTTATGAAAGACATGGATTTGGTATGCCTACAACATCTGATGCCGGCGTGACAAGCTGGATTTTGAATCTTGATGAACAGACCATAGATGTACCTGAATGGATTGAATTAATCGAGGAATAACAATGACTGACTTTGACAATAAGCTTCTAGATATACTCTCACGGGTTTTCCGAATCGACCAAGGGGAAATCACAGATAATTTGAAACGAAAAGATTTCGAACCCTGGGACTCCATGGCGCATCTCATGCTTATCAGTGAGATTGAGAACGAATTTGAGATCTTCTTTGAAGATGAGGAAGTTGTCGATATTTGGACCGTTGGAGATCTCAAGAAGATATTGAACCAGAAGATGTCTCCTTAATCCTTCTGGGGCTCCAATTTCTGGACCATTCTAGCAGGATTACCTGCAAACAGTGTTAATGGTGGAACGTCTTTACTTACAACTGCTCCGGCTGCAATGATAGCACCTTCACCTATTGTCACACCTGGAAGGATAGTAGAACCTGCGGCAAGCCATGCACCTTTCCCAATGACTACTTTCTTGGGTCCTTCATGGAATATCCTTCTGCGCTGATGATATGGGCTTGCCCCTGAATGTGCCATTATCTTGACTCCTGGACCAATGCTCGCCCAGTCGTGGATTTCTATATACTCCGGGTATTCTCCATCCATCATTACAAGGAATCCCATGTATACACCTTTTCCTACTTTAATCCCACATTTTCTATACACACTAGCGCGAAATTGATAGGATGGTGCAATCCAAGCTAGAATTCTCAGGAACCTTCCAAGAAACTTACCCACTTTTTATCTCTCCATATACTCATTACATCTGTCTCTTCCATAATACTCTTCTTAGATAGTCTGAGAACACCCAGTTATCGATATCACCAGTTAGCAACAAGCAGAATGAGCTATCACCCTTCCACGTGTTATGTGAATTCCAATACTTGACTGCCTCACTGGGTGTAGGACACCATGCTCCTAATCCATGTGCATATTCAACAACTTCGCGAAGACATATTGCAAATTCAGGCTGTCCCATTCTGATAGGATGAAGATCAAACATAATCACTCCACCTTTCTTGGAGGCATCTAACACTGTTTCATTCAATGTCTTTGTCACAGATTTAGGTGCCATCCCCTTACTATCGATCATAAGATCATCACTCCAAATATTGAGGGGTATGTACGTGACTTTGGAAGGAGTACCATCCAGATCAACCCTAAAGAAATGTGTTCTATCCCTGTGCTCTGCCTGATACCCAAATCCTCCGTCCCACATGAGACCATATTTCTCAAGTATTACTGGCATATCTGGTGTATAGTTATCATATGGTGCTCTAAATCCTTCAATTTTGATTCCAAGTTTTTTATACACTTGAAGACTGAGTGCGAAATCTTTCTCTCTAGCCTTTGGACTGAGTGTCGGATATCTAACATGGTTGTATCCATGTGAGGCAACTTCATGCCCTCGTTCTACAATTTCACGGACGAGATCAGGACGCATTTTCGCAATTGCTGCTATTGTTGGAAATGCAAATTTTCCGTCTACATCTTCAAGTGCTTCAAACATATTTCGCAAGATTGTACTGAAAGAGGTTCTATGGAGTCGCATCATATGATATAGCTGTTTTGGAGCCCTCGTTCCCCATCTTTTCGAGAGCTGCCCTAGATATCCCAAACGCGACACAATCAAAGCCTCAACTAATTATCTGGTCCTGTTCGTAATGTGTTTCTTTCATAAGACTTGTGGGCAACCTAATGGTAAGACTTATGCTGTTGCCAGTAAGTCTTCTCGTATGAAACTCAGTCACGTTGGTATAATTGTGAAAGATATCGCGGAAGGAATCAAGAATCATGAGGCTCTCTATGGATACAAACAGCTCAGCGATATAGTAGAAGATACAACGCAGAAGGTGCGTGTTGTAATCATGGGGCACTCTGAGAACGATCCCGTGAAGATTGAGCTCATATCACCACTCGGGGAGGATTCTCCAGTAACTGAACTTCTGAATAAACGACAGGCGATATACCATCTCTGCTACGAAGTTACAGATATTGAAGAGGCAAAGAATAAAGCTCGAAAGAATGGAGCTATCGTGATTAGTAAACCAGTTAAAGCTCCACTCTTCGATGATAGGAAGATATGTTTCCTTTTTACAAAGGATCATTACGTGATTGAGTTAGTCGAAAGTGGTTATAACCACTAGAGCGCAGCAACGAACGCAGATGCGAATAGATCGAACAATGGTTCTATCCATTTTGTATCTAATTTGGCAAAGACATAGCTACACATATCGATGAAGCGATCTGCACGTACATCAGCAAACTCACCAATACCAACAATAGACTTCGTTCTTTTGGTTAGTTCCTTTGCGATGCCTTTAGCACTCTTATCTTCAATGAAGACCTTAAGCGTATCCTGTTCGATTCTTTGCAGGACACTCTTAACTCGAATGTCTGAAATATCGTCACTTCCAAAGCTCTTCACAAGGTCCATTAAGACATCTAAGATGCCATTGTGCAGTCCGGTAACGAGGGCTTCAATTTCAAAAGCTGTGAATTTCACAGTACTCTCTCCACTTCGTAGCTGCCACTTCAAATCACTTGTTCTGCTAACAATTAGCTTCCGCTGCCCGATAGCGATTGTTTCATCAAAGTATCTTGAATCAATACTGCTACGTATCGCTGTCTTCAGAAGTGCTGCTTCAGGAAGTCGAAGTCTAAATGATTGTCCTCCATTTGATAGAAGAAGACACATTCCATCATTTGGTGCAATCTTTTGGACATAATCGGACGGTGGGGCAACTTCAAGCTGTGGCATATTTCTAAGCTTTTTAGCCAGTTCTCGAATCTCAGGTTCTGTACAGATGTATGTCTGCCTATCCCCTGCGATTGTTATTGTTCCATCATCAGCTCGGACGAAATCAATTTTATTACCTCCTCCCACTGTTGTGGTCTTAATGTAGGTCTGTTTATGATTTCTGGCTGTTTGAGCGAGTTTCTCTAGTGCGGCTGCAACCATATGGGCCTCGCCAGTTCCCATAGTGATTTCGGCATCTCCCACGGTCCCGCGGCCTATTCCGAGGGCACCGTCTTGGCGTATCTTAACATACATACTTTCCACCGCTTTTTTTGGAACATCAAATGCACAAAACTATTGCCATTCATTCTTCCTCAGTCATAATCATCATAAAGAATGGATTCAAAGTATCTCATGGACATAAATGACCGAATGCAAACAAAAAAGGACTTTCACTTCATCGGATATTCCTGAAACTGTGATAGTTTGTCCTTTTATAGAACATCAAGGTAAGAGGATTGGTGATATCCTGTTAGTTCTTATGTTCATTGTAGTTCCCTTCTCACTTCTAATTTACTTTGTTTCAATACTAATATGATTGAGAAAGAAGGAAATGCAGAAGGCTATCTGCCCTCTGCAGATTGTAAAATTAAATCGTATCTTTAACATCAAATGCGAGATTGCCAACTTCCTTCGTTGCCAATGCTATGTCTATTGTGTGCTCACCTTCAGGGAGTTGATCTCCTTTGACGTGAACCGTAATAAAAAGACCCACTTTGATGGGGAACGAATTTTCTGCTGAGATATCACTACCAGCGATTTCACCATCTTCTGAACTGATTATAGTAGTATCAAGAGAATATTCATTTCCATTGACCTTAAGTGGTTGAAAATCAACAGCAGTTGCGGATGATATTGTATTCTTAATTTTGAACATAAAACCATCGTCAACATTTTCCAGACTGCCTTTTACGTAGAGTTTCCTCAGGAGAAATGTAGGTATTTGCAATTTATCATTAGCCTCCAACTATTTCTGATTATATCGTCAAACTGCTGAATCTTTTATAAGTTCCGAAGCCCTAATTATTCGTACTCGCCTGCTGAGTAGTGATGAGTCACATCAATCACGTCATACTCAGCACTAAATGTTTGAATCTTCATTGCATTCTTGGAAGGAGTTGATTTGATGCCCACTAAGTCCACTACAGTAACACAATTTCGTTGTGAGAAATGTAATGCACCTTATCCACTTGGAGCTGACGATGTTATTGCTACTTGTCCATATTGTGGCTACACCTTCGTTGTTGGAGGTTCAGAAATCAAACATCTCATCATTCAAAATAAACTGAATCCGAAATCCGTGAAGACTGCTGTGACTAAGTGGTTGGCATTGGCATCTTCAAAAAGCGTGGGCGGCGGTGTAATAAAGGATATCACACTGGAAGAACCAACACTTCGGTGGATTCCGATATTTCGAGTTACAGGGCAGTTTGAGTCTTACCACTTTGGTGTCAAAAAGGAAGGAAGTGGCGATAATGCCAGACACATCCGAATCGAAGATCGTGACTCTGGTGAATTTACAGAATGGGTAATTGCTAGGAGACATGCAGCAACTTTTGGAATTGATGAATTTATTCGAACACTGGATGACCGTAAGATCAAGAATTTTGAGATTGCCCATACTGAAGGTGCACCAGTTCTTAACTCTGAAATAGATGATAGAGACGCAGCAAAACGAGCTCATACCACTAGGATGGATAGAGAACGAGTCGAATTGCTAGAAAAAATGGATAAATTACTTGACCACAGATTGAATCTGAATCCAGACACAAGTACCTATACTCATGCTCCCTACTGGCTGGTTCGGTTTACTTATCAAAAAGGAACGTTCCGTGTAGCTGTTTCAGGGGCTACAGGAGAGATACTCTTGGGTGAACTCCCTGTCACGAAGCGATACAGACTTAAAAAATGGTTCACCAGTATTTTTCTATTAATCGGTTCTGGGCTGTTGTTTCAAGTTCTTCCCTACATGCTATTAGTCCTCTTTCAAGGTAGTTCGGATAGTGGTGATATTTGGGCGATTCCTCTGATTATAATAGCTGTAGCAGGATTATTCTGGGTTGCATCAATCATCGTTTTAGGCGGAGCTCTACGGTATGAGGTTGAAGTAGACACAGAAGGAAAAGAGCGCGGCGATAGATTCAGTATCACTGAGGCAATAAAAAAAGTGGGAGGGAAGTAAGTTGACTCAGACTAAATGCCCAAACTGTGATGGCAAACTTACAATTCCGAAACAGAGTAGCACAGTGGTCTGCGAATATTGCAATACCACAGTCAATGTTAAGACTGGCAAGATTCTCAAAGAGAACTATTTCATGAAGCTCCAATACGATTTAGAGATGGCAACAGAGAAGATGTATAGTTGGGGAACAAAACAACTAGGAGCTCCTAAAAGTCTCAACCAATCCAAGGTTATTGAAAGTAGACTTGTATTCTGGCCTTTCTGGGTAGTTGAAGTAGAAGCAAAGGCAAGTTATACAGGGGTCCAAAAGAAACCCGATTTCAAAGGTAGTGATAGTCAAAGGACTCTGAAATGGAACAAGATCACTGAAACAGGCAAAATCGATATGGAGAAGGATCTCTTTATTCCGGCGAATCCTGAAACTCCTTCCCCTCTGAAAAATTATATCATTCCTACAAAACGAAAGGAATACTTCGATAAAGACAAAATTCTCGAAGTACGTGGGACCGCTGAACCAGTTCATGTGGAGCAAGAAACAGCCATTCAAACAGCAAAGAAAATGATGTCTGAGATATTACGTGAAGAAGCTCTGAAGGAAGTAGATTCGATCACAAGAATGGATGAAAAACTCAAAACCCCTGCGGTCTTTTTGGTAAGTGTTCCAATCTGGCACATAAAATATTGTTATAAGATTCGAAATTATGAAGCTCTTGTAGATGGGGCCTCTGGAAGAATAATCCATCTGAAGTTTCCAAGAAAGATGGCTTTCCGAGCAATGACACTGCTGAGTGGACTTATTCATCTTGTAGTTGGCGGTGGAATTGGTTTGTTACTGGTATATATTGGACTAACAATGTTTGATGGGATATTTCCAACGATATTTGGAATTACTTTCGGATTAGGTATGCTTGCAATAAGCCTACGGTTCTTTAGAACCGCTTTGTCGTTGAGCGCAGGAATGGAGGAAGCAAGATAGTTAATAGAACCGTGATTCATGAAAAGAATATAAGGTATCAATCAACGAGAGGAATTGAGGCGATTGTAGGTGCAGTTTGATCTATTTGATCCATTTACTATCTTTGATAGTTTCTTTGGTAGTTTCATGACCATATTCATTATCATTTCTATAATCTTCGTGATTGTCTTTGTAGTGATTATATTCACGGTTTGTCGAAGCGGTGCTGGAATAGCAAGAGGAGTTGCCAGAGGATTTACAATGGAGGCACCATCATTTGTTATTCCTGATAGACACCGTGGACAAAGGAGATCAGATGGTTCTGAAATGACCACTGTAAGACTTCCGGAGAAATGTCCTTCATGTGGTGCAGCAATAAGTCAAGAAGGTATAGACTGGACCGGGCCTCTTGAAGCAAAGTGCTCATACTGTGGTGGAAGCTTACGAGCTACGTTTGAACGTGTTTAAATTACACACGTCAAACACATTGTCCCAGTAATACCTACACTCTTAGTCAATCTGACTTTGGAAACCGTCCTAGGATAGTATATAGATATTCGTGAGTAAAGTATATCACTATCTTGCTAGTAGAGGAACCAGCAAACATTCGTTTGTTGAGGTACCACCTACACGACTCGAGGAAATGCAAATGGCTAATGCGCTAGAAATGCAGGATGATGGTACTTCTATTGAAGTATGTATCAATAGGAACAATTTATCCTCTGATCGCGTTCTCTGTATTATCGATGACGAGGGAAAGAACGTCTTCCTCTGGTTAGGAAAAGACGCTCATGTCAGAAAACGTTTTGTCGGTGCCACAACAGCAAGTAAACTTCGTGATGAGCAAGGAACAGGTTTCAGAGTGCGGTCTCTTGATGAAGGTCATGAACCGGACCAATTCTTTAATTCTCTCGAGCATGAGTGATAATTTCCGACCCATCCATAACATTCTATAGGTCTATCTCTACAGCTGATATGAGGTCATAACCATTGCGAGGACTAATGAAGACCACACGAGGGCCAGGCAATCTTGAATTGAAAGAAATTGATGAACCTCGACCTAAGAAAGATGAGGTTTTGATTGAGGTCGTTGCAGCGGGAATCTGTGGCACAGATGTCCATATCAAACATGATCAGGCTTTCTATACTCCACCAGTAGTGCTTGGACATGAATACTCTGGAAAAGTTGTAGAAATTGGACCCGATGTTACCCAGATTGCTATTGGGGATCTTGTTGTATCTCCTGCAACTCAATATTGTGGAAAATGCTACCAATGCAAGACAGGTCACATGAATCGTTGTACTGCCGAAGGAAAGAAGATTCTGGGAACCTCCCTAGCTAATGGTGCGTTTGCAAAATATCTCACTGTTCCTGAATACATCATCCACAAAATTCCTTCAGGTGTGACGATGGAGGAAGCTGCACTAGCTGAACCGACAGCATGTGTTGTGCACTCAGTCATTGACAAATCTCCCATAATCCCTGGAGATGTTGTTGTTGTTCAGGGCCCTGGAACAATGGGACTACTTGCTGCTCAAGTAGCAAAGTCTATGGGGGCTGGAAAAGTAATCGTTACTGGTGTGACAGCAGACCAGTGGCGCTTTGATATTGCCAAGAAGATTGGTGTAGACATTGCACTTGATGTGCAGGCAGATAACGATCCAGTCAAGACAGTAATGGAAGAAAGTGATGGACGAGGAGCTGATGTTGTTATCGAAGCATCTGGAGCCTGTATTGCATGTAGTCAAGCGCTTGAATTTGTGAAAGTAGCTGGGCATGTGACCCTTCTCGGTATACGCGGGAGACCTCTCGATATTGACCTTGATACTATGGCAGTGAAGGAGCTGACGATGTCAGGTACTTGGGGTACACTTCCCTCTTCTTGGGTAACAACCCTACGTTTAATGGGTTCAAAGAAGATTGATGTTGCGCCTCTCATCACGAATAGAATTTCACTTGCTGAGTGGGAGAAAGGTTTCGAGTTGATGGAGAGTCAGAAAGCAATCAAAGTCTTATTCACTGAATTTGCATGAAATTACTTTCTTGGTGCCCATAATTCTAGGCAGTCCTGCACAATTGCAATGCTGGATACTGCAGGTCCGCCACCCATTACAATAGCTACTGAACAGGCTTCCATAATTTCTTCTCGTGTAGCACCTAGTGAAATTGCTTGCTTAGTATGGTAAACCATGCATTCTTCGCAGGGTTTCAGGATACTTGCTACAATGCAGATTATTTCTTTGAATTTGGCGGGTAGAGATCCATCTTTATGGACCGTTTTCTGTAAATCCGTATACGCATTTCTTGCATCAGGAATATCTCTGTTCAGTGCACCGAAATGCTTCATGAAACTCTTCAGAATATTTTCAACATCGTGAGTCATCATTGTGTACCTCTACTCAATCATGGGCTAGAGTTCCCATGTTCCATGATGGCTGCGTGTAGAGTGTTTGATATAAAGTCTGTGAAGTGTCTGCCTCTGCTTTGGTTAGTACTCCTTCTTCAATTGAGGTCCCTGCAAATTCAGTGAAAGTTTCAATAATTGCTTGGAGGATTTCGTCACGTGTAGGACAATCTTTCAACTCATGTGCAATGTTTGTAACGATAGCTCTCTTGCTATCCATGCATCTGATCCTCGTTTTATCTCTAAGAAATACAGGTTGTCCTTTAGGCGGTGTTAGACTCTCCTGAAGAATCTCAAGGTTCGCATCAATGAGCAAGGTTCCATGAATGAAGGAGATTCCTTGTTTTATCCATCCTGCGGTTCCTGAGATTTTCTTCTTACCAATTTTGATACTTGAGTCAACAGGATCATAATGTGCTGGGATATTGAGGCAGTTCAGGCTTTTTGCAATAGCTCCAATGAAAGTTTCATAGAGTTCCTTGAGACCTCGAGGTACATAACTGTGAGATTGGTGTAGACGAAGCGCATAGTTCAGATTTCCGAGATCATGAAAGACTGCACCGCCTCCTGTGAATCTTCGCGCAATCGATATGTCATTGCTCTCACAGAATTCTAAATTGACTTCTTTGTGTACGCACTGGAATCTACCGATTACTACTGCTTTCTCCGACTCCCAGAATCTTAGAGTATTAAGAGTATTTTCAGATTGCATAAACGTCTTAGCTAATGCTTCATCTATAGCTAGGTTGCGATATACATCAGAACCCCTATCATTCAGTAATCGCCAAGACATATGGGAGAGATATTTTCTGTATCTGATTAATCTGTTGTACTAATTCAAATGTAAAATGAAACCCTTTTGAGCCGATGGCTAAAAGTAGTTGCTCGCCACCGGCGGGAAGGCCTCAGAGCAACATTGAGGCGGAGCAGATGTCGTATTTCGAGGCTTGACACGTCTAATACGTGCGAGATGAAGTACTGGTGCTATGATTTAAGGTCCACCTGATTTTCTTTGTCTGAGGGGGGCAGGTCGATATAGTTCTGATTCTCAGAGAAATCGCTCTTAGATGGTGTTTCCGCATTCTTGACAATAGGTGGCTTCTGGACGAACTGTAGTCCCACAATATGGACATATACGTCCTGATTCGCCTTCCGACTTATTTAGGAATCTACCATATTTTTTGATATTTTCCAGACCTAGTCTATCACTATACAGTTCAGTGTACCCACATTCGGCACATGTTAGAGCTTCCAGAGTAGCAGTTGAAACTCCTGGAAGATCTATTCTTACATGGTGTTGACCAAAAATTCTATGAGGGCCTGCTATCGATTTACAACCACATTTCGGACATTCGCCTGAGTTGAGCATTGTTTATTCATTGTAGATATGTTTCTGAATGCTCATAATGCTTTGCAGAATTTGATAATCCCTTTTCTAAAAAGTAAATTAATTCAGATATTTTTTCCACACTCAGGACAAATCACATCATCAGGTTGAATTCGACAATTGCAGAATAAACAAACACGTTGCCCTGAGGGTTGGGAACTCTTTGATTGTGGCACTTTGTAGACTTCGCCTAATCGTCTGACATTGTCCAAACCCAACTCATCACTATACCATTCTGCATAACCACATCCAGAACATACGAGTGCTTTCAAAGTAGCTGTTCTAAAATGTAGAAGGTCAATCAATTTAGATCCGTGTGGACCTACAATCTTTGTGCAACCACATTTAGGACATACTCCAGAGTTTTTCATTTTCCCTCATGAAGTATTAACTTCTGAAAGCTCATAATACTTTGCAGAAATTCACATCTTCAGCATGAATGGATTCTCAAGAGTATCCTTTAGAGCAGTAAGAAATTGTCCTGCTGGGGCACCATCTAACACTCGATGATCCACAGCACATGATGCCATCATCATAGATCGAATCGCAATTGCATCATAGTATTCATGTCCAAGTACTACTGGTGGAGTAGTACGTGCAGGTTGATGTATTGTCTGTTGAATTTAAAGCACCCATGATTCTTCGAGCTTATTGGGCTCTTGAATTTATAACTTAGAATTTCACTTCAAGATCAAATTTGTCCTAAAATGCTATACAAAGTATTTGACAGGAATTGAGATTGATTGTAGTTTTGTATCATCATCAAAGAAATAGCAAAAAAAAAGTTTCAGTAGACTATTTAGTAGGTTATTCCATGTTTATTTGTTACAAAAACAAAGATGGGGTTTTGTTGTTTGGTAGTAGAGAAACAGAATTCATACCTTGAGAAACATCCACCCAAACAACTTCCCTATACAACTTCATCAATTTGTCCTGAGTGTCTGTACTCCCTGGAAAAAGTGAATGTCATTGAGGCTTTTGTCTTCGAAGAAGATGGAAAAATATGGATAAGTAAGAGTTGTGACCGCCATGGCTACTTTAGAGACATCTATTGGTCTGATGCAACCCTCTTTCGAAAAGTAATGAAGTATTGGTACAGATCTATTCCTTTGCATAATCCGCGGACAGTGAGAAACCGAGGTTGTCCATATGATTGTGGTCCATGTCCTAATCACTTCGCTCAGACTGCTCTAGGATTAATTGATGTCACGAATCGATGCAATATGCAATGTCCGATTTGTTTTGCATCTGCATCTAACCCTGTCATCTATGAACCAAGTCCCGAACAGGTGCTTGAAATGTTGAAGAACTTACGAGGAAATCTTCCTGGTCCTACAGCTGCAGTACAAT
The DNA here is from genome assembly GCA_004524565.1 of Candidatus Thorarchaeota archaeon. Classification (GTDB taxonomy): domain Archaea; phylum Asgardarchaeota; class Thorarchaeia; order Thorarchaeales; family Thorarchaeaceae; genus SMTZ1-45. Next base: position 37,372 of record SDNZ01000003.1, read on the forward strand.
TTGCAGGGGGTGAACCAACCCTAAGTGAGAACCTGATAGATTACGTAAGATGGTCAAATGAGCTTGGATTTAGGCATATTATGGTAGCGACAAACGGGTTGAGATTTGCTAGAAACCCAGATTTTCTCCGACAACTAGTTGATGTAGGGTTGAAGACTATCTATTTACAATTTGATGGAGTAACGGAGAAACCCTACTTAGAAATGCGTGGAAAGGACTATCGTGATATGAAAGACAAAGTTCTCGATAGTGCAAGATATGCCAATTTGGATGGTGTAATACTTGTTCCTACAGTTGCAAAAGGAGTTAATGATGATCAACTGGGTGACATTATAGATTATGCAATTACTAATCGTGATATTGTGAGATGCATTAATTTCCAACCAGTCAGTATCACAGGTAGGATTGATCAAAATGATCGGGATAATATTAGAATAACAATACCAGATGCTATTCACTTGATTGAAAACCAGACTAAGGGAGGTGTCAAGGTATCAGATTGGTATCCTGTTTCGTCTATGAATAGTGTTGGACGGGCTTTGGGACTCTTACGGGGAGAGCACTTTTTCGAGTTGCATTCTCACTTTGCTTGCGGAATGGCTACGTTTCTCTTCATCAATGATGATGGAAGTTATGTTCCGATAACAGATGTCATTGATCTCGACAATCTTCTCGAAACACTGGAAGATATTTGCAATCTATACGCGGATAAGAAGACTCTTGCAGGATTGCGTTCCAAATTGAAACTCATTGGATTAATTCGGAAAATAAAACGGAAGAGCTTCATGAAACCCCTCATCTCTTCGTTTCTAAAGAAAGGCAGCTATAGTTCATTACGGGCATTCATGAACAAGGTGTTAATGTTAGGGATGATGCACTTCCAAGATGCTTGGAATATGGACCTGGAAAGAGCACAACATTGTACGATTAACTATGCTACCCCTGATGGAAGAATTATTTCCTTCTGCACCTATAACAACATTCACCGAAAAACAGTAGAAGAGCGTTTTTCTACTTCACAACTGAATGAATAATCAAAAATCCTACATCTTCATCATGAAGGGACTTTCTAGGGTATCTTTCAGAGCTGCAAGAAATTGACCTGCTGGGGCACCATCGAGAATACGATGATCCACAGCACAAGAAGCCATCATCATTGATCGAATAGTGATCTCGTCATTAACAACTACTGGTTGCTTCTTTATTTGTCCTAGTGCCAGGATAGCAGTTTCGGGAGGATTGATGACAGGTATAAAGAGATCAACTTTGAATGGTCCTAGATTGGATACAGTGAATGTGCTTCCAGTTAGCTCTTCAGGAGTAAGTTTGTTCTCCTTTGCTCTACTTCCCTTTTCCTTTGTTTCAACAGCAATCTCTGTAATTGATTTCTTGTTAGCATGTGGAACTGTAACAACAATGAGACCATCATCTGTTGCCATTGCTACGCCAATGTTTACTTCGTCGAAGATGTGAAGGTCTGTGCCTGCAAGAGCAGCGTTGAATTTCGGAAATCTCTCCAACGTATCAGCAACAGCTTTCACTATGATATCATTGAATGAAACTCGAATACCATGGACCTTCTCAACTTTGAGATTGATTTCCTTCCTTAGAGCAACTACTTCAGTCATATCAATTTCAGTAATCATGGTGATATGTGGATTCTGAGCACTCTGAGTCATTCGTCGAGCAATAGTTCTTCTTAATGGAGTCATACGTTCAACCTTGCTGACCTTTCTCTCGTCAGAGATTGAAACTTGTGGGGTTGAATCCTTTCCAGCAATAACATCTTTCTCGACAATTCTTCCTTCCGGACCAGTTCCAACAATCAATGATAGATCAATACCAAGTTCCTGAGCTTTCTTTTTCGCTCGCGGTGATGCTTTGATTTTTCCACCAGGTAATCTAGTTTCACTACTTGGCGTACTTACTTTGGAAGTAAATGGTGCTGATATTTCAGGTGTGGTAATTGGTGTTGTTGCTGGAGTAGGTGCTGTTGGACTTGCAGCATTCAACTTCCTTGGTTTCACATCAGGGATTTCCTCGCCTTCTTTACCAATGAACGCAATAGGCTCGCTGATGGGAATTTCATCATTGACTTCACAGAGAATCTTCAGGATAACTCCATCATCTGGAGCTTCGAGTTCGAACTCATTCTTCTCACCGAATATCTCCACAACGAGGTCTCCTTTCTTGACTTTGTCACCTTCCTTCTTGAGCCATTTGAGAATGACACCGTATTCCATTGCAACACTCATGCGCTGCATGATCATGGTTGTGACCATAATTATCACCTATACAATATCTCGAACAGCTTGTGCAATTCTCTTGTTATCAGGGATGAAGTAGTTCTCCAATGGTGGGCTAAATGGCACAGGAGTATCTGGTGCGTTCACTCTCTTGATTGGCGCATCCAACCAGTCAAAGGCTTCTTCCTGAACAATTGCTGCAATCTCTGCAGTTGTTGCTCCAGTCTTAGTTTCTTCTGTGACAAGTACCAATCTACCGGTCTTCTTAACTGACTCGATGAGAGTCTTTTTATCTAGAGGGACTAATGTTCGGGGATCTATCACTTCAACGCTGATTCCTTCTTTCTGAAGTTCTTCGGCAACCTCAAGAGCTTTATGCAGCATGATGAATGTGCCCCAAATTGTGACATCTGCACCTTCACGTCGCACTTTTGCTTCCCCAAAGGGAATGAGGTACTCATCATCTGGTACTTCCTCTTTCTTGTCATAGACTAGTTTGTGTTCAGCAAAGAGTACGGGGTCGGGGTCTCTAATTGCAGTCTTGATTAATCCTTTCACATCTGAAGCAAAGGCTGGTACTGCAACCTTGAGACCCGGTGTATGCATGAACCATGATTCCAAGCTTTGTGAGTGATGTGAAGCGATATTCTTTCCACCACCAAAAACGGTTCTCAAAACTAGTGGGACTGATGTCTGTCCTCCGAACATGTACCTCATCTTTGCTGCTTGATTACACACTTGGTCCATTGCTAGGGTAATGAGATCTCCAAACATAATTTCTGCAACTGGTCTCATACCAGTAATAGCTGCACCAACTGCCGCTCCTGCGATTGTATTCTCTGAGATTGGTGTGTCTCGAACTCGTTCTACTCCGAACTCTTCCGCTAGACCTTTAGTCACCTTGAAGGCTCCGCCCCAATTAAGACCGATATCTTCTCCGAGAAGGAATACACGTTCATCACGGAGCATCTCTTCGCGAATCCCTGCTTTGAGAGCTTCTCTGTATACCATCTCTGTCATCTAGAACGCCTCCGCATAGACATCATCCAGAGTTTCTTCGGGTTCTGGAAAGTCAGATTTCTTTGCGAATTCTCCTGCCTTGTCTACTTCTTTCTGTAGTTTTTCACGTATCTTTTCAGCGTCCTTTTCAGTGATTGCACCTTGTTCGATAGCAATCTTTTGAATAACATTTACCGCATCTTTCTCACCACTGAGCCAATGATCTGCTTCTTCTTGTGGTCGGTATTTTGCTGGATCAAATCTAGAGTGTCCTTTCATTCTGTATGTTTGACATTCAATGAGTGTTGGACCTCCACCTTCTCGAGCTCGCTTGACAGCTTCAACTGTTGCTTCATAAACTTCGAGAGCATTATTACCATCAACGACTTGACTTGGAATACAATAACCCTCAGCTCTCTGGGCAACCGTTGAACTTGGACAAGTGAGTTTGATAGGTGTTCCCATCGCATAGAAATTGTTCTCAACAATCCAGACTAAAGGCAACTTCCAGATGGCTGACATGTTCAATGATTCACCAAAAGTTCCATTGTTTGAAGCTCCATCTCCGAAGAAACATACCACTACGTCGTCAGTCTTTCTCATTTGACATGATAGTGCGGCACCGACTGCTATTGGTAGACCTGATGCTACAACACCTGTTGCTCCCAATACCCCCACATCAAACTGCGTGATGTGCATTGATCCGCCCTTACCCTTACATGAACCTGTCTTCTTGCCCAGTAATTCAGCTAAGGCGGCGTTCATATCCGCACCTTTTGCTACAACATGCCCGTGTCCTCTATGAGAGCTCTGAATCCAGTCAGAATCCTTGAGTGCTGTTGTTACTCCTGCTGCCACTCCTTCCTGTCCTAGATACAGATGTAGTGTCCCAGGAACTATATTTTCTCCGAATAAATCCCAGACCTTCTCTTCAAAGAGTCTTGTCTTCAGAGTTCTTGTGAATAACTCCTTGAGGATCTTCTTGTCAACTGTCATTATCTAATACACTACCTTGTGAAGACTAAGAGCTTCTGGAGGGCTCCACTAATCTAAGTTGATAAAGGCTTCGAAGTAGCCGATTCCTTTTTACTAAATATCTCTAGCAATATTTGGTTTTAGAAGAGGCAGACAGCATACGCGAGATATTATCTTCACAATAGTTACCTCCGATTGGTCGGAAAAATATATGTGTCTGTGAAGACACATCAACGCTTAAGATAGACTATGACATCAAAAAAAATAGGGATGTCGGAATTTAGAACGTTGCTACAGAATGCAATTGTTGGAATTGGATTGGATTGTTCCGCATCCCTTCCTTGTTCTCCCTAGATATTTTACTATTCCAATAATTAATAGGACAAAATGACCACAGCTGGATAAAGTGTGTAGCAGGATGAACGAAGAGAACGGAAGTCTGTCTTCAAAATCAGGATACGAGGGAGTTGGTCGTTTCTACGATCTCTTCACTGATAATTCAGACATTCCCTTCTTCTTGAAATGTGCAAAGAATTATGGGTCTCCGATATTGGACTTGGCAGCTGGTACTGGTCGTATCTCATTTGCATTGGCAAAAGAAGGACATGCTGTTGTGGCTCTTGAACAATCTCCTTCGATGCTTGAAGTTGCTAGGCTAAAATTAGAGTCTACAAATCCATCAATTGCTAGCAATGTGACGATTATTGAAGGTGACATGACTCAATTCAATTTTGACCAAAAATTCCCACTAATTATAATTCCAAACTCAATTGGCCACGCAATTACTACAGAAGAACAACTTTCTACACTTCAGTGCGTACACCATCATCTTACAGATAACGGAACCTTCATACTTGACATCTATCCTGGTGCTCTCCAACATGAACATGCTGAATTCAAGGAGATACCTGTATCACTTGCTGATGGGACTACAGTTGAGAGACATGGCAAAATTCACACTGATATGCTTCGTCAAATAATGCGTATCGATTTGGACTACATAGTTCGTGATGCGAATCAGAACATCGTTGAAGAAGTACATGTGGAGTCCTACGCAGCACTACTTTTTGATCGAGAAGTGAATCTCCTCATCCGAATAGCTGGATTTGAAATAGAAAATGAATTTGGGGGTTTTGATCAATCACCTTATTCACAATACAGCTCTCGTCGAATATTGATATTGAAAAAGAGTAGGGAAGAATAGGCAGGGGGAAGTCAATCCCCCTACTTAGAATAAACGTTGGGGTGAAGGCCCGGAATATTTATTCTATTTCATTTCTTCGGGATTAGGTAGTTTATCCACTTTCTTGGGTTCTTCTCTGAATTCTACACCATTCTCAGATTCGAGGCTTTCAGTGTAGAGTGTTTCACCTTCTACGATTGCATCACGCTCAATGTAGATCTTGCGACCATAGAGATTACCTACACGAGCGCGTTCTTCAATGCGAATGTCATCACCATGAAGTGATTCTGTTCTGGCACGCTCACGAATCAGAATCTCTTTCGATTCTACAGGTCCTCTGACCTCAGCACGTTTTCCAATCCTTATACCATCTGTGGCTTTTGTGTATTCCGCAGAGATTTCACCACCAACGATGATTCGGAATGTATGAATTCTACCATCCACTCTGACAGTTCCACCAACTTTGATTTTGTCTTCACAGGTAAGGTTTCCTTCAACTGCTACAGTGCCACCGACCTCAATTGCACCTGTGGTGGTTAGATCACCCTCAGTCTTCAAAGTACCACCTACATTGACTGATTCGCCATGTGCGACCCCGCCCAGTTTGACAGTGCCACCAACATCAATCTCACCAAATTCAATATCTCCTTCAGCTTTGAAGGTTCCACCGATATCGACATTTTTAACCTTTGAACCTGGACCCACTTTAGCTGAACCGCCAACATCTAAGTCATCGATTTCAATAGCTTCCTCCGCCTTGAAACTTCCACCAACTGATACTTTTTTGATGGTACCAGTTACGACCTTTCCAGATCCGCCAGCATCCAGTTCTTCAGCATTGATTGTACCGTATACCACTACTGAGCCGCCTCCGGCAATCCTTTCAACAGTACAGTCACCCTCAATTTTAACAGATGCTCCGCCAGTCGCTCTTTGAGCAACTGCGTTACCTGTTACTTTGATTGAAGCTCCTGCTTTTGCGGATATACAATTTAGATTTCCACCGACTTGAAGAGACGCTCCGACTTCGATATCACGAGAATCCAGATTTCCTTCTACACTGATTGATCCTTTACGAGCATCAATACCACTTGTTGCAATTAAATCACCAAGTACAGCGATTCGGTCTCTAGTTTTTAATATCAAACTGTCACATTTGAGGGATCCTTCTATGTCCAAATCCCCAAACACAGTCAAGGTCCCTGAGATGATAATCTCATTACCCTGTTGAGGTCGAAGTGATCTACAGTTGCGAATCTCTACATCACCATCGGTAGTGCTGAGTTCGACAACGCTTTCATTTTTGTATTCAAATTTTTCTGCCATTTTGGCCTTCACCAATTGTTATTTTCTAAGATTAGTTCCCTTAATTCTGCATATAAGCAGAAGTCACATCATGAAGTCACAATTTGTTACTAGGCTATTCGGTTTTTTTACATTCCAATGATTGGTTCTGGAATCGGAATTCCAACGAGACCGGCCATTCGCTTGTATAGTTCTAAGTATTGGTGACCTCGTACTGTGACCTTGTACACTCGCATACCTTCGTCATCATCTTCTTCCAAGAGCCCTCGCTCACAGAGTTCTCCTATTGATTCTTTTGCGCGGTCAACCGGCATATTGGTGGATCTTGCTGCTCTAGTTAATGGACAATATCCCCAGATGTAGACTACGCGCAGTAGCTCGGCATAGATATCGTAACGTGTACGTTTCTGAAGTTCTTTCCTCTTCCTCTTCTTTGGTGCAACAAACGCTTTCTCTTCTGACATCTTTACCGACCTCTAGCAGTTGAGTACTTTCGTGGTTTAAAGTCTACTGAAATCCGCTATAGTGACGCGCTCTACTAAACACTAGTAACTCTTATGTTTTGAGAAAGATGCTCTTTGTTACTGGCCGGAGTAAATATGATACGGAATCTGTATATTGTGAAGGCTGATGGTGAGCCACTCTACGGTAGATCCATGGAGGAAGGCAGGGTTATTGATTTGAATATACTTCCTCACTTTGTTAGAAATAGTGTCACACTCTTTCATTCACGATCAAGTACATCCTCTGAACGAGTCTATATTTTAGAACATAGTGATTCTATATGGGCTTACGTTTTCTTCCATTCATTTGCTCTTGTGTCCCTATCCGATAAAGAAGATGCACTAGCTGATCTCAAGAACATGGTACTTGCAATGGGGCAAAGCATAGCTCATAGATTTGGTGAGATGATATCTTCGTGGAGTGGAAGCATGTCTGAGATTGTTGATATCGACGAACTGATTGATCAGTATATTTCTGTCAATCTTGAACCACCCTCAGAGAAACTAATGAAAAAGATTGAGAAGCAAGTCCATAAGGCTCTGTTAAGGCCTGAGATTGTTTTTGCAGGAGTATTTGATGCTGGTGGTCAAATGATTGAAGGAAATCTTCCTAGCACACACTTATTCAGAATTGAAGTGGAAGTTTCCCAAGGAGTCATCTCGCCGGTGATGGACATCGTTCCTACCTGTGTTAATTCTGGAGACTATAAGCTCCAGATGTTACGAGTGAATTCTCTGACCGTTGTCGTAGCCTCACATGTCAATGAGAGTACGATGAGAGCAGTAGCAGTAGCTAGTGAAATCGCACAGAATCTTTACGATCTCATGTAAGCTTTCAGCACTTTGACGAAAGACAAAAGTAGTGCGTCTGTGGTGTATCTTTCTATTGGAGAGGTTACATGATGCGTATTGTTGGAATTTCAGGGTCTCCTAAGAAAGAAAAATCAAATACCCAATTTCTTCTATCAAAAGCACTTGAGGCTACATCTGCAGATACAAGACTGATTAACATTAGTGAATATGATATTCGCCATTGTACAGGTTGTGACTCGTGTGTTAGGAAAAAAACCTGTCCCGAAAGTGCTCATGACGATATGCCAAAACTGGAAGAAGAATTACGAAAAGCTGATGCTATAATAATCGCCGCTCCTTCATACTTCACTTCTGTTCCCGGCGTCCTCAAAGATTTCATCGATCGTTCACGAGCTATGAAGATGCTTGACCATCAATTGAAGGACAAGGTATTCGGTGCTTTGACGTATGCTGGTCTTAGATACGGAGGTCAAGAACATGTCATTGATGTATTGAATCGATATGCCTTAGGTCAGGGAATGATTGTTGTTGGGGCAGTGGGAAGCCCAGTTAAACATGGTACATTTGGTTCAGGCAGTCTCCAAACCGATGAAGGCTCTTGGAGGTCTGCTTTGAATGATGAACTTGCGATTAAGGGAAGTATTCTCCTTGGTGAGCGGGTTGCTTACTTAGCAGGTCGTATCAAAGACTCTGAGGTGCGCATGTGACAAACAGTACAGCTCCTGGTCTTGTTCAAGTATATACAGGAAATGGAAAGGGTAAGACGACCTGTGCATTAGGTGCAGGACTACGTGCAGCCGGACACGGACTGGAAGTTCTCGTCATCTCCTTCATGAAGGCGAAAGTAGCGATTCGAGGAGATGGTGTGGATATCAATTATGGTGAATTCAGGTCTGTGGAGAAGGTACCTAATTTCACAATCAAACCCGTAGGAAGAGAGACCTTTGTAGATAAGGAAAATCCCGACCCTATTGACATCAATATGGCGCAGGAAGGTTTAGAGCTGGCTCGGGAAGCCTTGAGAAATCACTCATGTGATGTTCTTATTCTTGATGAGATCAATGTAGCTGTGGAATGGGATCTATTCTCCATAAAAGATCAGCTTGGTCTCTTGGATATGCGACCATCTGATGTAGAAATAATCATGACGGGACGATATGCAAAGCCGGAGATAATTGAAGCTGCGGACCTTGTGACGGAGATGAGGGAAATCAAGCATTATTACAATACGAGAAAAATTACTGCGCGGCGAGGCTTTGAATTCTAGACAAATTTCCCTGTATTATACAAATCGAACAGTTAATATCAGGTACACAATTCGAAGTCTTGTTCTACTTCGGAGGAGCTCGACATGGGTGCAGATAGGAACTTGGAAGATATTCAGAAAGCTCAAGATAATTGGGAAAAAGAAACCCTTGGCTCACATCAGAAGCAACATCCTGACCGTCGAAAGGATTTCGTGACCACTTCAAGCCGACCAATAAAAGCAATCTATACTCCCCTCGATGTACCAAACTTGGATTACTTGAAAGACCTAGGTTTTCCAAGTGAGTTTCCGTTTACTCGTGGAGTTCAACCGAGTATGTATCGTGGTCGTCTCTGGACAATGCGTCAGTTTGCTGGAATGGGCTCTGCTGAGGAAACTAATCAACGATTCAAGTTTCTATTAGCCAACGGGCAGACAGGCCTCAGTGTTGCATTTCATCTACCTACACTCTTTGCACGAGACTCTGACCATCCCTATTCGATGGGTGAAGTAGGAAAACTTGGAGTTGCTGTTGATAGTCTCAAAGATATGGAGATTCTCTTTGCAGGTATCCCAATAGACAAAGTAACTTCATCATTCACAATTAATGCACCTGCAGGAATTCTTCTTGCAATGTACATGGTAGCCGCTCAGAAACAAGGCATCTCTGCAGACAAAATAGGCGGAACCATTCAGAATGATATTTTGAAGGAATACATGGCTCAAAAGTCTTGGATATTAGCTCCTGCTCCATCTCTTCGTATCATCGGAGATATTATGGAATACGCTACTAAGAACATTCCCCGATGGAATACAATCTCAATCTCAGGCTACCATATACGCGAAGCTGGCTCTACTGCATCTCAAGAATTAGCCTTCACCCTCATCAATGGTATGGAGTATGTCCGGGTCGGAATGAGGAAAGGTCTGGATGTTGATGCTTTCGCCCCTAGATTATCTTTCTTCTTTAATGCACATAGCGATATCTTCGAAGAGGTTGCCAAGTACAGAGCAGCCCGACGCATCTGGGCTCGCGAGATGAAGGAGACCTTTGGTGCGAAGAATGAGCGGTCTCTCTGGATGCGATTTCATACTCAGACTGCTGGATGCTCACTGACAGCACAGCAACCAATGGTCAATGTTGTCAGAACAGCTTATCAAGCTCTAGCTGCGGTTCTTGGAGGAACTCAGTCACTGCATACAAACTCAATGGACGAAGCACTTTGTTTGCCAACGGAAGATGCTGTTAGAATTGCATTAAGGACACAACAGGTGCTTGCTCACGAGAGTGGTGCTGCTAATACTATTGACCCGTTAGCTGGTTCATACTATATTGAAAAACTTACAGATGATATGGAGAAAGAAGCCTACGAGTATTTTGACAAGGTTGAAGCTATGGGTGGAGTAGTCGAGGCTATTGAGAAAGGATTCTTCCAGCGTGAAATCTCTGAGGCGTCATATCGTTACCAGAAAGAGATTGAATCAGGAGAACGCACGATTGTTGGTGTAAACGATTATGTTCTTGATGGTGAGCAAATTACCATCCCTGTATTGAAGATTGACCCGGAAGTAGAACGACGACAGGTAGAACGAACCCAGAAGATTAGAAGAGAACGAGATAACACCAAGGTCGATGCGGCATTAGCAGGTCTCCTGAAAGCATCAGAGAATGGTGATAACGTCATGCCTCACATTGTAAATGCTGTGAAAGAGTACGCAACAGTGGGTGAGATATTCCAAGTCTGGCGAGACCTTTGGGGCGAGTGGGACGAACCAAAGATCTTCTAATTCATAGATATCAAGGATTCAGTTCCTCATTTCGGCGGCGAATTATAGTAACTGTGCAATAGATGATTGTTACAGCTGATCCAATTCCTAAAGGAATACTGATGGCATACGACCAAATAAGCGGAAACGAAGTAGTATTTTGGTTTGATGTTGTAGCGGTACTTGTATTAGCAGAATCCACACTCGGGTACGCAGAATAATAGAAGAGAGTATTTCTCTCTATACTATAGTGTTCTCCAATCTTAAAATCCGAGAAGACGAAAGGACCGCAGTGTGTAGATGGTTCACTCGGATCTAAGAATGGATTCCAATTCATCCATTCCTCATATCCGATTCCTGTATCATTATTGAAGATGTGTCTTGGAATGATACAGTGATATCCAACGTTACTGAAGTGCCAGTAAGATTCTGTATTGCACTCGATGACAGCTTGATATGGAGTTGGTGCAAAAGCAGCAGCTATCTCTCCAGCAAATGAAGGTGCAGTAAATGTGTCATTATAGATTCGCTCGACATCATAGTAGAAGCTAAATGCTACATCCTCTGCAGTTAGTGGGGTTCCATCACTCCAAGTAGCATTCTGAATAATATCAAAGGTGTATCTTCTATGACCTTCGGGAATGCTGGGATTATCGGTATGAGTTTCAATCATCATACTTTCAGCTAGATTCGGAACAGGTCGCATATCAGGTCCACAGTCATACAATGAAGGCCAAAGATTCTCAAGAATTGTCTTGGACCAATAGGAATTTGTGGTAAAGATATTGAATGTATCAGGCTCCCTATCTAGTCCAACTGGGACCGTGCCGCCAAAAGTCCCGTCAATTTTATGGATATTCCTCAAGGTCCAAGGACCGGATATGAGTCTACTACGATCCTCAACATGACCCTCAAATTGATCGTTCCTATATGCTTGGGTGGACATTTTCACATAGACTACTAATTGTGGTACATTGTAATGGAGGATTTTTTGCATCTCAGATGCAGCCTCAAAGACCTCCTCGTAGGTTGCACCGTAGAGTAGTTGGTCTCGCCAGCTATCGTATGTTTCGTTAACAAAATTTGTTGGGTTTTCACCTTCAATTGATGCATATTCCGACCAATAGTCGTAAGCTAGCCAGTCTACGTCATTATCATTGAAAAAATCATAATTGTAGACCATATCATAATCTCCATGTTGGTCTAAGACTGACTCCAGACCACCTGCTTCTCTAGAAGCATTGATGTATAAGGAATGTAAAGCATCAACTGCTATCCGCGAAACTTTGTCAGCCCAACTATTACAAACGTTGGAAAATCTAATATCAAATTCTTCTCCGTTTGGTGCAAGACGATATCCCGTTGTACTGCTAATATTGAAACCAAGTTCATCCAAAAGTTGATTCCCTATGTCTGATTGTTCAGTATAGTAATGCCACTCAAACTCATCTTCTACACACCAACCACTTTTTGGATGGATAAGCGAATCATGGTCTATCGACTCACCGCCAAGGAGGTCTTCGGCAGCTCTCCCCTTGTCAAAGGCAAAAGCAAAGGCTCGTCGGAGACCACTGATATTCAATGGATAATCACGACAGTTGATGGTAATATATCCGTAATGATCACCTGCGGCGCTGTATATGTCGATATTTGGGTCTGACTCCAATACTGAGAGACTATCTCGGTCATTTCGAACAAAGGCCATTTCAAGCTCACCAGATTGAAGAGCAAGAACTTCCTGTTCATAGCTATTCATCACCCTGAAGATAACCTCATCAACGTATGGTCCTGTCTGAGGAGAATCTGACTCAAATACAGCGTTAACAATATGAACACTTGAGTATAAACTGAGTAGTATAATTCCTAATGCAAACACAGTTATTGCATAAAGGCGACTCCTCAATCTCCTTCACCAAAACCTCCAATTTCACCTATAGATTGTAGTTCTACTGATTTAACTCCTTTGTATGTAATAGAATGGATTCTTCTTTTCGCTTCCTGATTATGGCAACTGTGCAATAGATGATTACTATAGTTGACCCGGAAGCTAATGTAATACTCACAGCATATGACCAATTGAGTGGAAATGAATCGTTTGTTTGATTGGTGGTGGAACTGGAATTTGTGGTTGTTGATGAGTCAATTGAGAATGTGGAATAATAGAAATTTGGATTTCTCTTAATAGTGTAGAACTCCCCAACCTCGTAATTTGAGAAAGTGTATGGGCCACAGTTCACGTTAGGCTCTTCGGGATCAAATACTGGGTTCCAGGTATTCCAGCCCTGATAACCAATACCTGTTTCATTGTTGAATATGTGTTGCGGGAGGATGTATGTGAATCCACAATAGTTGAAGTACCAATATGATTCTGTGTCGAATTCGATTATTACCCTGTATGTGGTAGGGGCATAAGCTGAAGTTAGATTTCCAATAAATCTGGGAATCGGAGTCATGTATTGGGCTCTTTCATAATCATAGGTGAACGTAAATACAACATCTTCTGCAGTCAATGGTGTGCCATCACTCCAGGTGGCGTTATGAACAATATCGAATGTGAATCTGGTGTGCCCCAGAGGAACATTCTGATTATCCATATGAGTTTCAATTACCATACTCTCAGCTAAATCTTGTACTGGCACCATATCTGGACCATAATCATACAATGAGGGATAGAGATTATCTACAATTGCCAGTGAATAATCAGATACCTGCAGGAAAATATTGAAACTCTCCGGTTCTTCCGCCATCCCAATAGTGACAGTACCTCCAAAGGTTCCATCGATCTTGTGGATCTTTCTCATGGTCCAAGGACCTGTGATGTATTTTCTTAAATCTCCAACATGACCAGTGAACTGATCATTTCTGTATCTTTGCAGATAGGTGTCCTCGTACACGACAAGCCTTGGCACATTGTAGTGTAGAATCTCTTGCATAGCTTTTGCTGCTTCATAGACTTCCTCGTATGTTGTTCCATAGAGGAGTTGGTTTCGCCAGTTATCATAGGTGTCATTTTCGAATCTAGCGATATTCCAGTAGTAATCATCAGCATTTTCTGACCAATATTCATGTGCAAGCCAATCGATGTTATAATCATCGAAATCTATGGTATACAGGATCATGTCATAGGCTCCTCCTGAAATATCTTCATAGAGGTATTCCTCTCTCCTTGCATCGATATGTAATGAATGAAGTGCATCAACTCCAATCTGTGCTGAACCTCCTGCAATTTCCGACGAAGCGCTTGAATAGAGAATCACTACCTCAAAGGGATCTCCATTTGGGGCAAGACGAAAGCCTGTTGATGGATTGATGGTGAAGTTTAGGTCATCTAGAATCTGGTTGCCAATATCTGATTGATTTGTATAGTAGTGCCAATCAAATTGATTCTCAACACACCAGCTATTGACAAATGGAACAAGGGAATCATGCTCCTGCGAGAATCCATCCATAATCTCCGCAGTGATTCGTGTCTTATCAAAGGCAAACGCAAAGGCACGTCTGAATCCACTGATGCTTAGAGGGTATCTCTGGCAGTTAATGGTGATTTGACCATATCCATTTCTCAAAGATGAGAATATGTCTATGTCGAGCTCCCAAATGTTTGGAAGATGGATTGGATGAAAGAAATCCAAGTCCATATCAATCTCTCCTGCTTGAAGAGCCAGGAATCGGTCATCTGGATGTTCGATGATTTGGAAGATTATCTCATCTACATAGGGACCTGTCTGGAGGGAATCTGACTCATGCCATGAACTAGCAATCTGTATGCATCCAAGTGAATCTAGTAAGAGAATCACTATTCCAAGAACCATTCCTACCTGAATCTGCTTCCTCAATCCCTTTCACCAAAACCTCCAATTTCATTTATGATTGGAATAATTACGATTTAACTTCTTTGAACCACAAAGTGTCGGTTTCTTGAATATTGCAGAACCATTATCCCCTTTGACTCCGAATTACCTAAATCATACATATCAGTTCAAGTGTTCGTCAGACTTCTTCGTTTCTGAAGTATCTGAACGCCGCAGTATAGAATGATAATACTTGAGAATCCTCCAACTGCAGACGCAATTGTTAGGGAAAAGGGAATCTGTGGCAGAGTTGTTTGATTTGTATTAGAAGTGGTTGGATTCAGACTTGTCGTTGTAGTAGTATTTTCGTAACTAGCTGCATAATGGAATAGGGGATTTCGTTCTATTTTATAGTAATTTCCTTCTTCAAAATCTGAAAAGACGAATGGTCCACAGGTCACATGTGGATCCTCCGACTCAAATATTGGATTCCATATATTCCATCCTTCATACCCGATTCCTCCAGTATTATTGAAGATGTGAATGGGTATAATGTATTCAAATGCAAAATCATTGAAGTTCCAGTATGACTCCGTACTAAATTCAAGCACAACTCTGTATGGAGTTGGTGCATAGACTGCAGACAAATCAGAAAATGAACTTTCTATAGGATTGCCAAATGATCCACTCTCTATTGCATATACGAAGGTGAAGACAACATCCTCGGCTGTTAAGGGGGCCCCGTCACTCCAAGTTGCATTCTGTAAGATATCCAGTGTAAATCGAGTGTGTCCATCTGGGACTACATGGTTATCTGAATGGGTTTCTATCAGCATATTTTCCACTAGATCTGGGATTGGATTCATATCCGGACCATAATCATAGAGTGATGGCCAGAGCTCTTCTAGAATTACTTTCGATGAATCTGAGCTGGTCATATAGAAATTGAAACTGTCTGGGTCCATGCTGATTGCTATCGTAACTGTGCCACCAAAAGTACCATCGAGTCTGTGAATTTTCCTTACTGTCCAAGGACCTGAGATGTTATTACTAATGTCTTCTATATGACCAGTAAAGACATCAGTTCTGTATACTTGTGTATCTGTTCTCTCAAAGAGAACAAGTTCTGGAACATTATAGTGGAGTATCTTCTGCATCTCTGTTGCAGCTTCACACACTGCTTCATAGGACGTACCGTGGAGGAGCTGCTCAAGCCAAATATCATAGGAGTCATTGGCAAAGTTAGATGGATTCAGATAGGGTTCGTCTGAGAATTCAGACCCGAACTCATATCCAAGCCATTGCACGTCATTTTCATCGAATCCCCTACCACGAATAATCATATCATAATCACCATGGTGGTCTAGCCTTGGAATATACTCTTCAAAGTTAGCTACTTTCATAGATGCATTAATTCCAAGACTATGTAACGCATCAACTCCAATCTTTGCATGACCACCTGATTTCTCACAAGAGCATGCAGTGTATTCAATTGTGACACTGAATGGAGAACCATCAGGTGCTACTCTGTATCCTGTTTCTGTATCGATTGTGAAATTCAAGTCATCCAGTATTTGATTCCCAATTTCCGGTAGAAATGAATAGTAATGCCAATCAAACTGATCTTCAATACAAAATGCATTTGGTCGAGGTAGAAGTGAATCGTGTTCGATACCTGGTCCATGTGCCCATTCGTCTAATACTCTTGTCTTGTTGTATGCAAATGCAAAAGCTCGTCTAAAGCCGCTGATATTGAGAGGATATTTTGCACAATTGATTATGAGATTCGTATAACTATTTCTTGGAGTAGTATATGTGTCAATATCGGGGTCTTCATCCAACATCAGGTAGTACCAAGAGAGACTCGTGTCCAACTCAATCTCTCCCGCTTGAAGAGCTAATAATCTCTCACTATCATAGGGTATAACCTTGAAGATAACCTCATCAACGTATGGTCCTGTTTGAAGAGGAGCTGACTCAACGAATCCATTAACTGCAGGAATCCAACAAAGTGATACTACTAAGAACGCAGCTAATATTAATAGTGAAGAAGCAGAAAAGGACTCTCTCATCCAAGCTCACCCCAATCTCCTGACAATACATGTATTGTATTATTGATGATATAATCTCTTTGAATTCCTCACTTGATTTCAATTAATGGAATATTCAAGTATTCCCACTGTTTTTGCGTTTTTGGATGATTGATACCACACAATACACAATGACAATTCCTGAACCTGTACCTAACACTGTGCTAAACAATCTTAGCCAGCTCAACTCTGGAACTATCGTTTGATCTGTAGTAGTATTAGAAGTAGTAGGATTAGATGTGGTTGATGTTGTTGGTGCGTTTGGATTAGCTGCATAGTAAAACAGAGGATTCCTAACTAATTTGTAATACTCCCCTAGTTCAAAATCAGAGAAAATGAATGGACCGCAGTTCACATTAGGTTCAGCAGGAACGAATACTGGATTCCAATGTTCCCAACGATCATACCCTATCCCAGTATCATCATTGAAGATATGTTCTGGAATGATGTAATCATATGCAAAGTTGCTGAAGTGCCAAAAAGACTCAGTGTTGAACTCAATTACAGCTCTGTATGATGTTTGAGCATAGGCTGCCGCCAGATCACCAATATCAGAACCTGCGGGGTTGTTAAATAATGCACTTTCAAATGCATAGGTGAGGCTGAATGCTACATCCTCTGCAGTTAGTGAGGTTCCATCACTCCACGTTGCATTCTGGATGATGTCAATAATGAAACGAGTGTGGCCGGTAGGAACTGCAGGATTATCAGAATGAGTTTCTATCAACATATTCTCGGTTAGATCCGGTATGGGTGTTAAGTCCGGTCCGTATTTATATAGTGATGGCCAGATATTTGCTATGACCATATCGGAGTATTGTGGATCTGTAACGTAGATATTGAAGCTGTCAGGGTCAGTGCTGATTGCAATGGGGACTGTGCCACCAAAGGTACCATCGAGCTTGCAAATCTTCCTCATGGTCCAGGGACCAGCAATATATCTGCCAAGGTCCTCAACATGGCCAGTGAACTGGTCGTTTCTGTACCCCTGTATGTAGGTATTCTCATAGATTACAAGTATTGGAACGTTGTAGTGGAGGATCTTCTGCATCTCTGCTGCTGCTTCATAGATTTCCTCGTAGGTTGTACCATAGAGAAGTTGGTCCCTCCAGCTGTCGTAGGTATCATTTTGAAAATTGGAAGGATTCTCCCCGAAAACATCTGCATACTCTGACCAGTACTCGAATGCTAGCCAGTCAACATCATTGTTGAAAAAATTTACTGAATAGGTCATCATATCGTAGTCCCCGTGACTGTCTAACCTCCAACGCATATCGTTGAAGTCTGCTGCACGTGTCTGAGCGTTGATGTGCAGTGAGTGCAGTGCGTCTACTGCAATTATCGCGGTATAAGGAGTAATACCTGTTGAAGCATGTTCAATAATAATCTCAAACGGAGAACCATCTGGTGCCAACCTGAAACCTGTTTCTTCATCGATTTCGAAATTAAGATTATCAAGAATTTGGTTCCCAATATTTGCTTGGTTTGTGTAATAGTGCCAATCGAATTCATCCTCAATACACCAACCGTTAGGTAAAGGGACTAGCGAATCGTGTTCGATTGAAAACCCATCAAAATAATATTCAGTTAAATTTGTCTTATCATACGCAAAAGCGAAAGCTCTTCTCAGGCCACTGATATTAAGTGGATACTTGGCGCAGTTTATAGTGATGTGACCATATCCATTTCGTGTAGCACTAAAGATGTCTATATCGGGATCTGCTGCCAATGTCGGAAGGTGAACTGGATCAAAAAAGCTATTGTCCATTTCAATCTCACCGGCTTGAAGAGCAAGAATCCTCTGATCCCGGTTAGCTATGACTTTGAATATGACCTCATCGATGTATGGTCCTGTCTGAAGAGAATCCGACTCCATGAAGCCACTGACTATTGGTGCTTCACTGATCGATGCAAATAGCAAAGCCGCAATTACCAGCCCTGTAGTAGCAAAAAAGGATCTCCTCAACCCAGTTCACCCTAACCTCTATGCACGTTGAATATTGTGAAAATGCTGATATAACATCTTTTACTCAAGCTCCTGATTCCAAACCTTCGAAAGATGTTAAGTTGTTTCAATGGTTCTGCGTTTTTGAATGATAGATACAGTGCAGTATACAATGACAATGAGTGAACTAGAGCCCAACGAAATACTGAATACACTTAGCAAATTCATCTCGGGAATTGTAGTTTGATTTGTTTGGGAAGTTGAATTGGTTTCGGTCGTTGAAACAACTTGTGTTTCAGTAGTTAAAGCACTTGGAGTTGCTGCATAGTAAAAGAGTGGATTTCTCTCTAATCTGTAAAACTCTCCCGCTTCATAATCCGCGAATATGAATGGTCCACAGTTTACATGAGGCTCTGCTGGATCAAACACTGGGTTCCAAGTTTCCCAATCATCATAGCCTACTCCAGTGTCATCATTGAAGATATGTTCTGGAATGATGTAGTCATATGCAAAGTTGCTGAAGTGCCAGTATGACTCAGTATTGAACTCGATGACTGCCCTGAATGGAGTTGGTGCATATGCTGCTGCCAGGTCTCCAATATCAGTACCTGCGGGATTATCGTATAATGCACTTTCAAAAGCATAGGTAAGGCTGAATGCGACATCCTCTGCGGTGACTGGTTCACCATCACTCCAAGTTGCGTTCTGAATGATATCGAACGTAAATCGTGTGTGACCATCTGGAATTGCTGGATTGGTTGAATGGATTTCGACTAGCATGCTCTCTGCAATGTCTGGGATTGGATTCATATCTGGCCCAAATTGATATAGTGAAGGCCAGAGATTAGCCAGAATAGACTCAGAGGATTGTGAATCTGTGTTGTAGATGTTGAAGCTGTCAGGTTCTTCGCTGATAGCAATGGGAACTGTGCCACCAAATGTACCATCGATTTTCTGAATCTTCCTCATGGTCCAGGGACCTGAGATGTATCTTCCAAGATCTTCGACATGACCAGTGAACTGGTCGTTTCTGTACCCCTGCATGTAGGTGTTCTCATATACAACAAGTATTGGAACGTTGTAGTGAAGGATCTCCTGCATCTCAGCAACTGCCTCATAGACCTCCTCGTAGGTTGTACCGTAAAGGAGTCCGTCTCTGCAGGCATCGTAGGAAGAATTAACAAAGTTGGTTGGGTTCTCGTACTCAACATCTGCGTACTCTGACCAGTAGTCATATGCAAGCCAGTCAACATCGTTGCTATAGAAGTTTGTAGCAAAGAAGACCATGTCGTAATCTCCATGGCTGTCTAGCCTTGACATGTATTCATTGAAATCTGATGAACGAGTCCTAGCATTGATATATAGAGAATCTAATGCTTCAACGCCTATCTGTGCTATGTATCCATTGTTTGTATACTCAATAATAATCTCAAATGGCGAACCATTCGGGGCCAATCTGAATCCTGTTTCTTCATCTATTACAAAATTCAAATCATCAAGAATTTGATTTCCAATTTCTGGTTGAGCAGTATAGTAATGAAAGTCGAATTGCTCTTCAACGCTCCAACTATTTGCCCGAGGGACAAGTGAATCATGCTCGATAGAGAATCCGTACATTACTTCTTCAGTTACTTTTGTTTTATTAAACGCAAATGCGAAGGCTCTTCTCAGCCCACTGATATTGAGTGGATATTTTGCACAATTGATTGTGAGATGACCATACCCATTTCTCAAAGTACTGGCGATATCTATGTCAGGATCTGCTGCCAATGTCGGAAGGTGAACTGGATCAAAAAAGCTATTGTCCATTTCAATCTCACCGGCTTGAAGAGCAAGAATCCTCTGATCTTGGTTTGCAATTACCTTGAAGATGATCTCGTCAACATACGGTCCTGTTTGCAAAGCGCCTGATTCTGACCAACTACTAGTTTCAGGAATTCCACTAAATGTTACCATAAGAAGTGCTACTGTGATTAGTATAGTATACCTGATTCTCCTCAAATCAGCTCACCAAAACCTCCAATCCAAAACAATACTGTGTATTTGATAATTTAACTTCTTGGAATCAAGCCGATGTAACTGGGACTATCAATGGATCTATTGATTTCTGCGGGTCTGGATTATAGAAACCACACAGTATAGCATCACAATTCCTGAAACTGAACCTATTGATACACTGAATACTTGTGACCAATTCATTTCTAGCGGAGTCTGATTTGTAGCAGTAGTAGTTGTAGTAGTAGTTGCAGTAGTAGCAGTAGTAGTAGTTACGATAGTAGCAACACTTGAACTTGCTATATAGTGAAAGAGTGGGTTCCTTTCTAATTTGTAGAACTCACCAGCTTCGTAATCTGAGAAGATATACGGACCACAATTCACGTTAGGTTGTTCTGGATCATATACTGGATTCCAATCGAACCAACCCTCATACCCAATTCCATTTTCATCATTAAAGATGTGTTCTGGAATGATGTAGTCAAATGCAAAATTACTGAAGTGCCAGTATGATTCAGTGTTGAACTCAATAATTGCAGTGTATGGTGTCGGTGCATATGCCGCAGCCAAGTCCCACATATCAGCACCTGCTGGGTTTCCGTAACGTTCACTCTCATACGCATATGTGAGGCTGAATGCTACATCCTCTGCAGTTAATGGGGTTCCATCACTCCATGTTGCGTTCTGGATTATATCAAAGGTGAAACGTGTATGACCATCAGGTACTGCAGGATTATCGCTGTGAGTTTCCGTCAAGACATTTTTTGCCAAATCAGATACGGGTGTCAAATCTGGTCCATATTGATACAAGGATGGCCAGAGATTAGCAAGGAGTGCTTCAGAATAGCTAGAATCTGTATCATAGATATTGAAACTGTCAGGTTCTTCGGCGATTGCAATAGTGACTGTGCCACCAAATGTACCATCTAGTTTGTGAATTTTTCTTAAGGTCCAGGGACCAGAAATGTATCTACCAAGGTCTTCTACATGACCAGTGAACTGATCATTTCTATATCCTTGCATGTAGGTGTTCTCAAAGACAACAAGCCTGGGCACGTTGTACTGGAGAATCTTCTGCATCTCAGAAGCAGCTTCATAGACTTCCTCATAGGTTGTACCGTAGAGGAGGGCGTCTCTCCAGCTGTCATAGGTTTCATTAGCAAAGTTCGTTGGGTTTTCATATTCTACATCTACATACTCCGACCAATATTCGTGTGCAAGCCAGTCAACATCATTATCATAGAAGTTTACCGCATACCAGACCATGTCGTAATCTCCATGGCTGTCTAGCCTTGAAATGTACTCGTTGAAGTCTGCTGCACGAGTTCTAGCATTGATGTGTAGAGAATGTAGCGCGTCTACGCCTACTTGCGGAAGGGCTCCAGCTAATTCACAACTACATGCTGCATATTCAATCGTGATATTAAACGGAGTACCATCCGGGGCTAATCTGAATCCAGTCCCTTCATCTATTGTAAAATTCAAATCATCAAGGATCTGGTTACCGATTTCTGGTTGAGCGGTATAGTAATGCCAATCAAATTGGTCTTCGGCACACCAACCATTTGGCAGAGGAACTAGTGAATCATGCTCGATAGA
Source organism: Candidatus Thorarchaeota archaeon (assembly GCA_004524565.1). Classification (GTDB taxonomy): domain Archaea; phylum Asgardarchaeota; class Thorarchaeia; order Thorarchaeales; family Thorarchaeaceae; genus SMTZ1-45. The sequence continues at coordinate 59,829 of SDNZ01000003.1, forward strand.
GAATCCATCCATGATTTCTTCCGTGACTCTTGTTTTATCAAACGCAAATGCGAAGGCTCTTCTCAATCCACTGATATTGAGCGGATACTTAGCACAGTTGATGGTAAGATGACCATACCCGTTCCTGATTCCGTGATGTATTGAAATTTCCGGGTCTGCAGCCAGTGTAGCAAAGTGAACTGGGTCGAAAAAGCTATTGTCCATTTCTATCTCGCCAGATTGGAGAGCAAGAATCCTCTGGTCTTGGTTTGCAATTACCTTGAAGATGATCTCATCAACATAGGGGCCTCTTTGTATTGGATCTGAATCACTCCATGCATTAGCAATGTGAACACTTGAGTATGAACTGAGTATTATAACTACTATTGCAAGCATAGACATTGCATAAAGGCGACTCCTCAATCTCCTTCACCAAACCTCCAATATCTATTAGAAATTAGAACTATCTTGATTTAACTTCTTTGAATTTCGGTCATTTGCTATATTCAATGATATTCTAATGTTGAGATTTCAAGATCACTCTAGACCTTACGGTTCTGATGTCTAGCAATAACATAGACAATAACAACCATCCCTGTACCTGTAATTACTGTTGTGCCAATCATTATTGGCCAGAACATATCTGAAGTCGTCGTCTGATTGTTTGCTGTCGATGTTGTGTTTGTCGTAGTGGTAGGAGGAGTAATTGCATATTGGAATTGAGTATTTCTGACCATTCTGTAGTAGTCATGTTCCACGTAATCTGAAAAGACGAAAGGACCACAGGTCACATGAGGGTCATTTGGATCAAATACTGGATTCCATGTATTCCATCCCTCATACCCAATCCCACCAGAGTCATTGAAAATGTGAACTGGGATGATATATCGGTAAGCAAAATTGTTGAAGTGCCAGTATGATTCTGTGGTATATTCAACGACAACTTTGCTAAGCGTGGGTGAATAGACCGCTACCATATCTGAAGCCAGTTTACCTGCTGGGTATCCAAAAGGTGCGCTTTCTTTTGCATAGATATAGGTGAACGCAATATCATCTGCTGTCAATGGGATACCATCGCTCCATGTCGCATTCTGAACGATGTCGACTGTGAAGCGGGTATGACCATCAGGAACAGCTGGATTATCAGAGTGAGTTTCAATCACTAAGTTGGTAGCAATATCGGGAATAGGTGTGATGTCCGGGCTATATTTGTAGAGAGATGGCCATATGTTCTCAAAGACAGCATTGCAACAGTATGCACTATATAATGAAAAGATGTTGAAAGTGCAAGGGTCTTGCTGAATAGCGACGCGAGCACTTCCACCGAAAGACCCATTGATGAGATGCATATTCCGCAATGTCCAAGGACCCGCCATGTATTGACCCATGTCTTCAACATGTCCTGTGAACTGATCATTTCTGTATGCCTGCATGAATGTCCTTTCAAAGGCAATAAGAACTGGGACATTGTAGTGTAGGATCTTCTGCATCTCTGCTGATGCTTCATAGACATCTTCATAGCTTGTACCATAGAGGAGTTGATCTATCCATATGTCAAATGTATCGTTAGCGAAGCTAGATGGATTTTCACCGTCGAAGTCTGCATATTCTGAACCAAAATCGTAAGCCAACCAATCAATATCGTTGTTGTAAAATTGTCTTGTAGAAAAAGCTATATCATAATCGCCATGGGTTATCAATCTGGTAACGTAATCATTGAAGTCTATTGCATGTTTTTCCGCATTGATACCCAGACTTCGAAGGGCATCAACTGCAAGTTGACTTGTTTCACTGTATCCATCACAAGAGCATGCTGGATATGCTATTTCAACACAGAATGGGGTACCATCTGGTGTTTCTCTAAATCCCGTTCCTGTATTGATTGTGAAGTTCAAATCATCCAGTATTTGATTCCCTACTTCTGGTTGTGCCGCATAGTAATTCCACGTGAATTGGTCTTCTATACACCACGGATTGCATTTCGGTAAAACAGAGTCGAGTTCAACACTGAAACCGTACAGTATTTCAGTTGCGCCTTTAGTCTTGTTGAATGCATAGGCGAAGGCTCTTCTAAATCCACTAATGTTGAGTGGATATTTTGCACAGTTGATAACTAGCTGGTGATATCCATTATTCTCTGCTTGAAATATTGAGATATCTGGGTCTGCTTCAAATGTTTGAAGATGAACTGGATCGAAAAAGCTCGCATCCAACTCAATATCTCCTGATTGGAGAGCAAGCGCTCGTTGATCTTGGTTTAGCACCTTGAAGATGACCTCGTCAATATATGGTCCTGTCACAAGTGATTCCGATTCAAAGAATCCACTAGTCACGATCACTTCACTCATCGATACTACAAGTAAAGCCGCAATCACCAGCAATGCAGTAGTTGGAAAGGGTCTCCTCAATCTATCTCACCTTAACCTCCACGCTATTATACTAATGTCAAATGTTCATATAACCTCTCTCAATTAATCATATGATTCCAATAAATCGAAATATATCATGGGCTCTCAGTGCTCTTGCGTTTTTGAATAATAGATACAGTGCAATATACAATAACAATTCCCGTGCCTGTAATTACAGCAGTAAAAGCGATTGTTGGCAATAATGAATTTGGTTGTGAAGTCTGATTTGTTGCACTTGAAGTAGTTGTCAGGTCCTCCACGACTCTATAATGAAACAATGGATTCTTTTCCAATGCGTAATAATCCCCTTCTACATACTCTTTGAAAATAAACGGACCACAATTCACGTTAGGTTCAGAAGAATTGTACACAGGATTCCAAGTGTCCCATCCATCATATCCAATGCCAGTACTATCATTGAAAATATGTAAGGGAATGACATAATCAAATGCGAAATCAATGAAATGCCAATACGATTCCGATGAAAATTCAACAACGCAAGTATAAGTTGAGAGCGCA